>CAXTNU010000191.1:0-7542 GCA_964245595.1 uncultured bacterium | reverse complement strand
GGCCTGGACCTCGGCCCGGGCGACGAGATCGTCATCGGGGCGAACGAGTTCGGCGCCAACGCCTACCCCTGGTTCGCGCTGCGCGCCCGCGGCGTGATCGTCACGCAGCTCGCACCCGAGCGGCGCATGACGCCCGCCGCGCTGCGCGCCGCGCTCTCGCCGCGCACGCGCCTGGTCGCCGTCTCGTGGGTGGCGTTCGACGACGGCTACCGGCACGATCTCGCCGCGCTGGCCGAGGTCGCGCACGCCGGCGGCGCGCTGCTGGCCGTCGACGCGATCCAGGGCTTGGGCGCGTTCCCGCTCGACGTGACGGCGACCGGGGTCGACGCCGTGTACGGCGGCGGGCCGAAGTGGCTGCTGGCGACCCAGGGCATCGCGTTCCTGTGGCTGCGCGCGGCGCTGCTCGACCGCATCGCGCTGCGTCTGCCCGGCTGGCGGTCGGTGGCCGACATCTGGGACTACTTGGCCTACGACCAGCCGCTCGCGCCCGACGCCTCGCGCTACGAGGCCGGCACGCCCAACCTGCTCGGCGCGCTCGCGCTGGCGACCTCGATCGGCGTCCTCGCCGAAGCCGGGGTGGAGCGCATCGCAGCCCACGTCCTGGCGCTCACCGACCGCCTCGCCGACGGCCTGCGCGCGCGCGGCTACGACGTGCTGAGCGACCGCTCGCGCGAGGAGGTCAAGTCGGCCATCGTCCGCTTCCGCCGGCCCGGCACCGACCACGTCGCGCTCGGCGAACGGCTCGCGGCGGCCGGCATCGTTGTGACGGCCCGTCCCGCGGCGCTCCGCGTCTCCCCGCACGGCTACAACACCGCCGCCGAGATCGACACCCTGCTCGACGCCCTGCCGGGCTGAGCGATCGGAGCTGGACCATGCCGCCTCGCGTCCGTGAAGTGAAGAAGCTGCTCCGTGACAATGGCTACACCGTCGAGCGCCCCGGCAAGGGCGACACACGGTCTTCTACAATCCGACACCGGTGACGTGTACTCGCTCGACGGGTCCGAAGGGCGCGAATTGCCGCGCGGAGCGTGGGAGAAGTTACGCAAACGGCTAGGGTTGAAGTAGGTGGCGGCTATGGTGTTCACCGTGATCGTCGAGGCCGACGAAGAAACCGGAACCTTCGGGGCTACCAGTCCCGATCTGCCCGACGTTCTGGCGGTCGGCGGTAGCGAAGACGATGCGATCGCCCGCTTCGCAAATGCCGCGCGGGGCCACCTCGCGTTTCTCAGCGAGCTCGGACGCGAGGCGCCGACCCGCCGGACGAAGGTCTTTTCCCTGGCGGTCTAGCCGGCGGCTGAGGCTTACTTTCCGCCGCCGCTCGAGCCGGCGGAGAGGATGCCGGCCAGCACGTTGATCACCATGCCGACGATCACCGAGTTGTAGGCGAACGCGATGATCGAGTGCATCAGCACCTCGCGCCGCACGGTGGTCGTCGTGGCCTCGACGTCCGAGACCGCGAACGCGGTGCCGATGCAGAACGAAAAATAAGCGAAGTCGAAATCCGACGGCTCCTCGTCGCCCGGGAAGTTCAGCCCGCCTTCGGGCTCGCCGTCGTCGTCGTCGTCGTGGTAGTAGAGGTGCGCGTAGCGGAAGGTGTAGATGGTGTGGACCAGCACCCAGCCCAGCGCGATCGCGCCGATGCCCAGGATGTAGGCCTCCCACTTCTCGAGCGGGTTCTGAACCTTGGGTCCGTGGCCGAGGATCGCGACCGCGGACACCAACCCGACCACGACCGCCAGCATCACGATCAGGAAGATCAGGTTGCGCCCGGGGTCGTCCAGCGCGGCCCGCGCGCGGCTCAGGCGCGCGTCGCAGTGCAGCGCGGTGCGCCAGAAAAAGATCACGAGGGTCAGCACACCCGCGTCGTACGCCGCCACGAAGCGCGTCGCGCCCAGCAGCCAGCTCGGCACGAAGAAGAACACCGCCACGCCGATCAGCCCCGAGACGCCGAACGAGGTCAGGCGGTGCAGGAACCGCCCGTGCGGGGTCAGGCTGTAGTGCTCGGCCCCGGCGGCCTGGCTCAGAACCCGTCCTCGGCGAGGCGGCAGGGCGCCATGATCGCGTCGGTCATGCCGTGGATCACCCGCTTGTCGGCCGGCGCGACGGTGGCGAGCACCCCGCCCAGCCGCGTCTTGTCGCCGAGCACGAAGTAGTACGGGCACAGCCGCACGCGGCCATCCATCTCGACCACCTCGTTCTTCGCCCGGTTGAGGTAGGGCACGCGCACCCGGCGGCCCTTGTGGAAGCGCTGCAGGATGTGCGGCGTCGTCTCGAACGCCGCGAGCGCCGCGTGCAGGGCGTCGCGCCACGCCTCGCGCGGCATGTCGTTGGCGACCTTGACCCCGCGCGAGCCCCAGGCGAACTCGCTGAACCCGGACGGTTTGAGCACGTAGTCGCGCTCGCTCTTGCCCAGGTCCTCGAGCTGCGACCAGTCGTTGACCGGCACGCCGCCGGCGCTCAGGTCGGCGATCACGGCTTGGGGCGGGATCGGGCGCGGGTCGACGATCCAGGTCCGCGGGAAGATCCCCAGCAGCCTCGCGTCGACCTGTTCGCCCAGTTCCGCGCGCCACAGCGCGCGCAAGTTCGGGTGGTGGAAGAGCGCGAAGGACGCCTTCTCTTCCATGTGAGCCTTGGGCGGCGGGGTGAGCTTGACCCGGTTGTGGCGCGCCGCGTAGAGGACCAGCTCGCTCTTGGGCACGTTGAGCAGGTCGAACAGCTCGAAGTTGCGGTAGAGGACGTCGATCTTTTCCTCGCGCCCGTCGGCGCGGCGCACGAACAGCGCGTCCTCGGTGAAGACGATGTCCTGCGGCTTGCAGACCACGATCTCGCCCAGTCCCAGGGCGTCGATCCGGCCGGCCAGCCAGGTCAGCTCGCCGCGGTAGTCGGCCGACTCCTCGCTGACGACCACCGCGACGGTGGGCCGCTCGACGCCGCCGGCCGCGGCCAGCATCGCGGCGAAGCTCTCGGCCATCCCGTCGCTGCCGCCGACCGTGTCGATCCCGATCTCGCAGTACGTGCGCGCCATCGCGCCGACGAAGCCCATCCCGCCCGGGACCGAGTCCAGCTCGCTTGCGACGTAGCCGTCTTCGGTCAGGATCAGGTCGGGCCGGATGACCCGCGGGACCTCTTGCTTGAAGCGGTTCTGGCGGGCCAGCTTGACGATCGCCTCGGGCTTGCCGCGGTCGAGCTCCTCGGCGATGAAAGCCGGCGCCGTGCCGCGCGCGCTGCGCAGGTAGAGCGCGTTGAGCGCCCGGTAGAACGCCAGCAGGTCGTCGCCCAGCGTCTCGATCGCGCCCAGGGTCGTGGGCGAGAGCGGAAACGGATCGGGCGCGACCCGCCAGGCCACATCGGCGTCCGCGCCGTCCGGGACGCGGAACAGTCCCCTGGGCAGGTGTTCGGTCAGGTACTCGGCCCGTCCGGCAGAGTCCAGCTCGGGAGTCACGCTGGTACAGGGCATCAGCGTCGTCGACACCACATTTCGGTCGCACTGAACCAGGTTAGCCCTCCCAGGTTGCGGACCGCGCCCCGCCGTGCGGGCGAAGCGCTACTTGAGCGGGGTCGCGCCGGGCAGCAGCAGGGCGTGCTCGATCGTCACCGCGCCGCCACGGTAGGCGAGGGTCAGGTGCAGCGTCCCGTTGATGCCCAGCGGGCTCAAGCCGGCATCGTCGACGGCGCGCGAGACGGCGGCGTCGCCCAGGACGTCGATCGCGGTCGAGCGCGAGAAGCTGCCCGAGCCGCCCTTGAACGACTCGCTGACGGCGACCTTGCCGCCCGCCGGGGCGGCCGCGCAGACGGTGACGGCCAAGGCTTTTCCGCCGACGTCGAAGATGTCGTGCGAGCAGCGCTGAGCCGGCTGAGCGGCGGCCGGAGCGGCGCTCAGGGCGAGGAGCGCGAGGACCGCGGCGAAGCTGCGCATGATAGTAGGGCAACGCGTTCGACGCCACCCCCGTTGCACTCTGCCCGGGGGCGATCGAGACGGACCTCCGCCGCCCGACGTTCACGGAACTCACCAATGTCAATCACGCCAACCACCTCCATCGACCTCGTCGCGCTCGACTTGGACGGCACGCTGCTGGCCCCCGACGAGTCCGTCAGCCCCCGCAACCGCAAGGCCATCGCGGCCGCCCTGGCCGCCGGCATCCGGGTCGTCCTGGTGACGGGCCGCGGCGTCGACACCCCGATCCGGGTCTCCAAGGAGCTCGGGCTCAACCTGCCGGTGATCTGCTGCCACGGCGCGCTGACCAAGGACTTCGGGGCCAACAAGATCCTCGAGCACGTCCCGGTTCCGCTCCAGTACGCCAAGCCCATGATCGAGTTCGCGGAAGCGCAGGGCTTGGCGATCGCGGTCTACCACGACGAGGCCTTCCACCGCCTCGAGGGCTCCAAGATCTACATGGACGACATGCGCGGGCCGGGCTGGCGCGAAGCGCCCTCGCTGAGCGAGATCTTGCGCGACGGCGCGCCGACCTTCATCCGCTTCCTGGGGCCCGAGTCGGTGCAGCGCATGCAGCGCGAGTTCGGCGATCTGCCGCTGGCCTTCCGCTACGAGACCTGGCAAGACTTCGTGGAGTGCGCGGTGCTCAGCCGCGAAGCGAGCAAGAAGAACGCGCTGGCCAAGCTGTGCGCCGACTTCGGCGTCTCGGCCGAGCGGGTGCTGGCGATCGGCGACTCGCGCAACGACGTGCCGATGCTGCGCTGGGCCGGGATCGGCGTGGCGATGGGCAACGCGCTGCCCGAGGTGCGCGAGTCGGTTCGCTACGTCACCGCGTCCAACGACCGCGACGGGGTGGCGCAGGCGATCGAGCGGTTCTGCTTCCCGGCGGCGAAGAAGACGGCTTGATGCAGCCCGCCGCCCCCAGCCCCGAGTACGAAGCCGAACTGCGCGGCATCCTCGCCGGCCGCGACTGGCGAGCGCTGCGCGAGTTCACCCGCAAGCACAACCAGATTCCTGACGACATCTACGCGCAGGGCGCGCACTTCTGGGAAGTGCTGCTGCACAAGCTGACCTGCAACCGGATCGACCTGCTCGGCCTGCACGACGACTCCCGCGCCTGGCTCGAGGAGCACGACTACAGCACCGATCTGGGCGGGGTGTGAACGTGGCGGCGGAGCGCGCGTGATGCGAGTTCAGGTGCTGGCGTTCGCGCGGCTGCGCGAGCTGCTCGGGTTCGGATCGCGCGCGGTCGAGGTGGCCGAGGGTACGACGCTCGACGCGCTGTGGGATGGGCTGGCGCGCGACGCGCGCGGGATCGACGCGCTGCGCGGGGTGACCCGTTTCGCGCGCAACGGCGCGCTGGCCGACGGCGCGACCGCGCTGCACGAGGGCGACGAGATCGCGCTGATGCCGCCCGTCGGCGGCGGGTAGCATGATCGGCCTGTCGGCGGACCCGCTCGACGCGGCGGCGCTCGAGCGCGCGGTGCGCGGCGACGCGCACGGCGCGGTGGTGACCTTCCTGGGCACGACCCGCGAGACGTCGCCCGGCGACCCGCGCCCGGTCGTCGCGCTGGAGTACGAAGCCTACGATACGCTGGCGGTCGCCGAGATGGAGAAGATCGCGGGCGAGGCGCGCGCGCGCTTCGGGCCGCTCGAGATCGCCCTGGTGCACCGCACCGGGCGGGTCGAGCTGGGCCAGCCGTCGGTCGCGGTCGTCGTCGCGGCGCCCCACCGCGGGGCGGCGTTCGAGGCCTGCCGCTACGCGATCGACGCGCTCAAGGCGCGGGTCGCGGTCTGGAAGCGCGAGGTCTACCGCGACGGCGGCGCGGCCTGGATCGCGAACACCGCCTCGTGAACGTCACGCTGCACCGCGTCAGCGCGGGCTTCAACCCGATCGCGGTGCTGGAGTACGAGGCGCGCCGGGCGCGCGGCGTGACGCTGGTGGCGGGACACGGCTACTCCAGCTCCAAGCAGAACCTCGACGGGCTGTGCGCGTTCCTGGCCAGCCACGGCTTCGGCGTGTACTCGCTCGATTTTCCGGGCCACAAGCTGGGCGCGAGCGGCGGCACGCTGCGCACGGTCGAGGACTTGTTCGACGCCACCGCGGCGGTGGTGCGCTTCGCGCGCGAGCGCGGCGCAGGTCCGACCTACGTGCTGGGCCACAGCATGGGCGCGACCACCGCGCTGTGCGTCGCCGGGCGCGATCCGTCGATCGCCGGCTTGATCTCGATTGCGACCGGCTATGGCCGCCCCAGCGCCCTGGACGCCCTGTCCGCGCGCGGCGTGGTCGACCTGCGCTCGTCCTACGTCGACGGCCTGACCCTGCAAGCGGCGGCGCACGCCTGGCAGCCGGAGATCGATGCCGCGCTGCCCAGGCTGGCCGGGCGCCCGGTACTGCTGATCGCCGCCGAGCGCGACGGGATGGTCTCGCGCGCGTCGGTGCAGGATCTGTACGACCGTATTCCGAGCCCGGACAAGACGCTCGTCACGGTGAACAGCGACCACACCTTCGCGGGCGACAACAGCCGCAGCGCGGTGCTGCAGTGGCTCAACCCGCGCCACCCCCGCACCGCGAGCGCGAGTGCCGCCGAGACGCCGCTGGTCGACGCGCCGCTGTAGATCGGGGTACGCTGCTCCGCATGATCACGCACGTGTTCGGCACGACCGGTCGCCCGGTGCCCGTCATCGGGCAGGGAACGTGGAACGTTCCGCTCCGCGGCGCGGCCGCGGACGAGGCGAAGCGCGCGCTGCGGCGCGGCGTCGAGCTGGGCATGGTGCATGTCGACAGCGCCGAGATGTACGGTGACGGCGGGGCCGAGCGGCTGGCCGGCGAGGCCATTCGCGGCCTGCCGCGCGAGCAGTTGTTCGTCGTCTCCAAGGTACTGCCGTCCAACGCGAGCTATGCCGGCACGATCGCGGCGTGCGAGCGCTCGCTCGAGCGGCTGGGCACGGAGTATCTCGACTGCTACCTTTTGCACTGGCGGGGCGGCGGCCCGCTGAGCGAGACGATGCGCGGGCTGGAGAAGCTGCTCGACGACGGCAAGATCCGCGCGCTGGGCGTGAGCAACTTCGAGGTCGCGGACCTCGAGGAAGCACAGGCCGCGCTGGACCACGCGAAGATCGCCTGCAATCAAGTGCTCTACAACTTGGGCGAGCGCACGGTCGAGGACCACGAGCTGCCCTGGTGCCGCGCGCACGGCGTCGCGCTGGTCGCGTACACGCCGTTCGGGCGGGGCGATTGGACCGACGCGCGTGGCGCGCACGTGCTCGACGAGGTCGCCCGCGCGCACGGCGTCGGCGCGCGCGCGGTGATCCTGGCGTTTCTCGCCCGCGACCCGCTCGCGTTCGCCATCCCCAAGGCGTCGACCATCGCGCACGTCGAGGAGAACGCCGCCGCCGGCGACCTGCGCCTGAGCGACGACGAGCTCGCCCGGGTCGACGCCGCCTTCCCGCGAAGGAAGCGTCGTGGCGGTCTTCCGACCCTCTAGCCCGATCGATACGGCGCAGCCGCTCGCCGCGCCGGCGAAGCTGACCGAGGCGGCGCGGCTTTCGGCGGCGGTGAAGCGGGCCGCGCTGGAGTGCGGCGCGCACGCCGTGCGGATCGCGAG
>CAXTNU010000190.1:7177-7542 GCA_964245595.1 uncultured bacterium | reverse complement strand
CGCCGGCGGGCTCCGCCGGGGACGGCGTGGCGGCCGAGACCAGCACCACCGCGATTAGCGCGAAGGCGATCCCGACCAGCGCCAGCGCGGCGGGCCGCTCGCCGCGCCCGATGCCCCAGGCGACGGGCAGCGCGGCGCAGAGCGCGGCGGTGATCGGCGAGACCACGCCCATGACCCCGATCGCCAGCCCGCGGTAGAGCAGCCCGACGGCGAGCGTGCCGCAGGCGCCGCAGACGAGGCTGACCACCAGGTCGCTCGGGCTGAAGACGCCGGGCACGAACGGCAGCGCGGCCAGCAGCACCCGCAGACCCGCCGCCTGCGACCAGCCCACCGATCGCGACGTCACTCTCGTGGCAACGTCCCAC
>CAXTNU010000190.1:0-7167 GCA_964245595.1 uncultured bacterium | reverse complement strand
CGGCCAACGCCGAGGCGCGGCGCGTGGCGAGCCCGCCGCAGAAGTCGGCCGCGCCGTAGAACACCGCTACCGCCAGCGAGAGCGCGACGACCATCGGGTACCGGGCGGGTTATTTCTGGCGGACGTCGAGGGCGTCGCGCAGGCCGTCGCCGAGCAGGTTGAAGCCCAGCACGAGCACGGTGATCGAGATGCCCGGGAAGAGCAGCGCCCAGGGCGCGGAGAGCCAGTAGTCGCGCGCGTCGTTGAGCATCGCGCCCCACTCGGGCAGCGGCGGGCGGGCGCCCAGGCCCAGGTACGACAAGCCGGCCGCTTCCAGCTCGGCGGTCGCGATGCCCAGCGTGGCCTGGACCAGCAGCGGCGCCAGGATGTTGGGCAGGACGTGCCGGGCCAGGATCGCCGGCGTGCGCACCCCGATCGCCCGCGCGGCCTCGATGTACTCGTGCTCCTTCACCGCGAGGACCGCCGAGCGGGCCAGCCGGGCGTACTGCGGCACGTACACGATCCCGACCGCGATCATCAGGTTGGTGATGCTCGGGCCCAGGATCGTCGTGATCGCGATGGCCAGGATGATCGAAGGAAACGCCAGCATCAGGTCCATCAGGCCCATCAGCGCCGCCTCGACCTGCTTGCCGGCGTAACCGGCGATCATCCCGATCAGGGTGCCCACGCTGATCGCCAGGCCGACCGCGACGAAACCGATCCGGATCGATATCCGGGCTCCGTAGACGATCCGCGCGAACACGTCGCGCCCCAGCTTGTCGGTGCCGAACCAGTGCGCGGCCGAAGGGGCGTGCGCGCCGGTCGCCAGGTCTTGAGCCAGCGGGTCGTGGGGCGCGACCAGCGGCGCGAAGATGGCGAGCAGCACGATCGCCGCCACCACCGCCGCCCCGACGAGCGCGGCGGGCGCTTGGCGAAAACGGTGCCAGACGCCGACGGCGAACGTCCGAGACGGGGGCTCGAGATCGACCGCCGCTTCGAGCGCGGTCGGGGTCATGGCGCTCACGAACCCGGTCCGTTCCCGCGACCGCAAGCGGCCCCCTTGCGGCTAGAATGCTTGCCCGCGCAACGTGTCAACCGTATAAGGGCCCGGCATCGTGTCAAGGTCCACGCGGGTGGGATGGGACGGCAGGACCGAGGCTCTTTAACCAAGACATAATCTGTTGGCCCACTCGCTCGAGTGGGCCAGCTTCCCCCTTACTTTCACCAAAGGCTTAGCGTGATACAACGAATCGTTCACGCCTTGAGCCGACCCTTGCGCGGCATCATCGGTATGGCGCTCGTGGTCGGTCTCTTGGCGTCCATCACGCTGCCGGTGAACGCCGACACGACGACGGGCAACATCCAGGGCCAGATCACCAGCCCGAATGGCCAGCCCGCCGCGAACGTCGGCGTCATCGCAGCAGCGCCCTCGGGGCGCTTCACCACGCGTAGCGACGCCAAAGGCTTTTTCAGCCTCGTCGGCCTCACGCCGGACACCTACACGGTCACGTTCTCGCTGCCCGGATACCAGGACGCCGTCATCAACGGCGTGACGGTCAACGCGACGCAGACCACGACCCTCAACCAGGCGCTCGTGCAGCGCTTGAAGTCGATCGGCACGACGACCAGCCGCGCGAGCGGGGTCAGCGCCTTCCAGCCGCAGCAGCCGGTCGACACGTACAGCGTCACCGGGACGCAGATTCAGACGGCGCTCGGCAAGCCGCACGGCACCAGTGAAACCGCGCTGCTGACGACGCTGCCGGGCGCGACCACCGACAGCAGCGGCTATCCGGTCATCCGGGGCGGCCGCGAGAACGACGAAGGCTTCCAGTTCGAAGGCATCGACTACACCGATGCGATCACGAGCCAGTTCGTCAACGGGCTCAACCTCAACGGCGTCCAGTCGTTCCAGCTCAGCCCCGGCGCGGGCGACGCCTCGGTCGGCAACGCCGGCACCGGGCAGATCAACATCACCGTGAAGCGCGGCAGCCGCCCGGCCTTCGGCTCGATCGAGCAAGACATCGGCGCGCCCAGCTTCAACCGCCAGTTCGCGGCGGAGTACGGCTTCGCCACGCCCAACGGCCGGCTGTCGAACTACCTCAGCTTCACCGGCCAGGGCAACGGCTACACGTACGGCAACCACGCCAACGATCTCGAGTACATCGGGCGGCCGGCCTCGAACTACTACCGCTCGGTTCGCGACTTCGTGAACAACGCGGTGTACCGTTTCGGCCGCGACAACAGCCAGTCGCTGCAGTTGCTCTACCAGAACCAGAGCAACACGTTCTTCAGCACGGAGAACTTCCCCAACCCGTACTTCCGCAGCAACGACCCGGTGTTCTTGTACTACGCCAACCTGTACACCGGGTTGAGCAAGGCCGAGATCCAGCAGGTCATGCCGCTCTCGTACGGCCAGGTCGATCCGATTCAGCGGCTCAACCGGCCTTACGCGCAGAACCAGCCCAACGACACCGTCAAGCTGCAGTACACCAACTCGCTCAACGCCTCGACGTACTTCACGGCGAAGCTCTACAAGGTCAACGCGACCGCGATCTTCGACAACCCGTACAACGACGCCGCGTCCTACGGCCCGGGCGCGGTCGGCGACGAGTACTCGCTCCAAGGCGGCCAGCGCACCGGCTTCGCGGCCGACCTCACCAAGCAGCTCGGCTCCAAGCACCTGCTGGCGCTGGGCGGCAAGTACGAGTTCGTCCACCCGATCAACACGTACAACAGCGCGACGTACGGGCTCTTCAACGACATCTTCGACCCCGTCGGCGGTCAGGAGCTCTTCGACGCGCTGCCCGCGAACTCGCCCTCGTGCGATCCGACGGGTGCCGACGGGCCGGTCTGCGGATACCTCCAGCAGTACTTCCCCAACGGCGTCCCGCGCCTGCCGGCGTACGACCAGTCGCCGCAGACCAACCGCCACGACCTCTCCTACTACATCAGCGACCAGTTCCAGGCAACCGACAAGCTCAAGATCAATGCCGGTCTGCGCGTCGACGGCACGCACTTCGAGCTGCCGCGCCTGACCGACGGCGCGTACCTCCCGGCGAGCGGCAACGGCTACACGTCGGCGTACTACTACCCCATCGCGACGACGGTGGATGCGGCCGGTAATCCGATCGCGGCCAACGACGTCCTGGTCGACCCGGGCAACGAGCGCCGCCAGCCCAGCGTGCTCGAGCCGCGCTTCGGCTTCGCGTACCAGTTCAACCCGCGCAACAGCGTGACGTTCTCGTACGGTCGCTCGGTGCAGCTGCCCGCGATCAGCTACGTCGACGCTCGCGCCGCCAGCAACAACACCCAGGCGTTCGTCGGCATCCCCGCCGACCTCACCGTCTGCGGACCGACGGGCGACCGCGCCTGCCGCGACTACGCCGACCAGCTGTACTGGCTGCAGCAGAACAACGGCGCGGGCATCCCGATCGAGGCCGCCAAGCCGGCCACGTTCACCAACTACGACGCCTCGCTGCAGCACGACTTCGGCAACGGCCTGGCGGTCAAGCTGACCCCGTTCTACCGCCGCGGCTACGACGTGTTCGCACTGGTCGCCTCGCAGCGCATCGTCAACGGCGTGCCGCTCGTCGATGCCAACGGCAACCCGCAGCTCAACCCGTCGGTCACGACCAACGCCGGCATCAACCGGACGACGGGCCTGGAGTTCTACCTGACGAAGACCGCCACGTACGGCTTCTCGGGCTCGCTTGCGATGACGTACATCAACGAGTTCTCCAACGTCATCCCGACCTCGGCGAACGAGGACTTCTTCCCGTCGATTCCGCCGCCGTCGCTGGCGCTGGGCAACCAGTACCGGGTCGGCTTCATCTCGCCGTTCAACGTCGTCGCGGCGCTCCAGTACCGCACGCACAGCGGCTTCCGGATCAACCCGATCGTCAGCTACGACCGCGGCTACCCGTACGGCAGCGGCAACCTCACCGCGATCCTGTACAACGGCGTCAACTACAACGTGCCGCAGACCAACGTGACCAATCAGTCGGCGACCGGCGGCACGACCGGCGCGACCAACTACGTCGATCCGGCCAACCCGGGGTCGATCTTCAACCCCAACATCGCGGCCTCGCGCGGAACGCCCGAGACCAGCAGCGCCGGCGGCAACCTCACCAAGGCCCGCTTGAACACGACGGTCAGTTTCGAGTACAACCGCCCCAACACGCGCAACACCGTCGGCGTGCTGGTCGGCAACGTGTTCAACCAGCTCTACGGCGAGCCCGCCCTCAACGCCCGCTATCAGCCGGTCGCGACCGGCATCAGCGGCCCGCTGAGCGGATCGTCGTCGAACACGGCGCGCTTCGGCCCCAACCTCGGCTACGTCAATTACGGCTCGGTCCGCGGCTACAACCAGCCGTATCTGCTGACGCCCAACGGGTCTCCGCGGACGTTCCGCCTCTACTATCAGTACGCGCTGTAAGGGATCGATAGTGCTCAAACGATCACTCGCGCTCGTCGTCGCGCTGGGAGGGCTTTGCACCCTCCCGGCGTGCACGTCGGGTCAGGCGGCCGCGCCGCCGTATACTCCGGCCGACGTGGCCGGACAGTCCAGGCTGCAATTCCAGGTCGGTACCGCCAACCTCAACGGCACGCCGGCGCTCAACACCGTCGTCACGTTCCGCCAGCCCAACGGCTTGTCGGCGGTGCTGGCGGACACGCCCACCATCACGCTGCCGTTCACGAACACCGCTCCGGCGTCGGCCGCGGGGGTCGATTCCGGCACGATGACGATCAGCGGGCGGACGCAAGTTCCCTCCGCCAACCCCGCCCCGCCGCCGACGACGTTCGGCACCGCGGTCGGGGCGTTCGCGTACGGGTTCCTGGCCGTGAACTCAAGCCAGACCGGCGCGAACAACTCCGTGTTCTACCCCTCGTCCAACTCCATGCCGTACTACGGCGCGACCAAGCGCGCGTACTACGTCGGGCCGGGCAACTCGTTCGTTCCAAACTTCAAGGACGGCTCGCTGGGAACGACGTTCAACGGCTATCCCTCGGGCTTCACGACCTTCGCCCTGACGCCGGTCGCCGGCGCGTACAGCCTGAGCGTCGCGATCCCCGGCAACAACGTCAGCGTTCCGCCGGTCACCGCGTCCACCGCGCTGACCTCGACCGCGCTGCTGGGCCTGATGCCGGCGCCCGCCTACGTCACCGACGGCGCCGGCGGCGGCACGGTGTCGGTCACCGTGCCGGCGGGCGTCAGCGAGACGCTGGCGTTCATCACCGACACCACGGCCGGCACCTACTACACGCTCGTCATGCGCGGCACGGGCCCGCAGACGGCCACCCTCGCCGCGAACCTCGGGACGGTCGTGGGCGGCGTGACCGGCCCCTCGATCCCGGTCGGCGACACCGTCCGCATCATCGCGGTCGGCTTCGACTACCCGGCGATCGAAGCGGTCCCGGTCGGGGCGAGCCCGGCGCAGTCGCCGGTCATCAACAACAGCGGCACGGCGTGCTCGGGCACGACCTGCCCCGGCCAGGCCGACGTCACGGTCTCAGCCGCGGCCCCCGGCCAAGAGTAGCCTAGCGGCTTCTCGCGCCGGGAAGGGGCGCCGCCGCCGGCGGCGCTCCTTCCTTTTGTCATGGCGCAACCGGGGTCCAGCACCGATACTCGAAAGGACATGTCCGTGCGCACCACCGACCCCGCGCTCCGCTCGATCGAGCACAAACTGGACGAGGGCATCTCGCTCTCGCACGAAGACGGGCTGGTGCTGTTCCGCACCCCGGACATCCATACGCTCGGCCGCTTCGCCAAGACGGCGAAAGAGCGCAAGAGCGGCAACCACGTCTACTACGTCCTCAACCGCTACATCAACTCGACCAACGTCTGCTACGCGAACTGCACCTTCTGCTCGTTCGCGCGCGGCGAGAAGGATGCCGACAAGGTTCGCATGTCGGCCGACGAGGTGGTGGCCAAGGCGCTCGAGACCGGGACCAACTTCAACCAGATCCACATCGTGGGCGGGCACGACCCGCGCCAGCTTTCGCTCGACTACTGGCTCCCGCTGATGCGCCGCTTCAAGGAGCTGCTGCCGCACGTGCAGCTCTCGCTCTTCACCGCGGCCGAAATCGACTACATGGCGCGCCGCCACCGGCTCTCCTACGACGAGATCTGCCGGCAGCTGCGCGAGGCCGGGCTGGACAACGTCAACGGCGGCGGGGCCGAAGTGTTCAGCGCGCGCTTCCGCAAGGAAGTCTGCCCGAACAAGGTCGACGCAGCGCACTGGCTGGAGATCCACGAGACGCTCCACCGCCACGGCGTGGCGTCCAACGCGACCATGCTCTACGGCACGATCGAGACGCTCGAGGAGCGGGTCGAGCACCTGATCATGCTGCGCGAGTCGCAGCGCCGCTCGCCCGGCTTCAACGCCTTCATCCCGCTGGCGTTCCACCCCGACGGCAACGCGCTCTCGCACCACGGCTGGACCTCGGGCCTGGACGACATCCGCATGTTCGCCGTCGCCCGGCTGATGCTCGACAACTTCGACCACATCAAGGCCTACTGGATGATCCAGGGGCTCAAGGTCTGCCAGCTGGCGCTGGAGTTCGGGGCCGACGACATGGACGGCACGCACGGCTCGACCGACGAGGAGCGCATCTACCACGCGGCCGGCACGTCGTCGGGCCAGTACGTCGACGACCGCGAGTTCCGCCGCCTGATCGCCGAGGCCGGTTACGAGGCGGTGCGGCGCAACTCGACCTACGACGTCTTTCCCGCCGACTGGAAGCCGGAGGATGGGTTGCCGCAGGGCCAGCTCGTGAGCGCCGGTGCCTGAGCCTCTGCGCTACGGCCGCATCGCGTACACCAACGTCGCGCCGGTCGAGACCGCGTTCGACCTCGGCGCGGTCGCGCGCGCGGTGGAGGTCACCAGCGGCGTGCCGACCGCGCTCAACGCCGCGCTGGCGGCGGGCGAGCTGGACGTCGCGGCGATCAGCACGGCGCACTTCCTGGCCAACCGCGCGGCCTACGACCTCCTGGGCGACGTCTGCATCGCGGCCGACGGCCCGGTTCGCTCGGTGCTGTTCGTGTCGCCGGTGCCGCCCGCGCTGCTGGGCCGGCGCACCGTCGCGCTGACCGCGCAGTCGGCCTCGGGCCGCGCCTTGCTGACCACCCTGCTAGGCTCCTTTCGCGACGTCGAAGCGCGCTACGAGGTCGTCGACGATGCGCTGGGC
>CAXTNU010000189.1:0-7545 GCA_964245595.1 uncultured bacterium | reverse complement strand
GAGCGCGGCGAGGAGGTTGACCGCCACCGATCGCGCTACGCGCGGGGCTGGCGGACGATCACCTGCGGTTCGTCGGCGCGGCGCGGCTGCACGAAGCCGACCACGCGCGCGCCGGGCGCCGCCGCGAGCGCCCGGTCGATGTCGGTGACCGGCACGATCAAGGTGTAGCCGACGCCCATGTTGAGCGTGCGGTAGCGCTCGTCCCAGGCCAGGTTGCCGCGCCGCACCAGCTCCGCCATGACCGGCGGCACCTCCCAGCGCGCGGGCTCGAACACCGCCACCGCGTTGGCGGGCAGCGTGCGCGGGATGTTTTCGAGCAGGCCGCCGCCGGTGACGTGCGCCATCGACTTCACGTCCGCGGCGGCGCGGATCGCGCGCACCTCGCGCAGATACGACGGGTGCGGGGCGAGCAGCGCGTCGCCGTACGTCGTGCCGGCGAACGGCTGCGCGTACTCGGCTTCCTCGATCAGCGCGCGGGCCAGGGTGTAGCCGTTGGTGTGCAGGCCGACCGCGGGCAGGCCGACGAGCGCGTCGCCCGGCGCGACCCGGTTGGGATCGGGCATCGCGGCCAGCTCGACCAGGCCGACGATCGTGCCCGCCAGGTCGAAGTGGTCGGGCCGGTACACGCCGGGCATCTCGGCCGTCTCGCCGCCCAGCAGCGCGCAGCCGTTCTCGCGACAGGCCCGGTGGACGCCGGCCACGACCAGCGCGGCGACCTCGGGGTCCAGCTTGCCCACCGCGAGGTAGTCGAGGAAGAACAGCGGGTCGGCCCCGGTGACCAGGATGTCGTTGACGCAGTGGTTGACCAGATCGGCGCCGACCGTGTCGTAGCGCCGCATGGCCGCCGCGATCAGGATCTTCGTGCCGACCCCGTCGGTCGAACCGACCAGGGCCCGTTTGCCGTCGCCCGGGAGGCGGAACAGGCCGCTGAAACCGCCCAGGCTGCCGAGCTGGTCGGGATGGGTCCAGGCCGAGGTCACGTCGCGGTAGCGCTGGACGGCCAGGTTTCCGGCGTCGATGTCCACCCCGGCCCGAGCGTAGGCGTCACGCATCGGAGGGCACCGCTCGCGGCGCGCGTAAACCGAACTGATTGTCTTTCACGGTCGGTCGACCGCTTCTGTCATCTCGGAGGAACTCCATGCACGTCCACGTCTCGCACGACGCGGCAGCGTCGGTCGCGACCGGCGCGCTCGTCGTCCCGGTCTTCGCCGGCTCCGCCATCGACGGCGCCGCGGCTGAGGTCGACCGCGCGCTCGGCGGCGCGATCGCCGACGTCCTCGCCTCGGGCGAGATCGTCGGCAAGCTCAACGAGACGTCGCTCGTCCACGCCAAGGACCAGCCGTTCAAGCGCGTGCTCGTCGTCGGCCTGGGCGAGCGCGCCAAGCTCAGCCCGAGTATGCTGGCCAAGTACGCCGGCACCGCCGTGCGGTATCTCGGCAAGCGCGGCGTGGAACAGGTGGCGTTCGCGCTGCCGGCCGGCCTGGACGGCGCGCTGGCGGCGTCGTTCGTCGCCGAGGGCGCCCTCGCCGCGACGATCGACACGACCACCTATCGCACCGAGCCCGACCGGCCGGTGAAGACCGCCGCGGTCGCGATCCTGGCCGGCGACTACCCCGCCGACGCGGTCGAGGCCGGCGCCAAGCGCGGCGCGGTGCTCGGCGAGGCGATCAACAATGCCCGCCTGATGGCCCTCACCCCGGCCAACGACATGACCCCCACCGATCTGGCGGCGCGCGCGCGCGAGCTGGCCCAGGACGCGGGGCTGACGTTCGACGTGCTCGACGAGGCCCGCATGGCGAGCGAGGGAATGGGCGCGCTGCTGGGCGTCTCGCGCGGCTCGAACGAGCCGGCCACGCTTTCGGTCATGACCTACCAGGGCGATCCCGGCTCGAGCGAGATCCTAGCCCTGGTCGGCAAGGGGCTGACCTTCGACAGCGGCGGCATCTCGATCAAGCCGGCCGAGAACATGCACGAGATGAAGTACGACATGTCCGGCGGGGCGGGCGTGATCGCGACCATGTGGGCGATCGGCAAGCTGCGGCCCAAGCTCAACGTGATCGGCCTGGTGCCGGCCTCGGAGAACATGCCGGGCTCGAAGGCGGTCAAGCCCGGCGACGTGCTCGTGGCGATGAACGGCAAGACGATCGAGGTCATCAACACCGACGCCGAGGGCCGGCTGATCCTGGCCGACGCGCTCTGCTACGCCAAGAAGCTCGGCGCGACGAAGCTGGTCGACACGGCGACCCTGACCGGCGGCTGCATCATCGCACTCGGCCACGTCGCCAGCGGCGCGATGTCCAACGACGACGCCTTCGTCGGCCGTTTCCTGGACGTCGTGAAGGACGTCGGCGAGCGCTACTGGCAGTTGCCGCTCTACCCCGAGTACGACAACCAGATCAAGAGCGACATCGCCGACCTCAAGAACACCGGCGGGCGGGCGGCCAGCGCCGAGACGGCGGCCGCGTTCCTCAAGGCGTTCGCGGGCGACACGCCTTGGATCCACCTCGACATCGCCGGCACGGCGTACGGCGACAGCGAGTCGCCCTACCTCGCCAAAGGACCCAACGGAACCCCGGTGCGGGCCATGCTGAGCCTGGTCGAGGACCTGGCCCGCAACGGCACGGGCGCCGTCAACGGCGTCGCCAAGTCGGCGGTCACAGCCTAGACGGATCGGGCCGAGCGCGCTTCGTCGCGCTCGGCCTTCGGCCGAACTCGCCAGGGCGGGTAAGCGGGTGGCATGAACCCACAAGAGCCCGTCATTCCCGACCCCGACGGCCCCAGCCAAGACCCCAACGGGCCGGTCAGCGACCCCTCGCGTCCCGACCAGCCCGCCGAATACCAGGCCAGCGCGCCAACCGAAGAGCCCGACCCCTACGACGAAGCCGAGGCGGAGTCGTTCCCGGCCAGCGACCCGCCCGCGGCCTCCGAGCCCGGCGTGTAGCGGTCGCGCCAGCCCGCGGCATGGGGAAACTGGGATCAGCAGGCGGTGTTGGCGATGTCCGTTCGGGTCGCCGCGGACAGGACCAGGCCGCGCTTCGCGATCAGCCGGTCCTGGAAGACCGCCCACAGCCGCGGCAGGTCCGCGATGCCGGTCTTCGGGATCGCCACGGCGGACCGGAACCCGCGCGGGATGACGACGACGGCGCTGCCGACGTCACGGACGCTCGAGACGTCCGACCACCGAATCGACGCCGGCTTGCCATCGACGGTTCCGGTCAGCCCCGTCTCGGTCAGGGCAAGCGCGCCCTCCGTCGCCAGCCGGTGCGCGTTCGCGTTCGTTAGCCACAAGGCGCTCATCACGACGCAGTTGAGCAGCGGCAAGATCAGGCTGGGCTCGGGGCCGTGGGCCACCAGGCGGAACACGACTTCGGCTCCGAGCAGGCCGACCACCGCAGCATAGAAGTACCACGGCAGCGCCGACGCGTTCACCAGCGGCCGCAACCGCTTGCGCTCGGCGGGCGAAAGGCGAAAGACCAACCGCTCGTCCATCATCTCCTCCTCAAGCCTTGAGCGCGGGCTGCTGGTCGCTCTGCAGGTTGCCGTGCGAGACGGCCGGGATGGTTGGATAGCGGCCGTTCAGGCAGCCCAGGCAGAAATCCCCCCCGGCCCGGCCGGTGGCGCCGACCAGGTTGGCGATGCTCAAAAATCCGAGCGAGTCGGCCCCGACTTTGTCGCAGATCTGCTCGATGGTCAGGTTGGCGGCGATCAGCTCGGCGTACGTCGCCATGTCGACGCCCAGGAAACAGGGATGGACGATCGGCGGCGAGGTGATGCGCAAGTGCACCTCGCGCGCGCCCGCGTCGCGCAGCAGCGAGACGATCCGCGGCGTGGTCGTGCCGCGCACGATCGAGTCGTCGACCACGATGACGCGCTGGCCGCGCAGGTTCTCGACGATCGGGTTGAACTTGAGCTGCACGCCCTGGCTGCGCAGCTTCTGATCGGGGCTGATGAACGTGCGCCCGATGTAGCGGTTCTTGATCAGGCCCTCGACGTACGGGATGCCGCTCTCGGCCGCGTAGCCGATGCCGCCCGGGATCGCGCTGTCGGGAATCGCCATCACGACGTCGGCGTCGACGGGGTGCTCGCGCGCCAGCGCGCGGCCCATCTCGTAGCGCGCCATGTAGATCGAACGGCCCGAGAGCACGCTGTCGGGGCGCGCGAAGTAGATGTACTCGAACATGCACAGCGCGGGCGTCTTGACGATCTCGATGTGCTCGGTGCGAATGCCGGCGGCGTCGATCGCGATGACTTCGCCGGCCGCGATCTCGCGCAGGTAGTGCGCGCCGACCGTCGCCAGCGCGCACGACTCCGAGGCGACCATGTAGCCGTCGACGCCGTAGGTGCCGATGCACAGCGGCCGCACGCCCCACGGGTCGCGGAACGCGTAGAGCGCGTCGGGCGTGCAGAGCGCGACCGAGTAGGCGCCCTCGGTGATCCGCATCGCGGCCTTGATCTTCTCGGGCCAGGTCGCCCCGTCGGCCAGCGCGATCGTCATGGCCAGCACCTCGGAGTCCGAGGTCGCGATCAGCCGTACGTTCGCGGGCAGCCGCGCGAGCAGCTCGTCGGTGTTGGTCAGGTTGCCGTTGTGCGCGAAGGCGAACGGGCCGAGATCCGACTCCTCGATGAACGGCTGGGCGTTGCAGACGATCGAGCTGCCGCTGGTCGAGTAGCGGGTGTGCCCGACCGCCACGTCGCCCCGCATCCGGCCCAGGACGTCCTCGTCGAAGACGCCGGTGATCAGCCCCATCTCGCGGTGGCTGTCGATCGCGCGGCCGTTGCCGACCGCGATCCCGGCGCTCTCCTGGCCGCGGTGCTGGAGCGCGTAGAGGCCGAAATACGTCAGCCGAGCGACATCGTCGCCGGGCGCGTAGATGCCGGCCACCCCGCAGGCCTCGTGCAGAACGTCACCGGCGGGGAGAGCCGCTTCTTCATCGTACGAGCGCGCCATGAGTCATGCTTCAGGAACCGGGCCGGAAGGCCCCCGGTTCCAGCGAGACTTCGGATCGCGGGCGGGCCTAGTCGTCGCGCGAGCGCATTCCGAACAGCTGGAGCAGGGCGATGAAGATATTGACCCCGTCCAGGTAGATCGCCAGCGCCAGGTCGACCGCCGTGAGCCCGTTGCCGCCGGCCCGGATGCGGCTGAAGTCGACCAGCGTGAGCAGGGTGAAGACGCCCAGCGTCAGCCACGCGTACGTCGCCGGGTGGACGAAGTGGGTGAAGGCCGAGATCAGACCGACCACCAGCAGCGCGATCAGCGCACCGGTCGCGATTCCCGAGAAGCGGCGCCAGTCGACCGAGAACACGAACGCCACGCCGCCCAGGACGAGCATGCCGAAGCCGGTCGTCGCGGCCGCGTCGACCACCACCTCGGGCCCGAAGGCGTGGGCGTAGCGGGCGATCGTCGGCGCCAGCCCGATGCCCTCGAGGAAGGTGAAGGCATAGAACCAGAGCAGCGCCACGCGCGGGTTGGCCCGCACGCCGTTGATCACGAAGATCAGCGCGAAGCCGGCGAAGAAGGCGATCAGGCCGACCAGGGGCGAGACGCCGCGGAACAGGTACGCCGCGAGCGCCGTGACCAGGAAGCCGACCCCGGTGATCCCGAGGACTTGGCCCAGCAGGCCGGAGACCGGAACGGCCGGGGCCGCCGCGTAGCGGTTGGCGTACGGGGCGGAAGGGGTGCGTCGCTGGTACATGACGAGTTCTTGTACCGCACCGGCGGGGCCGTGGTTACGCGCGGACGAAACGGCGCTGCGGCATGACGAGCGCATGGAAGCGGCTGACCCTCCCCTCGCCCTGGGTGATCGGGTTCGCCGTCCTGGTCGTCGTGGCGCTGCTCGTTTCCTCGCACGGCCGCAAGACGCCCTACGAGAACGACGTGATCCTGGCCCAGTCCATCCTGGACGGCCACCTGTGGGTCGAGCGGCACGACACCGTGATCGACTCGCTGGCCTACCGTGACAAAAACTGGATCATCGAGGGACCCGTGCCGGCCCTGCTGCTCGTGCCGGTCGTTGCCGTCTTCAAGACCGCCAACCAGACGACCGAGGCGGTCGTGCTCTGCCTGCTGGCGCTGGGAGCCGGGCTGCGGCTGCTGCGCAACCTCGAGCTGAGCGACGAGCGGGCGGTGCTGCTGCTGGCGTTCCTGTTCGCCGGGACCGATCTGTGGTGGTGCTCGATGCTGGGCGACGTGTGGTTCATCGCCCACTCCGCCGCGGTCGCCTTCACCCTGTTCGCGCTGGCCGAAGGCTTCGGGCGCAAGCGCGGCTGGCTGATCGGGCTGTGGGCGGTGCTGGCCTTCGGCTCGCGCTTCTCGATGATCCTCGCCCTGCCGCTCTACGGCGCGCTGCTCTTCGGGCCGGCCGAGGGCCGCCAGCGCCGGCTGATCGCGTTCGGGACGGTCGTCGCGGCGGCGCTCGCGCTCTGGGTGGCGCGCGACGTGATCCAGTACGGGACGCCGCGCGACATCGGCTACACCCTGTTCTTCCAGCAGGACAGTTGGGGCCAGACCAGCGGCAGCCCGTTCCGGCTGAGCTATTTCCCCTACGAGTTCTGGTCGTATTTCCTGCAGGCGCCGGTGCTGGCGGAGTACCGCCAAGTCGCCGAGTGGCCCATCTTCAAAGTGGACCCGAAGGGGATCGCGCTGACCTGGACCAGCCCGGCGCTGGTGCTGGCCTTTCTCGCACCGAGGCGGCGGCGCGTAGTCTGGCTGCTCTGGGCGACGATCGTGCTCGTGGCCGGGCCTTCGTTCTTCTACTACCTCAACGGCTGGGTGCAGTTCGGCATGCGCCACGCGCTGGACTTCGAGCCGTTCGTGCTGGTGCTGATCGCGCTGGGCGTGCGCGAGCGCGAACGCCTCCCGCTCTGGGGCACGGCCTTGATCGCCTGGTCGTGCCTGGTCGGCGTGTGGGGCATCTGGTACTGGGACGCCTTCGTGCGGACCGGAGACTGAGGGACGACGCGCACTCGATTGCGACGTTTCGGTTAACGCTCGCCTTGCTGTAGGAGCGGGCGCGAAAACAGCGGAAGCCGCGCCGATGACGATTCGGGCGTGGCGTTTTCTGTTTGGGCTGGTCTTGCTGTCGGCGCCCGCGTTCGTGGCCGCGGCCGAGCCGGCACTCGGGCCGGACGCGCGGGCGTGGCCGGCGGCGTACGCCCCGGCCGACATCTCGCTCGCGCAGCTTCTCGCCAAGAGCCGCGCGGCGCTGGGGCACCCCGAGCCGCGCGATACGTACCGCATCACCTACCGCATTCGGCGCGAGGGGCTCGACGGCGTCGAGCACGACACGTGGCGCGGCGACGACTACCTGACCGCGACGACGATCGGGCCGTTCCACTCTCTGGAGGGACGGCTGGGCGGGCGGAGCTGGCAGCAGAACGAGAACGGCTACACCACCGTCATGAGCGGCGTCCACGTGCGCAGCGAGGCCAACGCGGACGCGCTCGCCGGCGCGAGCGACGCGTCGGGCGGCGTGACGGGGCGGGGGCGGCGGCGCGCGGCGGCCGCCGGGGAAGGGGGGGGCGTGGCGCCCCCGCAACGGGGCGGGG
>CAXTNU010000188.1:0-7590 GCA_964245595.1 uncultured bacterium | reverse complement strand
CATAATTCTCAGTTATTATCATGGCATCAACTAGGAGCGGCATCTCGGAACTGGGCTAGAACGCCAGCTCGCGAGAGGGCGGTACGAAGAGCCTGGTCGCTGACGTGGGTATAGATCTGTGTCGTGACGATGCTGCAATGGCCGAGCAGCCGCTGGACGAAGCGAATGTCCGTCCCTGACTCCAAGAGCATCGTCGCGGCGGTATGGCGCATCATATGGGGAGTCACGCGACGCGACAGCCCGGCATCGGTTGCGAGGGCACGAATCAGGGAGCGAATCCTTTCGGACGATACGGGCCGCCCCGCCACATCGACGAGAAGTTTTCGGCTCTGCATTCGGTCCCGGCCATGACGCGAATCGATATACTCGCGAATCTCCTTCCGGAGCGCTTCGTCGATGACGAACACCGTGCGTTCGCGGCTGCCTTTGCCAAAAATACGTATCCGTTCGCCGGAAGCGTCGATGTCGGCGAGGCGCATGGTCGTCAGCTCACCTACGCGTATTCCGGTCGCAAGCAGCAGGCCGACGGCCAGCGAGCACGTCGCTCCCAGCCTTGCGCGGCACCGCATTAGCCGCCGCAGTTCGCTCCGGTCTAAACAGCGGGGAAGCCGCGCCGGAAGGCGGACCGTCAGTTCGATTCGGGCGAATGGCGACTGCTCGAGCACAGATCGCCGGACACTCCAGGCGAAGAATGCCCGCAGGCACGCGAGACGGCGTTTTGTAGTCGCGGGAGAGAGGCCGCTCCGCGTCAGACTGTTGCGGTACTCCAGTAGGTCGTCACCTTGGACGGCCTCCAAGCGTCGTCGACGGTCCCCGAATCGCTTGAACGCCGCTAAATCTTGGCGGTAAGCGAGGAGGGTATTCGGGGACAGGTGCTTTTCCTCGACGCAGTACGTGAGGAACGCATCGGCTGCGGAAGTCAGTTGCATTCCCGGTGCTCTCGCAGCCAGGCAACCAAACCCCGCTGCGCGTTACACCGGCAGCGCCCTCAGCTCGATCCTCCCACCGGTCTCGCGGGCTTCGAAGCGCGGCTGCGGGAAGGCCGCCGGGCCGCGCACGACCGAGCCGTCGGTCAGGGAAAACACCGAACCGTGCCAGGGACACGTGACGCAGCCGTCGGCGAACGTCCCTTGGTCGAGCGGTCCCCCACGATGCGTGCACGCCGCCGAGATCGCGGACACGCCGGCGTCCGTGCGCGACACCAGGACCGGGATGCCGCCGAGGTCGACCCGCACCGGGCGGTTCGCGCTTAGCGCGTCCGAGGACATCACCGGCGTGAAGTCCTCGGGCGGCGCGAGCGGCTCGGCGGTGTGACGCACGCCGAGCTGCAGCCCGAACGATAGCTCGCCCCCGACGTACGCCGCCAGCGAGGTGAAGCCGTACGACAACATGGCGGTCGCGATGCCGGCCTCGCGCCGGCCGGAGCGGCGCAGTGCCAGCGAGGCCAGGTAGCCGGTGAAACCGACCGCGTTGAGCAGTGCGTGCGCCATGCCGACGTTGCGCGGCTCGGCCTGCGTGTCGGACCATTCGGCCCAGCCGGTCGCGATCGCGCCCACGCCGCCGAGCAGCCCGACGACGAGCGCCGCGTCGGCGGCGAACGCGACGTCGCGCCGGCCGCCTAGCTCGAGCGCATCGAGCACGACCGTCACCGTCCATGCGCCGACCGGCACGTCGGTGATCGCCGGGTGCAACGGGTGCCCGGCGACCGTCCCGTGCAGGGCGTCGTTCACGCCCGAGCCCGCCGCGGCCAGGATCCGTTGCACCACCGGCTGGACGGCGGCGGCGACACCGGCCAGCCACGGGCTCTTGCCGAGCCGGTCGACCGGCCGGCGGTTGGTGGGGATCTCGGGATTCAGCACGAGCACCGGGTACCCACAACGACCCCTTCCGGCTGCTTGCGAGCGCTCGCGCCCGAGCGTTCAGCGGAGCGTCGCGTCGAACAGCGCCAGCGTCTCGCCCCAGGCCGCCTCGGCCTGCGCCGGGCGGTAGCTCTCTCGGTCGCGCGAGGCGAAGCCGTGCGGCGCGCCGGGGTAGACGCTGAGCGTGTAACGGACCTTGTGCGCGGAGAGCGTCTCGGCGATGCGGCCGTGCTCGCTCGGCGCGATCCCCGCGTCGTCGGCGCCGTAGACCAGCAGCAGCGCGGCCCGCACCTCGGCCAGCCGCTCGCGCAGCGGCGTGAAGAAGCGCGGCTGGTCGGGCGCGATGCCGCCGCCGTAGAACGACGCTGCGGCGGCGATCCGCTCGCCCAGCGCGATCGCGCTCAGCACCGCCAGCCGGCCGCCCATGCAGAACCCGACCGCACCGTACGCGCGCCGCGCGACTTCCGGCTGCGCGTCGAGAAACGCCAGCGCGGCGCGCACGTCCGCCAGCATCCCGTCGTCGGTGAGCGCCTTCAGCTTCGGCTCGACCTTGCTCCACTCGTCGTAGCCGAACGTCTCGCCGCGGAACAGGTCCGGCGCCAGTGCGGCGTAGCCGTGCTCGGCCAGCCGGCGCACCTCGCTGCGCACGTAGTCGTTGATCCCGAAGGCCTCTTGGTAGACCAGCACGGCCGCAAACGGCCCGGCGCCTGCCGGGACGGCGTAATAGGCGCGCCGCTCGTCGTCGAGCGAAACGAGCTCCGCGCGGGCGATCTCGCTGGTGTACGACTGCTGCATCGCAGCGGTAGACCGCTAGCCGGGCGCGGAGAGTTCCCAGCGGTAGCCGTCGGGGTCGTGGAACCAGAGACCGACGTCGGGCGCGCCTTCTGCCTGCGGTCCAATCTCGTGGCCCGGGTCTTCGAGGTCGACCTGCTCGCGGCGCAGGTGGGCCAGCGCGCGCTCCAACTCGGCCCGGTCGCGCAGCCGGAACGCCAGGTGGCCGAGCGTCGCCGGCACCGGCGTGCCGCGCTCGAACCAGATCGTGACCGCGTCGTTGCCGACCGAGGCCAGATCGTCTTCGGCCTCCATGTAGGGCGCGAGCCCGAGCGCGCGGGTGAACCAGGCGGCGCTGGCGCGCGGGTCGCGCACCGCGAGCCCGAAATGTCCGACGGGACCGACCGTGAAATCCGGCATGAGCGATTCGTTCCCGAAATCCGCCGCGAAGTGTGATTCGGGCCGGCTTGCGTTTGGCACCGAGCGGGCGGTACGGTACAATGAGGCATCCGCTTGAACCGCTAGGCAATTTCTGTATGCGCGGTTCGCGCTGGTACGACGGCGCGCGGGGCCGCCGCCCACCCGTTCGCTGCACGAGAGGCCGCTGATGGCAACCCTCACGCAAACGCTCTTGACGTACAGCTACGTCGACCGGCCGGCGCTCGAGCTCGGGTTGAGCGGGGCATCCGATCCTGATGCCGCGCTGCTGGCGCAGATCGCGTCGCTGCTCGCCGCGGCCGCCGCGTCGTTCAACGGGCGCGACTACGGCACCGCGATCGACACCTACCACGCGGCCGAATCGCTGATCTACGCGCACCTCGACCCGCAGTGGTCGCCGACCGTCGGCCTGCAGCTACACTCGGTGCTGACGCGCGATCCCGCCTTGTTCGATTCGCTGTTGTCGGCCACGTCGCAGTGGCTCAACATCCTGCCGGTGCCGACGCCGCCCAGCCCGGTTCGCCCGCCGACCGCGATCAGCCCGCAGCTGCTCGGCGCGACCGCGAGCTTGCACGGTGCCGGCTTGACGACGGTGAGCGCGAACGCCACCGCGACCTCGCAGGCGCTGGCCGACATGCGCCTGGCAAACATCTACACGGCGCAAGGCAATACGGGCGCGAGCACCGCGGCGGTGACGCGCGCCAAGACGCTCGATGCGGCGGTGACGACGGCGCTGACGCCGCTGGCGGCCGCGGCGCCCAACGCCGCTTCGACCACCGTGACCCAGCCCGCGCTGCGCGAAACGAGCCCGGCGCTGGCGCCGGCGGCGTTTTCGTCGGGGGCGTTCTCGCGCGCGGCGTTTTCGCAGACGGCCTTTTCGGCGGCGGCGTTCTCGCCGGCGGCGTTCATTCCGACGCCGACCGCGCCCGCGCTGCCGATCGCGCTGCTGGCGCAGAAGCAGGCCGGCATCCTGACCGGCAGCGCGGCGCAAGCCGCGGTCAAGCCGATCCAGTGGACCGCCGCGGGCAGCCCCGACATCGCGGCGATCAAATCGCTCCTGTACGCCCCGCACGCCGCGGCGAAGCTTCTGCCCGACGTCTTGCTCGACGGCCAGACGCTGTGGCAGCGCGCGCTGCTGCTTCCGCACGACTACTACTACGTGATCCCGCTCGCGCTCGCGCAGTGCTATCAGGCGCTGGGCGATTACGCGACCGCGGAGACCTACTACCTGCAAGCCGCCGGCTACGCCTACATCAACACCGCGGTCGAAGGGCCGTACGTCTGGCTGCAGCTGGCCTCGCTGTACCGCGACTGGGGCAACAGCGCCTACCAGCAGGGCGACCGCGTCGCGGCGGCCGCCGCGTACGGCAAGGTGCTCACCTGGAAGGCCGCGGCGCCGCCCGCGACGCCGCTCTACACGCTGACCGGGCTGGCGGCCGCGGCGACGATCGCCAAGACGCTGATTCCGCAATTGGCGACCCTGGCCGCCAGCGGCGCGAGCGGCGTCAGCCCCGACGATACCGCGCTCGCGTCGGTGCTGCTCCAGATCTACGCCAAGCAGACCCAGATCGACGCCGGGCTCGACTTCTGGGGCAACTACGCGGCGGCGGTGCCGATCTGGACCTCGGCGTACCTGCAGCAGGTCGCGGTCAACTTCACCCAGCTGGCGCTGCAGGCCGAGCAGCAGGTCATCAACTACTGGAGCGCGGCCGATCAGGCCCAGCTCACCAAGACCGAGCTCACCAACCAGGTCGCCCAGGCCAACGCCCAGGTCGGCGCCGCGCGGCAGCAGGTGATCGCGGCGCAGGACCAAGCCGCGGCGTACCAGGCCGGCGTAACGCTCGCGCAGACGCGCGCGGCCGACGCGACCAACGACGCCAACGAGTACGCCTCGTCCAACAGCCAGGCGATCCTGATCCAGGCGACGGCGCAACAAGTCTCGGGCGGCGACGACGGCGACTGGCGGGGCGTCAGCGACATGGCCAGCCAGTTCCTGGCCGGCCAGACGATCTCGGGCGATTCCGCCACCGTCGCGGCCGCGTCGCAGCTCGCGGCGAACCGCGTCAGCCAGCAGTACCAAGTCGACTCGATGAAGCGCACGGCGGCCGAGATGCAGCAGGCCGTCACGCAAGCCCAGGCCGAGCTGACCGCGGCCAACGCCCAGGTGACCGCGGCCGGTGCGAATCTCGCCGTCGCGTCGCTCGAGGCGTCGTCGGCCGCCCAAGCCCTGGCGGTCTTCAACGCCAACACGTTCACGCCGCAAGTGTGGCGCGCGATGGGCGATTATCTGCTGCAGATCTACCAGCGCTACATGACGATGGCGCTGCGCGCCGCCAAGCTGATGCAGCAGGCGTACAATTTCGAGAACGACACCGCTCTGAGCGCGATCCAGGACTCGTACCAAGGCGTGGTCGAGGGCTTGCTGGCGGCGGATGCGCTGATGGCCGACATCCAGTCGTTCACCTACGATCTGGTGACGTCCAAGCGCGGCAAGAAGCAGCTCGTCAAGACCTCGATCTCGCTTGCCACCAACTACGGGTACCTGTTCGAGACGCAGTTGCGCAAGACCGGCAGCATGGCGTTCGAGACCACGCTCGACGCGTTCGACTCGGCCTACCCGGGCTCGTACCAAGGCCGCATCAGGCGGGTCACGGTGGACGTCCAGGGCATCGTGCCGCCCAGCGGCATCTCGGGCACGCTCGGCAACGGCGGCATCTCGGTGTACCGGCTGCCGTCCGACATCGCGACGCCGGCGGCACCGAGCAAGCTGCGCATCCAGAGCGCCGAGACGCTCGTCATCTCCGACTACGCCGCGGCGGTGGACGGTCCGCTCGACTCGTCGTCGGGCAACCAGACCGGCATCTTCGAGGGCGCCGGCGTGGCCGGCACGTGGACGCTGAGCCTGCCGCCGGCGCTCAACGACATCAACTACGGCACGCTGACCGACGTCGTGCTGACGTTCCTGTACGAAACGCGCTTCGACCCGACGCTGACCCCGACGGTGCTCGCGCAGCTGGCCGGCCGGCCGGGCTACTACGACCGCCAGCGCACGATCCCGCTGGCCTGGCTCTACCCCGACTTGTTCTACGCCTTCACCAGCACCGGCTCGCTCACGCTGAGCCTGGCGGCGGCCGATTTCGCGCTCAACCAGACCGCCCCGGTGGTGACCGCGATCAGCCTGCTGGTGGCGCTGAACCCCGGCACCTCGGCGGCCGGCATCACGATCGCGCTGAGCGCGCCGGGCAAGCCCGCCGCTTCGGCGGTCACCGCCGCCGGCGGCTCGATCGGTTCGCAGGCGGCGGGCAGCGCGTGGGCGGGTGAGGTCGGCGGCTCGGCGCTGGGCAATTGGACGATCGCGCTGAGCGCGGCGGCCAATCCGGGCCTCGCGCCGGGCGGCAAGCTCGACCTCTCGGCGCTGAGCAACCTGGTTCTCGTGCTCGACTACTCGTTCAAGCCGCGCGGCTGACGCGCGAGCGCACCCGGGAGCAACGGTGTCCAAGACCAGCGGTACAGCCGACGAGATCCTCAACCTGCCCTCGGGCGGCGGCTCGGTCTCGGGATCGGGCGAGAGCTTCGACGTCGACCTGAACACCGGCACCGCCGGCGCGCGGTTCGATTTCAGCCTGCCGGCCGGACCGAACGGCATCATGCCGCCCTTCGCGCTGCGCTACTCGGCGGGCGCGAGCGACGGACCGTTCGGGCTGGGCTGGGCGCTGGGGCTGATGTGCATCCGCCGCAAGCTCACGCCGTCGGCCGATCCGCGCGATCCGGCCGCGCCCGGCACGTACGCGCTGGTCGGCGTCGGCGATCTGGTCGACGTCGGCGCCGGCCGCTTCCGGCCGGCGGTCGACGGCACCGGGCAACTGATTCGCTTCGCCGACGGCGCGTGGACGGTCACCGATCGCACCGACGCGACCTGCACGCTGGGCACCACCGCCAACGCGCAGCTGGGCGGCACGCCGCCCGCGGCGTGGCTGATCGACCGCTGCACCGACAGCTCGGGCAACGCGATCGCCTACACCTGGCTCGCCGACGGCGGCGCGCGGCTGCCGCAGACGATCGCGTGGGGCACCTACCAGCTCGCGTTCGTGTACGAAGCGCGGCCCGACCTCGTGCTGGACGGAACCTACGGCACGCCGATCGCGCTCGCCCAGCGCTGCAGCCGCATCGAGCTGCACGTCGGCGGCGAGACGCCCAGCCTGGTGCGGAGCTGGGCGCTGCTCTATTCCGACGACGCGGGCCGCGGCCGTTCGCTGCTGAGCACCGTTCGCGAGCAGGGCCATGCCGCCGACGGCTCGGTCTTGGCCGCACCCGACCGCACGTTCGCGTACTCCGGGCCGGCGGCGGCGGCGTTCCGCCCGGTCACCGGCTGGACCGCCGCGCTCACCGATGCCGATACCGATCTGGTCGACCTGACCGGCGACGGTCTGCCCGACCTGCTGCAGCTCGGCGCCGGGCTGCCGACGATGCGCCCCAACCTGGGCGGCGGCGCGTTCGGCGCGCCGCGCGCGCTGTCGCGCGC
>CAXTNU010000187.1:0-7619 GCA_964245595.1 uncultured bacterium | reverse complement strand
CTCGATCGCACGCTGTTCCCAGACGACGTTGCGGCGGAGGACCGGCCCGACGCGGTCGACGTGGTCGTCCGCCGGGTGCTGGACAAGCTGGCCGAGGACCACCCCGGGCGCGACGGCATCTTCGCCGCCGCGCGCGACGACGTCGCGGCGGCGAAGCGCTTCATCGCCGCGCGCGGCGTGCTGAAGCTGCCGGTGCCCGACACGCTGCACGTCACGCCGACGCCTGCCTTCATGGCGGGGTTCGGCGGCGCGTCGCTGGACGCGCCGGGCCCGTTCACGCCGCTGGCGGAGTCCTACTACTACATCGACGAGATCCCGCGCGCGTGGAGCGCGGCCCAAGTCCAGTCGTACCTGCGCGACAACAACACCTACGAGATGAAGATGCTCTCGCTGCACGAGGCGATGCCGGGCCACTACGTGCAGATCCGCTACGACAACGCGACGCCCTCGCTCGTGCGGCGCATCTTCGGCAACGGTTCGTTCATCGAGGGATGGGCGGTGTACGTCGAAGGCATGATGGTCGACGCGGGCTACGGCGGGGGCGACCCGCGGCTCAAGCTGTTCCAGCTCAAGTGGCGCCTGCGCGAGCAGGCCAACACGCTGATCGACGCCGGCTACCACGCGCAGAGCATGACCAAGGCGCAGCTCGAGGACCTGCTGGTGCGCCAAGCCTATCAGGAGCGCGCGCAGGTGGACACCAAGTGGCACCGCCTGCAGCTCTCGCACAACCAGCTCTCGAGCTACTACGTCGGCTTGGACGCGATCTCACGCACCCGCGACGCGATGAAGACGGTGCTGGGCGACCGCTTCGACCTGGCCGCCTTCAACCAGGCCCTGCTCGCGATCGGCAGCGTCGAACCGCGCTACGTGATGCCGCTGGTGGCACGACAGCTCGGGGTATCAGTGTGAACCAATGGACTAGTTAAAGACAAAATTTTAGCTAAATTCATACGGATATAGCTTCAAGCCGTCAACTGGCATGACGCAAGGTCCTTCAGAACGGAGGCGGCTAATGTCAATCAGTGTAATTCGGCGGCCAGGATGGCCAGTCGACAGATTGATGCGATTCTAAAAGCGTCTCCGCATAAACTGGCTCGATCTGACCAGCAAATGCTATGAGCCCTCGTAGGTGCCGCTCAAGTGCCAGAGATGACCGAAACCTGCGACGATCAGCGTGTCCCTTAGGGCCGAATTTCTTAAGAAAGTAATAATGCTGTCGCATTCGTTTCTTGAATTCGCTCGATAAACGGGGGCTACTTTCATTTACGATCAAGCCAAGAACTATCTTTCGAGCGCCTGGTGGGCAAATTGTGATTTTTTGTTCATTCAATGCCAAACCTAGGCTCCGAAGCATCGCTCTGCTCCGCGCGACATGAGACATAGCAATAGCCCGATTGAAATCAACGGATCCCGAGGAAAAGAATAAGTCATCGGCATAACGCGTGTAAACGAGGCCAGCAGCATCCGATACCTGCAGCATCTCGAAATCAAACTTTTGCATGTAGAGGTCGGATAACAATGGGCTAGAAGGCGCACCCATCGGCAACGATCCAAGATGCGAGGGACCGTTGGAATATGCCGTAATTGAATACCGTTTGCGCCCCCTAAAATCACGTCGCCGCCCTGTAGGAATCCGAGTACATATGCGAGCCATTTCAAACGAAATTAGCGCACCGTACCCCAGTGAGCGAAAGACAGCATAAACATGCCGTTCATGAATTGACGAGAAAAATCCACGGATATCGAGCTTTACTAACCAGCGGCATTCGCTGTGTGGAACGGCACAATACGATACAGAACCGCCACGAACATAAGCGAAGCTTTGTGAACTTGCCGATGCATGCAGAAGAATATGCTTATGAATCCAGCTCTGCACCCATCTCAGGCGACGATTCGGTATTGATATTTCACGAGACCCCTTACCGTTGCGCTTCTCTATAGAGAATGTGTAATACGGGGATAAATTACGACTAACGATTTGCCTAAGAAATGCATAGTCAGTGTTAGTAAGTTGGGCGAGATGCGCCAGCGTAAGGACAGGCGTAAGCGAACGAGAGTGTCTATAGACCGATTCACGCGCTGCAATAGCAGCGTCAAGTACGCTCTCGGGTACGCCTCGCTTGCGGCCAAGTAACCTATAAGTGTGAGGGGACTGGAAAGACATCTACCATCTCGCTGCGTGAGATGCTCGTTTGACGCCGAATGGCGTGAGATGGCACGGGGAGCCCGGAAGCCTTCGTACGCGCCATCCCCGTGGCATATCGCGAGAGCGGAAGCGGCTGATTAACCGACGGGCGACCGCACTCAGTGCCCAGGACCCAACCGAAGTCGTGTCCATCTCTAGACGCTTTCCATTCCCCTCAAGGCCTTAGGATAGTACGGAAACCGGGCTCCGTCAACTGGCTCTTGGGCATGGAATAGGGCACGGGCACGGCGCAACTCGAAGTAACCACTGTCGGTCAGCTTGTTATTAGTTGTAATGAGCCCCTGATTGAGACATAAAGTTCTCAGGGTCCGACAATCCTCAATCGACAAGCTGGTATAAATCGACAAGCTATGATAAAGCGATACTGTACGCCGTGCTCGTCGTCCGATAGCGGCTAAGAATAGAACGATCGCCATGTGATCGTACGGCAGAAAGGACAATCCTCCCGCTGCTAGGTTCTCGCCAAGTCGCTTCAGTCGGTTTTCTGCATTTGAATGCATCGCTGGCGTGCCAAATGCAGAGCGTAGCCCACCTGGTATCGTTTTTTCCGGAAAGAGCGGCACATAATCGCCTTTTGCTCGCCATAACATCTGCGGCACGTTGTTGGGACAGACGTAGTCAAAAACCAACGTAGCTTCAGTATTGTCAAAACCAAGCGCGTAATCAGAGTTTTTCGCAAATTTACGACACGTTGTACGAATCTGGTTAAGCTGCTCTGGCTTAAGCCCAGTGTCCTTTAGGGATCCAACCCCTTTGCTATATCGTACTATAATATCAGGTTTCTTCAGCCGAGCTAGACGATTACGAGCTTTCGTTGTCATGGCATATGAAACGACAACAAACTGGATCCAATCAAACGAGTGCCAACTGCGTACAGTCTTATTTTGATACAAGTGCTTAACAAACTTAATTACTCGCGACCCAGACCCCACGATATCATCGATGAGCACGATTTTACGGACTTCTCTCTGGCGCATCTCATCAATACTTGGATGATCAAGAAACCTACCTGGATAGCCCTCGGCGAGATCACGAGTCATATGCCCCGCTCGCCCATCGCTACCGAACTTGATACCTTCTATCTTGTCGGGTTTCGTGTTTGTTTTCGCTCGCTTTTCCTTAGACCCAAAGTAATGATTCTGAACTTCTTTCTGAGTCAACTTTCGTAATGTGAAAATCGCAAGCGGTCCATTGCATTCCTCAGCGATCTCGTTCAAAGACTCCAGCACATAACGTTCCGCTTCACTACCAGTAACGAGGTCAAGTGAGTCCAGGAGTAACAGGGCCGCTGTACGGTCATCCTCGTTTAAGAATTGGCCCATCCAGGTAGTTGCGAGTGGAAAGCGGTGCAACGGAATTGGCATATTTTCGTACATCCGAATGCGTGTTCAAAAGTGTCTAAAAATGAAGCTTTGCTGAGCAAGAAAAAGGCTATGGAATATCCGTTTATACTTCGTCATGGAGAATGCCTTTGCTTCATTGTAAGCAGTCGAATGATGGTGCGCGACTGCCAGCATATGGTAGGCCCAGATCAACGTGCACGGCCGGGCCGCCTACGGTTCCGCGCTGAATATCGAAGGTGTGCGGTTTGCCGTCGTAGGCGCGCAGTTGGGTCTGGTACGTGCCGTACTCCCACCAGAACTTGCCGTCGAGCTTGTCGACCACGTCGCCGGTGCGCAGGCCGGCGGTCCAGGCCGGGCCGCCGGGGCGCACCAGCGCGCGCATGTAGCCGTCGCTGGGCTTGAACAGGACGTAGAAGTACGTCGGGCGCGGGTCGGCAGGATCGAACGCCAGGCCGCGCTCGAAGACGTTCGCCGCGAGCCCAGGGTGCTCGCGCGACCAGACGCGGATGCGGAACAGCGCGTCGAGCGCCGCCCGGCGGATGTCCGTACCTTGGGTGTGCCACTGGTCGACGCTCCAGCCGGCGCAGTCGGTCAACTCGACGCCGATGTCGCGGGCGTCGCCGCCGCCCAAGGTCGTCGACGTGACGCGCAGCGCCGCGGAGTAAGTTTTAGCGCGGCAGTCAGAGGCGGACGGATCGCTGCTCGCGGCGAGCACGCGATAGCCGCTCCAGCCCCGGCCCACTTCGGCCGCGATCTCGTGCGCGGCCGTCTGCGCGGCGGGGCTGCCGTCGTCGAGCACGGCGAGCGTGCGAGCTGCGGCGGTCGGCGCAAACAAACCGATCGGCTCGCTCGTAGCGGCTCCCCCGGCGGGCGACACGCCCCCCGCGGGCGCTGACGAGGTTGAAGCGATGGTCGTCGGCACTGCGGTCGTCGTCGGCGCTGCATTCACCGTCGCTGCGGCCGCCGCGGGCATCGCGAACGGCGCTTTGCCGAACAGCGCGCCGCCCGCGATCACCACGGCCAGCACGGCGAGCGTGGCGACGCCGACTTGCCACGGCAGCGTCAAGCGGGTGATGCGCTCGACCGAGACGCCGGTGAAGTTCGCCACCCAGACGTTCTGCGTGTTGGTCGGATCGCAGACGTTTTGCACTTGCACGACCGCCATCACCGCGGCGACCAGCGCCACCGGCGGCAGCACGTGCAGGGTCGCGAGCACGGTGTAGACCCCGATGCCGACGCCGTACGGGTTGAGCGGGCCGCGGTAGAGCGCCAGCGGCGAGAGCAGCCCGAACAGCAGCACGTAGCCCAGCGGCGAGCGCGGCGCGACCGCGGAGACCAGCGGCGTCACGGCGGCCTGCACCTGCGGGGTCTGCGCCGCGACCAGCAGCATGCCGATCCCGATCATCAGGATCGTCGCCGGCGCGACGTCCTCGATGCCGCGGATCCAGGCCGCGATCAGGGTCTGCACCGCGGCGCGCGGGCGGGTGACGAGCACGCCGTAGAGCGCGGCCAGCGCGAAGGCAACGATCGCGTCGAGGTGCAGCACGGTCAGCAGCACCAGCGGCAGCACCGGCGTGATCAGCGCCGCCGGGCCGACCCGCTTGCGCGGCGGCTCGCCGGGCACGACGCTCGTCGCATAGTCGCGCGTCGCGCGGGTGCGGACCAGCGCGTAGGCCATCAGCACGACCGCCTGCACCACGAACAGCACCAGCGCGTAGCTCTGGAAGGTCGTGCGGTCGACGCCGAAGATCGAGCTGTAGAACTTCCACTGCGCGATGTTGAGGATGTAGCCCAGCCCGAACGCGAGCAGGAACAGCGTCGCCGAAGTCGCGCGCGGGATGCCGACCGTCATCAGCACCGGCAGCACGATCGTGCCGATCATGATGATCGCACCCAGGCCCGTCACCGTGGTGAACAGGATCGCCACCACGGCCGAGAGCAGCAGCGCCAGCACCAGCGGCTGGTCGCCGCCGAACTCCGCCGCGTAGGTGACCAGCGTCTCGGCGATCCCGGTCGAGAGCACGACGCGCGAGAGCAGCGCGCCGAAGAACAGGGTCGCGTACACCGGCGCGAGCTTCACCGCGCCCGCGGTGAGGATGCCGGCCAGGTCGCCGACCCCGGCCAGCGCGGCGGTCGCCAGCGCCATCAGCGGCACCGCCAGCAGGGCCGGGAGCTTGCGTGCGATCATCAGCCCCGCCAAGAGCAGGAAGACGACGACGATCGCGACCCCGCTCAGCGCACCGATGACATCACCTCGTCCCAGGCCGGGACCTTGTCGCCGCGCAGGTAGTCCTCGCGCATGACGCCGTCGATCCGGTCGGCGCAGCGCTGCGCCTGGTCTTCGGCCACCTGGTAGTGCACGAGCATGCGCTCCAGTCCGGGTTCGGTGCTTTCGTGGCGCCAGGCCGCGGCGTAGACCGGCGCGATGTCGGCCACGGCGTTGCGCAGCTCCCAGCAGAGATATTTCGCCACGCCCAGGCTGCGGTAGACCTGGTTCTGCTGCGGCTGGGTCGCGTGGGCGCGGGCGTCGTCGTAGTAATCGTGCGCCTCCTTGCCGATCTGCAGGCGCCGGGCCAGCGCGTCGTAGCGCAGCGCGCCCAGCCGCATCGCCTCGGCGGCGTGCGGGTGCAGCGGCGGCGGCGCGTTCCAGAGATCGGGCAGCGCGGCTTCGGCGCGCGTGCGCACGCCGGCCAGGTCGAGCGGCTGCACGCGCGCTTGCAGGCGCGGGTCGAACGGGTCGCGCCAGAAGACGTAGTCCGGCTGGTCGGAGGCCGGGGCGGTCCGCAGCAGCGGGCGGATCGCTTGCAGCGCGTCGAGGCCGCGCGCGTAGCGCGGGTCGTCGCTGCCGAAGAACGCGCGCGCGAAGTCGGCGTGCCAGGCCGCGTCGGCGACCGGCGCGCGCTGCCAGGCCGTCGCGGCCGCGTACGCGATGGCCGGCCAGGTCGCCTCGAACAGCGTCTCGCCGTCGTCGTGCCAGACGGTGAAGAACATCCCCAGCATCCCGCGCACGCCCTTGGCCTCGCCGACGAACTTCGCCACGTTGGCATACGAGGTGCCCAGGTCGGGATAGAGCTCGTTCCAGTTCGCCGCGCCCGGCGCGACCATCTGGTCGAACCCGGCGTTCGCGATCGTATCGATGTACGGCCGGTACGTCTTCTCGTCGCCGTAGTGGAACGTCACCACCACCGTGCTCTTGGGGATCAGGCCGAGGATCGTCTTGTCCTGCTGGATGGCGTCGTCCCAGATCATCGGGCGCGCGCCGCTTCCGGCCAGGAAGCCGGCGACGCGGTCGACGTGATCGGCGAAGACCTGCGGCGTGCGCGGCGTGCGCCCGCGGCCCAGGTCGATCGGCTCGTCGCTGCCGACGTGCACGAACGGCGTCGGCTTGGTCGCCGCGACGACGTCGCGCAGCAGCGGTTCGAGGTAGGCGTACGTGCGCGGATCGCTTTGGGCCATCAGGTAGCCGTGGGGGAGCTCCGCCAGCGGCGCGAGCGTTTCCCACTTGAGCGTCTCGTGCATGTGCGCGAACGTCTGCTGCTCGGGGATCAGCGTGACGTGGAAGCGGCGCGCGTACTGCGCCAGCTCGCGCAACTGCGCGGCGGTCCAGCCGCTGGGCCAGGCGACGTAGGGATGGCGCGGGTCGGCGAAGACCTGCTCCATGTAGGGCGACCAGCCGTTGATCTTGAGCGACGCCAGCGCGCGGATGCGCTCCTTGGCGTAGGCCATGGTGGGGAACGGCCCGCGCGAGACGTCGTCGGAGACGATCCGCCAGCGCAGTGCCGGCGCGTCCTCGATCGCCGTGCAGCCGATGTGCCAGCCGTGCGCGCCGTGCTCGGGCAGTTGCGCCAGCGTCATCAGCGCGTCGAACCCGCCCGCGCTCCCCGCCGCCGACAGCGTGGCGCCCGCCGCGCCGACCACGATCGGGCTGGCGCGATCGGCGACCGACAGCGCGGCGTGCAGGATCGCCCCGCTGGACACGCCGGCGAAGATGCCCTCGTGGTCGATGAGGTCGCGGGTGCGCCGCAGGGCGTCGTAGGAGGTCACCGAGAAACGCGAGGTCAGGATCGAGT
>CAXTNU010000186.1:0-7674 GCA_964245595.1 uncultured bacterium | reverse complement strand
GCTCGGGCGCGGTCCGTCCGCGCGCGCAAAGGCGCGCTCGAACAGCGCGCCGGTGGCCTCGGGCAGCCACTCCATGCGCACCGTGCTGGGCGGCGGCCGGAAACCGGCCGCCGGCGCCTCGCGCCCGAACGCGAACGGCAGGCGCGCGATCAGCTCGCCGCTCTCGAACGCGTACTCCGGCCCGTTCCACAGGCCGGCCCAGGGATGGCGGCCCATGAACACGAGCTGGAAGATCAGCACCGCCAGGCCGAAGCGGTCGTGGTCGGGCGTGCGCTCGAGGCCGGTGTAGCCGCGCCCGAACAGCTCGGGCGGCTGGTAGATCGGCATGCCGACGTCGCAGGTGAACAGCCGCGCGCCCTCGCGCACCTGGAACGAGTCGACGTCGATCAGCCGCACGAAGGTGTCGGCGCCGACCAGGAAGTTCGCGTCGTTGACGTCGCCGATGACCGCCCCGGCGCGGTGCACCGACTCCACCGCCGCGGCGAGATTGCGCGCGGTGTGCACGAGCCAGGCCCAGGTCGCCTGCGGGAGCTTGGCCTTGCGGCTGCCGGGGTTCATCGCGGAGGCCAGCGCGAGCCGGCCCTCGATGCGCGGCATCACGAAACCGGCGGCGTTGCCGCGCGCGTCGCGCACCAGGTCGTGCGGCCAGGCCGCGATCGTGCGCAGCTCCGGCGTCGCGAGGCGCACCAGCGCGTCCAGCTTGGCGACGCGCTCCGGCGACGGCGGCCGGGCGTAGATCTTCGCCACGTCGGTCGAACCGGGCAGCGCGTACACGGTACCCTCGCCGCCGCCCCCCAGCGCCGGGCCCAGCCGCAGCGGCGTACCGCCCGGGCCGAGCAGCACGGGCGCGCTCATCGCCGAGCTACGATCGCGGGCGAGCTCATCGCGGACCGCGAGCACAAATGGCCGCATGGGAGAGCTCGTCGACCGGAGCCATGCAACGCACTATTTCGCTGGATGGTCGATGATTCGACGTACGAGCTCGTTCAGCAATACAGGCCCGCCGCTCGTGCCGTCGCGGAAGATGACGATCTCACTCGGCTCGGACGAGAACCAAACGAATGAGCCCCATGCCAAATCGGCAACCGTCTTTTTGAAGCCGGTGGCATTGCGGTCTTCGTATGCCGTCAGCCGCGCGACATTGGCACGATCGAATCTTGCTCGATCGGTGAGGGCATAGATCGCATCGCGACGACGCTGCGTGACCGCGCCGTCCGTGGCGACGACCTCGACAAACACGAGAAGCGGTCCCGGCTCGGCAAGATCAACCAGTATGACGTCCGGGAGGTTTTTGTCCACCTCGATGTCGAGACCGATCTTTCGAGCAAGTTCACTGTCGCGCTCGATGACTTTGTTCCCGCTCTCGCTGAGCCACAGTACCGCCGGCTGATGGAGAAACCGCACCGCGAACACCTCGATGACCGCTCGTGCAATCACGGAACTCGGGCCCGGAGCTAGCCGACGCGTTTCGCCACTCGGAAAGGTGACCAGTGGCCCGAGCGCGCCCGCCGCCGCGCCGTGCCGCAAAATCGAAATTCTTGCCTGCGCGCCTGCGCTGAGATTCGTTGCTTGGTAGCTCCCGATCGCACGTTCTAGATCGGCTTCACTCAGGCCAGGGTCGAACAGCGCTGCAAAGTCGGCCGACATGGCGTATCGCGGCTTGCTCGAGGTGGTCGGGATATCAGCACGCATGAGAACCGCGCCGACCGTGACCAGCCCTTCGCGCAGCGTTTCGTCACGAATCGGCTCGCGCGTATTGTCGGCGTACCAGCGAGTTCCGGCCGGTGCGAACCCGCGCTGCGTCGCTGCCCGCTGGTGATCGCGCCTGGACTCATCGTCACGGCGGTCAGCCTGTTCGTCCGTCATGCGATAGACATGTTTGGGGGCGAGGAAGACGCCGGACTCTTCGACCGCCCCGATGTAGAGCAATGCGAACACCGTGCTGGCCGCTATCTCGCGAATGCAGTACGAACGCTGTGTCGTGCCGCCGGAAAGATCCGCGGCAAACGCTCGGCGACGAGAGCCCTTGGCGGCGCAGGGTGGAAGCGCCACGAGCTAGATGTGACCGGCGTAGAGCCGTTCGCAGGCCTCATCCAGACGCCTCCGGCCGGCACCTGCTCTCAAGAGGCGCGCCAGCTCTTCGAGTTGGGACGGGCTTGGAAGCGGCAATGCTTCCAGCTCGTAGGCGGAGACCGCGACGCTACCGCTGACGCAGCGGAAGGCACGATCGGCCGCGGCGCTGTTCAAGAACGCCGTCAGGACCACGGCGGAGACGGGTGGACGCGTCACGATGGGGCGGACCATATTGAGATGGTTCTCGATGACGACCGCACCGTGCCGTGAAAGAAACGGCGGGGGAAGCGCGGCGGCGATCAGCCTGCGGTGCTGCTCTTTCGCCGTCGTCCGCTGCACGAGCACGCAAGGGGTGCGTGTGATCATCCAGTCGTCGCTGATTCGCGCTTCGAAGTAGCGCGCGTGGTTGCGCTTTTCGGCACGCCAGCTGAACCGCCCATCCGGCGCCACGGCTTCAGCCCAAACCAGCGGAAAGCACGCCTTCCCGGCTCGCTCCACGAGCTGGTCCTTGTAGCGGTTCCAGACCAGCGGGCCCGTGCTGACGCTGTAACCCCAGTCGGACAGCCGATGCGGCATCTCGGTCAGTACACCGCACAGTTCGACTTGGTCGCGGTTTCGCGGCATCAGCCAAGATCCCGACCGATCGCTCGGTAACGTCGCGTGAGCCGCAGTTTCCACTAAGAGCGTCTCGCCGTCGAGCGGCGTGATCTGATGGATGGCGACCGGACCGGCGGCATCCCCCCGGCGATACGTCGCCAGGAGCGTCTCCTGGAGGACGTCGTCGAACACGCCTTTGCGGGCGGCGACGAAATCGATCGTAGCCGGCGGCGCCTCGCGGCCGATCACCGCTCGCAGGTTCTTGTAGTACTCACCGGCCAGAAAGCTCGTCGGCGTCACGTAGGCGATCACGCCGCCGATCTTCGTATGCTGCAGAGCTATGTCGGTGAACAGTCCGTAGAGGTTGGCGTGCCCATAGAGGGTTCGGCTGAATTTCGCGCGCTGCGCCGGCTCGAGCCGCACGCGCTTGTATGGCGGGTTGCCGATCACCAGGTCGAAGAGCTCGCGCGGCGTTTCGCTGCGCAAGGTATCACAAACCGTGACGAGCTGCGGCAAGGGACGGCCGCTGTCGCGGGTCAGCGGCAAGAGCACCGCATCGAGCGTCACCTGGGACAGCCATGCGGCGAACGGATCGATTTCGTAACCGCGCAGCCGGTTCGCGACGTTGTGCACGAGGATGCGCGGCTCGCAGCCATGGAGAGCTTCGACGATCCTGCGCGCGACCGGCGCGAGAAAGGCACCTCCGCCGCAGGCCGGATCCAGCACGCGCGCCGTGGTCCAGTCGGTCCCCGCGTTGGTGGCCTGATCGATGAGCCGCGTCCCGAGGACCGGTGGCGTGTAGTACACGCCATGCGTCGAGCGGTACTCGACCGGCAGCATCGCGGTATAGGTCAGTCCGACGGCATAGGCCGCGCGCTCAGCTTCGAGCTGGGCGGCGGCGGAGCCCATGCGTTCGGCGAGCGCCGTCATCGGGTTCGTCAGCACGAAGCGTTCGAGTGGGGCGAGAGGTTCGCGCAAGTCGAACGGTGATTCCTCGCGCGCTGCCAGACCCTCCCACCAAGCGCACACGACGGCGTGACAAAAAGCCCGAGCCAGCGCCGGCCGCGCACTCTCGTCACATTCGTCCGCCAACGTGCGCGCGGCTAGACGTCCCGTGAGGAGGGTCTCGATCGGTGGTGCAGCCGGAGCTTCGACGCGGGCGTGTTCGAGCAGCATGGGGTGTAGCATGAGCAGTTCCACCGGCCCCACCCTATCTCCGCTCCATGCCAGGTGGCTGGCATAGAGCGCGCGGCGCAGCACGGGCACGCTCATCGGCGGACCGCGAGCACCAGCGACTTGTCGTCGTCGATGCGCGCGTTGACGCTGCCCGACTCGAGGAACGCGCGCAGCTCGGCCTCGATCTCGGCTTCCGCTTTCTCCGACGTTTCCAAATAGGCGAAGAACGGGGCGAAGAACGGTTCGTGCGCGGCGCGCGACTCGTAGTGCAGCGCGAGCGCCTGCAGCCCGTCGGAGAACAGCGCGAGCCGCCGCACCGCGCCCAGCGCGACGGACTGGACGTGCTCGAGCGCGTCGGCCTCGATCAGGAAGTGCGTGCTGTTGGCGTACTCGCCTTGGGCGGGCCAGGTCGCCGCGCGCAGTTCGCCGTCGTCGACCACGATCGCACCGTCGCCGACCTGCAGCGCGATGCCGCTCTCGGGCGCGGCGACCGCGAGCAGCAGCGTCGAGGCGTAGTCGCGCGCGGCGTGCTCGTACTCGGCCGCGACGGCGAGCACGCGCTCGCGCGCGGCGCGCAGCGCTTCGAGCGCTTCGGCTTCGCCGATGTCGTAGCCGGCTTCCACCAGGGCGCGCAATGCCGCGAGCGCCGCCTCGACCGCGGTGCGCGCGCCGTGGTGCGACGACACGGCACTGCCCGCGCCGTCGGCGAGCGCGGCCAGCAGCACTTCGCCGCCGTCGGGCCGGCGCACGATCTCGTACGCGCTGAAATCCTGGCAGCGGGTCATCGTCACGGCGTGCGAGGTTCCGGCGACGGACGCGCCGATCGCCCGCCAGCCGGTGCGCTCGGGCGTCACGCGAGCGCGGCTAGACCGATTCCCAGCCCGAGCGCGGCGGCAGCGGCACGATCTCGCCGACCGTGCTCTTCGAGACGCCCGAGAGCGACGCCGACAGCCAGAGGAAGAACTCGCGGAACGCCAGCCCCTGCAGCTGCAGAGCGCCGCGCGGGGCGAGCTGGTTGAGCACGTTGAGATCCGCGCCGCTGACGCCGATGGCGAAGAAGGCGAACGCCTTCTGCTGCTCGCCGTCGCGGATCAGCTGCGCCGCGCGGCGCCAGTCGTCGGTCGGCTGGCCGTCGGTGATCAGGATGATCCAGGGCCGGTAGTACGGCACGCCGTGCTGCTTGTAGGCCAGCTTTTGCTGGATGATCAGCTCGACCGCGTACTCCAGCGCCGCGCCGGTCGGCGTATCGCCCCCGGCGGTCAGCGTCTGCGGCTGGAACTCTTGCGGCGCGTGGAAGGCCGAGCCGCGCACCAGCGGCCCGAACGGCACGACCGCCAGCTCGACCCGGCGCGCGGCCAGCTCGTCGCCGAGCAGCTCGGCGCGGAACTGCTGCAGGCCGGCGTTCAGCTCGGCGATCGGCTGGCCGGCCATCGAGCCCGAGCGGTCGAGCACCAGCACGCAGGGGCAGCGCGGGTCGGGGTTGTCGGCGTAGCGGGCGGCTTCGAACGGGTTGGGGTGGCTTTCGAGGTACGGGGTCTGCTCCACGATCCTGGAGTACGCGGCGCGGCGGGCGGAAGTTTCGCTCGCGCCGGCGACGCGGCTAGCTGCCGCTCTCGTACATCTTGATGATCGCGTCCGCGCTCAGGCCGGTCGTGCCGCGTGCGCGCAGGCGCTCGAGGTACTCCGGCGAGACGCCGCTCTCGTGCAGCCGCACGATCTCGTCCGCGCTGAAATGATAGCCCAGCCGGTTCAGCCCGGCGAGATAGTCCGTGGACACGCCGCTTTCGCGCAGGCGGATCACGTCGTCGAGCGACGGGCGCTTCAGCCCGTTCGCCAGCAGCGAGTCCAGGGCGGCGATGCGGAAGCCGTTCATCGTCAGATCGAAGGCCTGCTCGTCGCTGGGCGCCGCGATCCCGCGCTGCGCGAGCGCGCGCCGGAACGCCGGGTTCTGCGCGAAGACGAACGTGCCGTTCCCGCCGCCGCTGCCGACCGTTCCGTCGCAGAGCGCGAGCCCGGCCTCTTCGCGCAGGGTGAAGTGTTTGCGCACCGGCGGCCCACTGAGATCCGCGCGCGCGAGTTCCGGCAGCGCGGCCAGGTCGACCGTGCGCGAGATGTCGTAGCTCTGATGCGAGTCGGCGTCACTGCGCTCGGCTTGGAGCCGAATCCCAACCGCGCCCCCGCCGGCGCCCGCGCTCAGGGACCAGTGCCCCGTGTACGGCGCGGCGCTCGCGCTCGCGCGGCTCGCCAGCAGCAGCACGAGCGCGGCGGCGAAAGCGACTACTTGCTTCATGAGTCCCAGTCTCCCGAACTTTACCCGGCGCTCGAACGCCGGCACCGCTATGGTACGCCCGCTCGGCCGGGAAAGTTTCCGCGCTCAGGCCAGGGTGCAGATCGCGTCCAGGCCGACCAGGCGCAGGACGTGGCGGTTGAAGCCGGCCAGCCCGACCAGGGCGATCCGGCTGCGCGGGCAGCGCCGGCGCAGGCGCACGATCTCGGACACGAAGGCGGCCGAAATGCAGCGCACGCGGCACATGTCGATCGTGATCGCCTCGCCCTCGAGCGCGTCGAGGACGGCCCGGAAGCGCGGCAACTCGTAGATGTCCAGATCGCCCCACAGCACCGCCCACCCGGAAGCCGCTGGCGCGTCTGGGGAAACTTCGTCGACCGTCATGAACCTACGGTAGCGCGCATTTCTCGGACCCGGGTTGGGAGCGGGTTGGAGCAGCCGGCGAACGGGCCGGACCCGAGCGGTTCAGATCCGTCAGCCCGCTGCCGATAGTGGGACTAAGGAGAGAGCCAGCGGGTGTAGAGCGCGGGCGATTTCGTCGTCTGCCGGTCCCCACCGCCGTTCCGAGGGTGCCCCCGTTTGCCAGCTTCGTCGTTGCCCGCCGACCGACTGGACCCGCCCGCCGCCGCCGAGCCGTGCGCCGAGGAGCGTCTCGCCTTGCTCGCCGCCCGGCTGGCCGAGGTCGAGCGCGAGCGCGACTTCTACGCCGAGCAGAGCGCCGAGCTGCTGATCCTGCAGCAGATCTTCACCACCCTCAACTCCGCGCTCGACGTGGACGACATCCTGGCGATGGTGCTGCGCGGCATCCGCGAGGCGCTGCACTTCGGGCGGATCGTGCTGTTCGACGTCGGCGGCGAGGCGGTGCAGCGCTCGATGGAGAGCAGCGGCGCGCAGAGCGTGATGCCGGCCGCCGACGCGGCCGACTTCCGCTTCACGGAGACCATGCGCGCACTGGCCGCGGGCACGACCACGTTCGCGATCGGCGTGGCGGGCGACGGCCAGTCGCCGCTGGGTGACGGGGACGGCTCGTACTGTCTGGTGCCGCTGGTCAGCCGGGGCGCGGTGCGCGGCATCCTCTACGCCGACCGGCCGCCGTCCGCGGCGATCTCGGAGTACCAGCTGCAGATTCTGTTCGACTTCGGTGCCCAGGCCGCGATCGCGCTCGAGAACGCGCGCCTGCACGCCGAGTCCGCCCGGCTGCTGGAAGAGACGCGCGCGCTGGCCTCGACCGACGCGCTGACCGGGCTGCTCAACCGCCGCGCGCTGACCGAGCAGCTCGAGCGCGAGCTGTGGAACGCGGCCCGCTACCGCGCGCAGACGACGGTCGTGCTGCTCGACCTCGACGACCTCAAGCGGATCAACGACGCGAACGGGCACGCCGCCGGCGACGCGGCCCTGCTGCGCTTCGCCGACGCGCTGCGCCACGCGGCCCGCAAGGGCGACATCGTCGCGCGCTACGCGGGCGACGAGTTCGTGATCGTGATGGCGCAAGCCGTGTCCGAAGCTCAGCGGAGCGTGCTACGGTTCAGCGGACCACGATG
>CAXTNU010000185.1:0-7696 GCA_964245595.1 uncultured bacterium | reverse complement strand
GCCGGCGCCCCCTGCGCCGCGCGCGGCCCCGCCGCGCGCTGGCCAAGCGCGCCGACGCGCAGCTCGCCGACGCGCTGCGCAAGTTCTCGCTGGAGCTGGAGCGGCGGGCGGCCGAACGGACCGAGCGCGGCGCGCACGCTGGACCAGATGCACCGCGACCTCGGCCTGGACGCGCGCCCGCAGCGCCCGCGCGAGGGCGAGGCGCCGCAGCCGATCGGGGCCGGCGACCGCGTCCACGTCATCTCGTGGGAGCAGGACGGCACGGTGCTCGAAGACCTCGGCGCGAGCGCGCTGGTGCAGATCGGCTCGATGCGGCTGACCGTGCCCAAGCACGAGCTGCGCCGCCGCCCTAGCGCCGGCCCGCAGCGGCGGCAGGAGCAGCCGACCAGCTCGGCCACGCTGGAGACGGCCTCCAAGGCGCAGACCGAGATCGACGTGCGCGGCAAGCGGTTCGTCGAGGCGGAGCCGCTGGTGGATCGCTGGATCGACGACGCGATCATGCTCGGCCACTCGCCGCTGCGCCTGATCCACGGCAAGGGCACGGGCCTGCTGGGCAAAGGCCTGCAGCAGTACCTCAAAGCGCACCCGTTCGTGCAGAACGTCCGCTACGGCCACGCCGACGAGGGAGGCGGCGGGGTGACCGTGTTTGAACTTCGCTCGCCGACCGCATGAGCCGCACCGCCGCATGAGCACGCCCACGACGACCCGCACGCCGCTGGAGCGGGCGAAATTCCTCACCGACGGGTGCGATCACGTCGAGAGCGTGGCCGAATTAGCGAAGCGGCTCGAACAGGGCCGCCCGCTGCGAGTCTATCTCGGGCTCGACCCGACCGCGCCCGACCTGCACATCGGGCACGCGGTCGTGCTGCGGCTGCTGCAGCGCTTCGTCGACGACGGCCACGACGTCATCTTGCTGATCGGCGACTTCACCGCGCGCATCGGCGACCCGAGCGGCCGCAACGCGCTGCGCCCGCCGCTCTCGGACGAGCAGATCGAAGCCAACATGCGCACCTACGCCGAGCAGGCCGGCAAGGTGCTCGACATGGCGCGCATCACGCTGCGCTACAACGGCGAGTGGCTCTCCAAGCTCTCGTTCGACGACGTCTACAAGCTGCTGGCCCAGATGACGGTCGCCCAGATGCTCGAGCGCAACGACTTCAAGCAGCGCTACGAGAGCGGCACCGCGATCGCGCTGCACGAGTTCGTCTACCCGGTCGCGGTCGCGTACGACTCGGTCGCGATGAACGTGGACGTCGAGATCGGCGGCTCGGACCAGCTCTTCAACCTGCTGATCAGCCGGCCGTACCAGATCCACGCCGGGCAAGAGCCGGAGATCTGCATCACCGTCCCGCTGCTCGAGGGGCTCGACGGGCACAAGAAGATGTCCAAGTCGCTGGGCAACCACATCGGCCTGACCGATCCGCCCAACGACATGTTCGGCAAGACGATGAGCATCCCGGACGGCTCGATCGCGCGCTACGCGCGGCTGGCGGCCTGGTGGCCGGCGGCCGAAGTGGAGCGGCTCGAAGCCGGGCTGGCCGCCGGCAGCCGCGCGCCGATGGACGAGAAAAAGCGTATCGCGACGGACCTGGTCGCGCTGTATCATGGGCCGGACGCCGCGCGCGCGGCGCGGGAGTGGTTCGAGCGCACGATCCAGCGCGGCGAGATTCCGGCCGAGATGCCCGAGCTGCCACTGCAAGACCGATCGAAGCTCACCGAGCTGCTGCTCGCGGCCGGGTTCGCCGAGTCCAAGCGCGCCGCCCAGCGCCTGATCGCCGAGGGCGGCGTCAGGGTCGACGGCACGCCCGTCACCGATCCCGGGGCCAAATGGACCGCCGACGGTCCGGCGGTGCTCCAGGTGGGCTCCCGCAAGTTCGTCCGCGTCGTCCCGTAGTTCGCCGATCAGCCCATCTAGGAACTGGAGATAAGCCTAACCATCATGGCGCACAAGCAGGCGGCCTCGGCGGCCGCGATCACCTACACGCCCGCCCCGGCGATGCACGGCCCGACGTTCACCTGCCCGCGCTGCGCGCGGGTCTACCCCTACCCGCACGATCACGGCGCGCCGGTGCGCTGCGAGTGCGGCTGGTGGTACACCAACCTCGGCCATGGCCGCGTCGTCGAGGAGTTTCGGCCCCGGATCGGCGGCGCCAAAGTCGCCGGCCCCGAAGCCGCCGCCGACGAGGGCGCGCACCACTAGCCCAAGCGCTGGGCGAGGTCGCGGACCTCGTCGGCGCTCAGGACGTAGCGCTCCTTGCAGAAGTCGCAGGTGGCTTCGGTCTGGGGCTGCTCGCGGGCGATCTTGTCCAGCTCGTCCTTGCCCAGGCCCATCAGCGCCGTCTCGACCTTCTGGCGGGTGCAGCGGCAGTCGAAGCGGGTCTCGAACTCGTCGAACAGCTTGAGCTCCAGGTCGCCGGCCACCGCGCGCAGCAAGGCGGCCGGGTCGGCCCCGCCGGCGATCTGGGTCGTGACCGGCGGCATGGCCGCGGCGTTGCGCTCCAGGGCCGCGATGGTCGCTTCGTCCGCGCCGGGCATGATCTGGGCGATCACGCCGCCGGCGGCCCGGATGCCGCCGCGATCGGCGAGCACCCCGAGCGCGACGACGCTGGGAATCTGCTGCGAGTCGGCCAGATAGGCCGCCACGTCGTCCCCGATCTCCCCCGAGACCAGCGCCGTGATGCCGCTGTAGGGCTGGCCGATCTCGTAGCTCTTGGTGACCTGGAGCTTGCCCCGTCCGACCACGCCCGCGACGTCGAACTTGCCCTTGGCATTGAGCGGCAGGTCGGCCTCGCCGTTGCGAGCGTAGGCCCGCGCGCCGATCACTCGCTCGCCGGCGCGCCAGGCGTCGGCGGTGAGACCGCCGATCGGTCCGTCCCCGGCGATCTGGAGGGTCAGGCGCTCGCGCCCGGCCAGCGAGGCGCCCAGCAGGGCGGCGGCGGTCAGCAGGCGGCCCACCGCCGCGCTGGAGGTCGGGGCCAGATCGTGGCGCTCGCGCGCCTCGCGCACGAGGTGCGTGGTCGTCCCGGCCACGAGGGAGACGGTGCCGCGTGCGGCCGAGGCAGTCAGGATGCGGTCCATTACCACTGATAACCGTTCGCGGCTTTTCCCGTTGCGGCAACGTTTTTTCGGTGTTCGCAAGGGAGGAGCACGGCGCGTGCGAGCGTATCCTCCCCTTCGAACGAGCGGCGCCGCGTGACGCGTTTCTACGCAGCCGTTTCGCTACGACGTTCCCCTGAGGTATACGAGAGAGTGACCAAAGCCGATATCGTCGACTCCCTGGCCAACGAATTCGAGATGTCGAAGCGTCAGGTCGGTGAGATGGTCGACATGATCCTCGACGAGATCACCGCCGCGCTCAAGGCCGGCGACAAGGTGCAGCTGATCCCGTTCGGGAGCTTCGTGGTCCGGGAGCGCAAGGCGCGCACCGGCCGCAACCCGCAGACGGGCGAGACCCTCAAGATCGCGGCCCGCAAGGTGCCCGCGTTCAGCCCCGGCAAGGGCCTCAAGGACTCGGTCGGCGGCCCCAAGCGCGCCGCCGCCGGCGCCAAGAAATCCGCCTCCAAGGGCGGCGCCAAGAAGCGCTAGTTCCCGCATCATTCTCAGGGTGAAGTAACGAAGCGCGCTCTCTCCGGAGGTGCGCTTCTTGCATTTGGCGACCGAACGGTGGACGATGGTCGTGCTCGTCCCATCACGGCATCACACCAGCGGAGTTGTATCATGACCGTTCACGGTATCGACGCGACGTACTACACGGTTCGCGACATCGAGGCGCAGACGAAGTTCTACACCGAGCTGTTCGGGGCGCCGCCGGAGAACAGCTGGCCGGGGCGGCTGTCGGAGTGGACCTTCGGGGACGGCAACAGCTTCGGGCTGTACGCGGCCGAGGGTGCGGGCGAGGTGCACAGCGGCAGCGTGATGTTCGCGGTCGACGACGTCGCGCGCATGGTCGCGGACGCGAAGGCGCGCGGGGTGAAGTTGGCCGACGACGGCGGGGTCACCGAGAGCCCGGTGTGCGAGATGGCCTTCGGCGAGGACCCCGAGGGCAACCAGTTCATCTTTCATCACCGAAAGGCCCAGTAGCCCGGTAACCGAGGCAGTACGCTCAACCCTTGCGCCAGTAGACTCCCGTCCAGTCGATCGTGTCGATTTCGTCGCCGATGCCATGCTGGCCACGATAGTCGTGGACGGCGGCGCGACATGCTTCGAAAGCGCCGTAGTCGTCGATAACGACGAACCCGCCCGGCGACAGCTTCGGATACAACGCGTCGAGCGCGTTGGTCGTCGATTCGTACAGGTCGCCATCGAGGCGAATCAGCGCGAAGCGCTCCGCGTCGACGTGCGCGAGAGTGTCGGAGAACCAGCCCTCGACGAAACGGACGCGCTCATCGAGCAAGCCGAAGCGGCGAAAGTTTTCTTTCACGGCGTCGAGCGAGACGGAGAGTCCCGGGAAAATCTCAAAGTGCATCACCTCGTCGAGCGGGTAGCGGTCGGGGTTGGGGGCTGGTAGCCCGCGGAACGAATCGGCAAGCCACACGCGGCGGTCGGTGACGCCATAGGCTTCGAGCACGGCGCGCATCATGATCGACGCACCGCCGCGCCAAACGCCGGCCTCGATGAGATCGCCGGGCACATTCTCGTTCAACACGGTCTGGGCGCACGAGCGCAGATGCCGCAGGCGAGCCGAGCCGACCATCGTGAGCGCCTGCGCAGGCCAGTCTAGGCCAATCGCACGCCGCTCCGGATCGTACGGCTCTTCGCCTCCGGTCGGCAGCATGTGTGCATCGCGGTAGATCGTGTTGCACAGGATGCGTTCCATCGCGTCAAGGTACAGCGCGCGCAGCCGCGCGGCGTCGTCGAGCATCATAGCTGGCGGTTCGACGGCGCTGCGGACTGCCCGCCCGGCCGCTGCTCAACGGGCGGGGCTCCCTGCGCTCCGATTCCACGATCCGAAGGTCGTCCAGGACCGGCTCGGTCATTCGAGCATCACCGTGACGCTGACACCTGCTCGTACGCGATCCCGCGGGCACGAAGCCGCCGACCCTCGACCACGCAGCGTCGACCAACTGAGGCTCGGACCTATCTGTTGTAGCCGAAAAAACGAAAAGGGCTCGCGTCGTGCGAGCCCTTTTCGTCGTTGGTCGGGCAGACAGGATTTGAACCTGCGACCCCCAGTCCCCCAGACTGATGCGCTACCAAGCTGCGCTACTGCCCGACGTGAGGTCCGCTGGAGGTAATGTTCCGTCGGATGTGGTTCCCCTTCTCGACGTGAAAGCAACGCTGTTCGCCGACGGGGGCTCCCGCGGCAATCCCGGCCCCGCCGCCTCGGGCGCGGTCCTCTACGACGAGGGCGGCGCGGTCCTCCAGGAGATCGGCACCTACCTCGGGGTGGCGACCAACAACATCGCCGAGTGGACGGCCCTGCTGGAGGGGCTCAAGGCGGCGGTTGCGCTGGGGGTCGACGAGATCGCGGTGCGGATGGACTCGGAGCTGGTGGTCAAGCAGCTCTCGGGCGCCTACCGGGTGAAGCACCCGGGCCTGATCCCGCTCCACGCTCAGGCCAAGTCGCTCCTGCGCAAGTTCGCCCGGGTCGAGGTCCGGCACGTGCCCCGCAAGCAGAACGCGGCGGCGGACGCGGTCGTGAACCAGGTGCTGGATGCGCACCGCTGACACTCCGGCCGCCCGCCCGCGGTTGTAGGACCGATGCGCCGTTTTCCCACCACGCTGGTCATCCTGGTCGTCATGGCCGTCGGGCTGATCGCCGGCTGGCGGCTGTTCTGGCCGAGCGAGACCCAGCGCTACCAGGCGGTCAAGACCGTCCGCCAGCAGCGCTCCGAGATCCACCTCAGCCAGGCGGTCGTGCACGCCAAGGGGCCGATCGCGCGCGAAGAGCTGCGGCTGGACAACGTCGAGGGCAAGTCGATCGCCTCGTACACCGTCGCGGACCGCAAGGGCTACGTGGCGCACTTCAGCCAGCCGATCCAGGGCTACGACGTCACCTTCGCCTTCGATCTGCTGGTGCGCGACGGGATCTGGCAGCTCCAGCGGCCGACCCAGTTCCACGGCAACACCGACGAGGTCTACACGGTCGCGATCAGCCAGGCCGCCGGCAGCCGCGAGGGCCGGCACAGCTTCACCTTCGCCGACCCGCACTATCTGGCCACCACCGCCGGGCGGCAGTACGAGATCCACCTCGACAAGACCAAGCCCGTGCCCAGCGAAGCCGATCTGCTCAAGCTGAGATCCACCTCGCTCGCCGACCCGCGCTATCAGAAGATCGTCGATGACTTCGCCTCGTTCGGGCCCCCGCGGTTCAAGCAGACGGTCGCGGCGGCCCGGGCGAAGCTGCTCCGCTCGTGAGGCCGCTGCGCGTGGCGCTCGCGCTGGCGCTGCTCAGCGTGGGGTTCTTCGCGCTCTACGAGGCCATCGAGGCGCCGCGCAGCGCGGCCTTCGCGCCGGTCGTTTCGCGGGGTGCGGGCCACGCGGTCGCGCTGACCTTCGACGACGGGCCGACCGCCGGGATCACCGACCCGCTGTTGGGCGTGCTCGAGCGCGAGCGGGTGCCGGCGACCTTCTTCGTGGTCGGGCGGGCCGACGACGCGGTGTACGCCGCGACCGGCCGCCACACGCGCTTCCTGCGCCCGCCCTTCGGGGCGCGCGACGCGGCGGTGATCGACGCGGCGGCTCGGCACCGGATGCGGGTCGTGACCTGGACCGCGATGCTGGGCGACACGCCCCTGCGCGCCCGGCCGCGGGCCTGGCACGTCGACGCGCTGCTGCGGCAGGTCGGCGACGGCGCGATCGTGGTGCTGCACGACGGCGACCAGGGCCGCGGCGACGACGGCGAGCGTGCCCGCGAGGCGGAGCTCGCGCCCGACCTGATCGCCGCGCTGCGCGCGCGCGGCTACCGCTTCGTGCGGCTCGACGCGCTCCTGGCGGGCGGACCGGAGCGCGGCGCATCCCGCTAAGCGTACGTCCGCCCGTCGAACTCGATGAAGCCGTCCGGGTGGTGCCCGTGCGGGTCGTGGTGGGTCCAGTGCACGATCGGCGGCTGGCCGCGGTCGTGGACCTCCTCGCCCTGCACGGTCACCCGGTCGCCCGGGCGGACCGGCACGCGCGGCGCGAGGGTGACGTTGTCGATCACCCGGATCGTGCGCCCGTCGTCGGCGCGGCAGTCGAACTGCTCGTGCTCCGAGCGCGAGCGCTTCCCGTAGAAGAATGTGGGCGGCGTGGTGACCGTCCCGTCGAACCGAGTTTCCATCGGCACCTCCGCGGGTTCGTTCACGCCCGAAGAGGCCAGCGGCAAGGGGCCGCCGTAGGGCAACGCACGTGATGCTGCTGCTGGCCACGGCGTTCCTGACGCTGGGCCTGGTCAACTTGAACTTCTCGCGCGCCTGGTGGCCCGGGCAGCTTCGCCGGCTCGCGGTCGGCGTGCCGCTGGTTGCGGTGTTCGTCTACGTCACGCTGCCGCCGCTGGTGTTTCCGCAGGCCCTGACGCTGCTGCTGATCACCCTGGTGCCGAACCTGCTGATCAGCGCCGCGGGCGCGGCCCGCACCATCGTCGTGGCGCGCCGCGTCGTCTCGCTGCGCCGCACGCCGCTGTGGCCGCTGCTGTGCGCGCTCGGCGCCATCGGGCTGTTCGCGCTGGTCTTGCTCGTGGCGCCGCTCGTCGACGCGGGCGGGCTGCGCGACCTGGTCG
>CAXTNU010000184.1:0-7698 GCA_964245595.1 uncultured bacterium | reverse complement strand
CCGCGCCCCCCCCCCCGCCGGCGGGGGGCCCCCCACCGCCGCCGGCAGCGATCTTCGCGGCCAGCTCGGCCACCTTGGCCTTGGTCCGCCCGGCCAGAAAGACCTCGGCACCTTGGGCCGCCATCTCCCTGCCGACCGCGGTGCCGATCCGCGTCGTAACGCAGGGCGGGTCCGGCAAGTATGTCACCATCGTGCAAAGCGTGCGGGGCCGCAAGGTCTACACCGTCCGGGCCCTCTCCTCGGTCGCCCAGCGCGGGCCGTCGGGCGACACGGTCGCGACGCTCGAGCAGCCGCACGTGACCTTCGTCGACCGCGGCGGCGCCAGCACGGTGGCCGACGCGCCGAAGGCGCAAGTCACCGAGCGGGACAAGAGCGTGGTGATGACGGGAGGGGTGCGCGCGACCACCAGCCAGGGCAACGTGCTGACCTGCGACGAGCTGATCTACGACGGCTCGACCGAGCGGCTGCGCGGCGAGGGCCACGTCGAGCTCAGCTCGCCCAACGGCTTCGAGCTGGGTGGCGACCACCTCGCCGGCGACGTGCGTTTGCAGGACGTGAAGATCACCTCGGGAGCGGGCCGGTGACCGAGCGCGACCGCATCGTCATGAGCGACCTGGTCAAGACGTACGGCCAGCGCACGGTCGTCAAGGGCGTCAGCGCGGAGGTCCGGCGGGGCGAGGTGGTCGGGCTGCTGGGCCCCAACGGCGCCGGCAAGACGACCACGTTCTACATGGTGGTCGGCCTGGTGCGGCCCGACGGCGGGACGGTCGTGCTCGAGCGCGACGGGGTGGGGCGCGAGATCACCAAGGCGCCGATGCACGAGCGGGCCCGCGCCGGCCTGGGTTACCTGGCCCAGGAGAACTCGATCTTCCGCAAGCTCTCCGTGGGCGACAACCTGCGCCTGATCTGGGAGATGAACGGCATCCCCTCGGCCGAGCGCGAGCGCCGGCTGCCGGAGCTGCTGAGCGAGTTCGGGCTGTCCGAGTTCGTCGACGCGCGGGGCGACTCGCTCTCGGGCGGCGAGCGGCGGCGGGTCGAGATCGCCCGCGCGATCGCGACCGAGCCGGCTTTTCTGCTGCTCGACGAGCCGTTCACCGGGATCGACCCGATCGCGGTGGCCGACATCCAGACCATGATCCGCCAGCTGCGCGACCGTGGCCTGGGCGTGCTGATCACCGACCACCAGGTGCGCGAGACGCTGGCCATCGTGGACCGGGCCTACATCCTCAACGACGGGCGGATCGAGGTCAGCGGCTCGGCCCAGGACGTGCTCGACTCGCCGATCGCGCGCACGTTCTACCTGGGCGAAGGGTTCCGGCTGTGACCGACGCCCGGGCTCTGGGCCGGGTCCGCTCGCACTCGCCGCTCTGGCCGCCGACCATCATGGACCGCTACCTGGTGAGCGAGCTGGGCGGTCCGTTCGCCTTCGGGCTGTCGGCCTTCACCCTGATCTTCGTCGCGACCCAGCTGCTGGCGATCGGGCGGCTCGTCTCCGAGCAGCACGCTCCGCTCTGGGCGGCGGTCGAGTACTTCCTGTGGGACATGCCGCAGTTTCTGCTGCTGGTGATCCCGATGGCGATGCTGCTCGGCACGCTGCTCGCCCTGCAGCGCCTCTCGAGCGAGAGCGAGATCACCGCCATGAAGGCCGGCGGGATCTCGCTGGGCCGCGTCTGCGCGCCGCTGCTGCTGGTCGGTTTCGCCGTCTCGCTGCTGGCGCTGGCGGTTCAGGAGCTGTTCGTGCCGCTGGCCAACGACCGCGCCGCGTACGTCCGCCAGCAGGCCATCGAGCACGTCTCGGCCGCCTCGTCGGGCAATCTGTCCGCGGTCACCGCGCTGCCCGGCGGCGGCAAGCAGGTCACCATCGCCGGCGGCTTGGACGTCCCGACCCAGACCCTGCTCAACGTCACCGTGATCCGCTACGACACCCGGCAGAAGCCGCAGGAGTTCGTCATCGCGGACAGCGCCCGCTACGCGCCGCCGACCTGGACCTTTCACAACGCGACGACCTACCATTTCGCCGCCGACGGCTCGACCCAGACGATCAACTCGCCCACCCTCGCGGTGGACATCGGCGAGCGGCCCAACCAGATCGCCAAGCAGACCCTCAACATCACCGATCCCGAGCAGCTCTCGCGGGCCGAGATCAAGGACCGGCTCGACTCGGGCCAGCTCTCGCCCGAGCAGCGCAAGTCGTTCACGGCGACGTACGCCTCCAAGCTGGCCCGCCCGTTCGCCTCGTTCGTGTTCATCCTGATCGCGGTGCCGTTCGGGCTGCGCCCGGTGCGCGGCGGCGGCACGGGCCTGGGCTTCGGCCTGGCGGTCGCGATCGTGTTCGTCTACTACGTGATCTCGACGGTCTTCCTGAGCGTGGGCGCGCTCTCCACGAACCTGGCCGGGATCGCGGCCTGGACCCCCAACCTGCTGTTCACCGTCATCGGCGCCTGGCTGCTGCGCCGCGCCTCGCGGGTCTAGTGGGTTCACGTACCGTGAACCCTTCGCGTTCGGCCTGCGGCCGATCCGCCCGTCGTCGTCCGGAGGACTCCTAGGTGATCTCGATACTGCCGGGGATCGCCGGGGTCGTCCTGATCACCCTGGTGGCGGGCGGGATCGCCTACATCGGCGACCGGGTCGGGCACCAGGTGGGCCGCAAGCGGCTGACCATGTTCGGCCTGCGGCCCAAGTACACGTCCACGATCGTCGCGGTCGGGACGGGAATGCTGATCGCGCTCTCGGTCACCCTCATCGCGCTGATCGCCTCGAGCTACGTGCGCACCGCGTTCTTCCGCATCGGCCAGCTCAGCACGCAGATCAACCAGCTCCAGTCGCAGGCGCTCGCCCAGGAGAACGAGCTCAAGAAGACGCGCAGCGACAACATCGTGCTGGGCAACCACCAGCTGATCGCTCCGCCCGCGGTGATCGACCTGTCGCGCCCCGAGCGCGACCAGCTGCGCGCGTTCTCGACCTTCTTCGACGAGACGGTGCGCTACGTCAACAGCACCTACACGCGAGTCGGCCTGCAGCCGTACCGCAAGACCTCGGCCGATCCCGCGATCCGGGCCAACCTGACCCAGGTGCTGCACGACGCGCGCGACCGCGAGGCGGCGCTGGGCAGCGTCCCGTCGCCGGCCCTGTTCGTCCCGGTCGCGGCGCAGAATCTGTTCCGCGGCGAGACGATCTCGTTCTATTTCCCGTCCTGGACCGACAAGCAGATCCTGCGCGCGGGCGAGGAAGTCGCCAGCGTCGACGTCGAGGGCGGCCGGCCGATCGTGCCGCCGGACTACCAGCGCCTGCAGTCGCGCGCTTTCGCCGAGCTGACCAAACGCCAGTTCCCCGCGCCGCTCTTCGCGCTCGGAACGAGCGGCTTCGATCCGGTCAAACTGCAGACCGCGAACGCCGAGCTGGCCCGGGTGAAGGGCAAGTTCCGCCTCGTCGCCCGCTCCGAGACCAACGTCTACCCCCACACCGGCGGCTTCATCCTAGCCGTCACCGTCGACCCGGCGGGAGGCTGACCGGCGTGGCCCCCGCGGAGCGCGCCCGCCGGTGACCGTGCTCGGCCTCGATCCCGGGACGCGCAAGTGCGGCATCGCGGTCGTGACGGCGCTCGGCGCGGCGCCGCTGCGGCTGGAAATCGTGCCGCTGGGCGAGCTGGAAGCCGGGCTGCGCGAGGTGCTGGCCGCCACGCCGGTCGAGCTGGCCGCGATCGGGCGCGGCACCAACGCCGGCCCCGTGGCCGAAGTCGTGCGCGGCCTGGGCCTGCGGGTGGAACTGGTCGACGAGTACGAGACCACCCTGCGGGCCCGGGCGCGCTACTTCCAGGACCATCCGCCGCGCGGCTGGCGGGCCCTGATCCCGCGCGGGATGCTGCTCCCCGACCGCCCGATCGACGACTACGCGGCGCTGCTGATCGCCGAACGCTTCCTCAAAGGTTCGGATTGAGGGGAGGAGTCCTCAGCGCCGCTTCGGTATAGCGAACTCGGCATGCGTTCCGTATCGAGCGCGTCGTCGTCGTGCCTGTCGCGGTGGAAACCGAGACGGGTTCTTTCCGCCGCCGCGGTCGAGGGTAACATGGATACCTCGCCTGGCCCGGAGAGCGCGCCGCGCCGCTTCCGGACCAGCAGGTCGCATCTCTCTCGGAGGACACGATGAAGCGTCTCGCTACCCTCGTCCTCGCAGCGAGCTTCGGTTTGGGCTCGCTGCTGGCGTTGGGTCAGGGCGTCTCGGCCACACCGTTTTCGGACGTGCCGGCGAACCACTGGGCCTACCAGGCAATCCAGTCGCTCGCGGCCGACGGTTTGGTCGAGGGGTATCCCGACGGTAAATTCAAGGGCGACCGCCCGCTGACGCGCTACGAGATGGCGGTGCTGGTCGCCCGCGTCATCGCGAAGCTCCAGGCCAACGGCGCGGGCTACGCCTCGAAAGCCGATCTCGACAAGCTCCAGAAGCTCATCGACGCGCTCAAGGACGAGCTGGACTCGCTCGGCGTCCGCGTCACCAACCTCGAGGACGCGCTCGACGCGCTCGACAAGCGCACCAAGTTCGCCCAGTCGATCCAGTTCCACGGCACGATCCTGGACAACAACTCGTACCGCCAGCGCTACGGCGTGCCGCAGACGATCGCGCACGGTGCGGCCGACCCGTTCGTCTCGGTCTTCCTGACCGCGCCGGACAGCAACAGCCCGCTCGAAGCGGCCGGCCCGGGCAACCTGGTGCGGTTCGACGACAAGCTCAACTTCACGTACACGATCAACGAGAACTTGAGCGTCTCGCTGCCGATCCACATCATCAACTACGAGTACGGCGGCGAGTTCACGCCCCAGGCCAAGTACTCCATCCAGCCCGACGTGGTGGTGAACCTCGCCCGCACCGGCGCGTTCACCAACGTCCAGCTGCGCGACGGCCAGCTCGACAACCTCAAGTCCTCGCGGGTCGGCCTGACCTACCGCGCGCCCGACGCGACCCAGCAGGGTCCGGGCTACGAGAACCCGGTCCAGCCCTACGAGAAGGGCTTCGAGATCGGCGGCGTGCTCAACGGTCTGACCGAGTTCCAGTTCTCCTGGACGCGCCTGGACCAGTCGTACATCAACACGCTCACGAACGTCGCCGATCCGAGCGGCGAGTTCGCGAACAACAACTACTTCTTCATCGTGACCCGCCCGCAGACGAGCTACGTCCAGCCCGGCGCGCCCAACTCGTCCGCCGGCGCGCAGAAGACCGACGTCTTCACGGCCTCCAACGGCCCGATCACGTCGGTGTACCTCTCGCGCGAGGCGCAGATCGGCACCGTCTACATCTCGGCCGTCAACGGCACGGTCTGCAGCGGCGCGGCGCTGACCCCGGCCGGCGGCGCCTGCCCGATCGCGGGCGGCGGCTGGTACTACATCCAGCAGACGAACCAGGTCGTCTTCACGACGCCGCTGCCGGTCGGCACGGTCGTCGCGATCACCTACGTCGGCCTGACCTACACCAACAACGACCAGTACCAGCGCTACCACGTCAACGCCCGCATCAACCAGAAGTTCAAGGGCCTGCCGGGCGCGGAGCTGGGCGTCTCGTTCAGCCGCATCTTCGACTTCGCCGACGTCAGCAACTCGGAAGGCACCAACTTCTACCAGTCGGCGCCCAACTCGAACGCGGCCGGCAACGGCTACGGCGTCGTGAGCGACACCGTGTTCGGGGTCGACGCGCAGGTGCCGCTGGCGTTCATCCACATCGGCCGCGACCGGACCAACAGCCCGGTGCTGTTCGGCGAGGGCGCGTACAGCAAGTACACGCCGGACTTCTACAACACGCCGGCGGTCACCGACAGCGGTGCGGTCGTCGGGCTGCGGCTCAAGATCGCCAAGGCCACCGCCACCCTGCAGTACCAGGCGGTCGGGGCCAACTTCATGAGCGGCGCGCCGCTGCGCTACTTCGGCCCGTCACCCTCGACGTTCGGGTTCTGGCGCGGCAACTATTTCCCGGGCTTCTTCGGCTTCGCGAACAACCTGGCGATCAACCAGATCTTCGACGGTGCGGTCGGCACGACGACGCGCACGAACGTGGCGAACACCTATATCTACCCGGTGTTCAACCCGTTCGTGGCCAGCGGACCCTCGTACTTCAGCGCGTTCGCGCCGAACACGCAAGGCTACACCCTCAACCTGACCGCGCCGGTCCAGCTCGGCCAGACCACGGTCAACGCGCGCGGGCTGGCCCAGCACCTCACCGAGCTGACGCCCAACGGCTTCGGCCAGCTGGCGTACGGCCCGGGTTTCGCGAGCGGCACCAAGCTCAAGCTCGACAAGTTCGAGGGCGGTCTGCAGTTCGGCGTGCCGGTGTTCGGCCAGCAGGCCGCGCTCAACCTGAGCGCGTCGCTCGAGCACCTCAACCGCAACGACAAGACGGCCTACGCCTACGTGCCGTTCAACACCGGCACCCAGGGCGCGGACGCCGGCGCGACGGCGGCCGACAACGCATACCTGGCGGGCGGTGCGACGCCGGTGCTGTTCTTCCCGAACTACATCGACATGTACCACACCACGTACGCCGCGGGCGCGACGCTGCCGGTCACCAAGGACGTGGTCTTCGGGATCGTCTACAACACCCAGAAGTACCACGGCTCGTACGGTACCACGCTGGGCCAGAACATCTCCGAGCGCAAGGACGTGTACTCGGCGACGGTCACCTACAACATCCCCAAGACGACCAGCTCGGTGTCGGCGCTCTTCCGCAACCAGAAGTACACCGACAACGTGATCCCGTCGTACAACTTCAACCAGAACCGCGAGGACCTCAACTTCACGGTCCGCTTCTAGTGGATTCGCGCTGCGCGCGAATCCTTCGCGTTCGGCCCTAGCGGGCCGAGCCGCCCTCGGCCGCAGCGAAGAGCCCGGGACCGCGAGGTCTCGGGCTCTTGTCGTTGTAGCAGTCGGATCGATGCGTCCGCTGCTCGTCTTCGCCGCGCTGGTGCTGGCCGCGCTCCTGGGTGCCGTCCAGCTCGCATCGACCGCGGCCTACGGCGACCTGGCCGCGAAGCCGTCGTTCCCGGCCTGGCTGCACGGCGCCGATGCGGCGCTGCTGCGCCCGTTCCTGGGCGGCCCGTGCGCGCGGGCCGCGGCGGCCGTGCACGACGGCGACCTGGCCGAGGCGGAGCAGCTCCTCGCGGGGGCTCCCGACGACGCCGAAACGGCCGACTTGCGCGGCCAGATCGCGCAGGCCAAGGGCGAGCGAGCCGCCGCGATCCAGGCCTACGTGCGGGCCGGCGACGTCGTGCACGCGCAGGCGCTGATCGACGCGCTCGCCCCGAGCGACCTGCTCGACGCGCTGGCCGACCAGCGCCGGCTGGTGAGCGCGCTGGCCGCCGACCGCCGGGCGGAAGAAGTGACCGGCGACGCCTGGCTGCGGCTGGGCGTGCTGCAGGCCCAGGCCGGTTACGCGGAGCCGGCCCACCGGGCGGCGTTCTGGCGCGAGGCCGAGATCTCGTACCGCCACGCGCTGGCGCTCGCGCCCAACGACCACTCGTACCTGCTCTCGGTCGCCTATCAAGCCTTGGCGAACGGCCACACCGCCGACGCGCTGCGCTGGTACCAGCGCGCGATCGAGACCGTCCCCGACAGCAAGGACGCCTACGCCGGGCTGGCGCTGACCGCGGCCGCGCGCGGCGAGTGCGCGCGCGCCGCGCAGTCGTACGCGCGCTGGCGCACCTTGCGCGCGTACGAC
>CAXTNU010000183.1:0-7762 GCA_964245595.1 uncultured bacterium | reverse complement strand
GCACGGGTGGGCGGCGCGGCGCGCTCGTATGCCGCCGCGCGGCGGGCATCGGGCGGACCGCCGAGATAGGCCGCGAGAATGCGCCGCACGCCGGCCGGGTCGGGCCGCGGCGGGTCGGCGTAGCCGTTCACCAGATCGGTCGGCGCGTAGTAAGCCACGACCGCGCGCACCGTCAATGGCTGCGGGCGCTGCTCGTCATCGGCAACCGCGATCAGCTCGTACTGCCGGCCTTCCAGCGCGCGTTCGCGTCACGCGTGCGCGCCGCCGGCACACGAGTGGTCGCCCTGGAGTTGCCGTGGGCCAACCATGCCTTCGACGAAGTCGACGGGCTCGGCGCCGCGCTCGCGCGCGACGCCACGCTGCGTTTTCTCGACGCGACCCTGCGTCCGGAGCGGGTTTAGCCCGCGACCGCCGCCGCCGTAGCGGTGGCGGTCGGGCGTGCCGACGGCGAGTGGGAGGGCGAGGGCGACGGCGACGGTTTGTCGTTGCAGTGCTGGAACTGGTACAGCAAGTAGAGCAAGATGCCGACCAGGATCAGCTCGGCCGCGGCGAGCGACGCCGCGCAAGCCGCGATCGCGGGCGGGAAGACCAGCTCGCCGCACGCCAGCAGGCCGTGGCTGATGAACTCCATGTTGACCATCAGCGCCATGATCGCGGCCAGGATGCTGGCGCACTTCGGGCTCATCGTGCCCGACGTGCCCAGCGCGCGCCGGCTGCCGGCCGGCGTGCCCGCGGCGCTGAAAGCGCTCGCGAACCCGGGATAGTCGCGCAGGGCGATCGGCGCGAGCTGCGAGCCGTTGCGCGTCACCGTCGCCACCGCGCTGACCGAATCGATCGAGCAGGCGAACGTATTGCCGCCGCCCGTGATCGTCGCCACGTAGCCGCTCGCGTCCAAGTTGAGCGTGTAGCCTGCGCCCAGCGCCAGCACGCTGCCGGCGGACACGCCGGTGATGTCCGGCACGAGCGTGGCCACCGCTTGGTTGTCGCTGGTCGTGATGCGGAAGTACGGCATGCCGTTGGGTCCGGTGCTGCCGAAGTCGCGCTGGTAGACGAACGTGCCGTCGCTGGTGTACGCGTTCATGTACGGCTGAGTCGAGCTCGATTGGAACGTGACGTTGCTGTTCGGATCGGTCGTCGTCGGGTCGGCCGTCTTCGCGGTCGCGTACGCGGGCGGAGCCGTCGTCTTGAAAGGCACCATCGGCGATTGCGGCAGCGGCGAGCTCGACGGCACGGGCGAGCCCGACGCCGCCGCTCGAACGGCGCGGCCGCCGGCGGTTGGGCTGGTCCCGACCAGCCCGCTGCCGGCGCAGCCGGCCAAGGTCGCAAATAGCCCGAGCAGCGCGTCTCTACGCGCAATGCGTCCGTTCATCGTTGCATTCCCCCGGTGAAGCAATTGGAGCAGGGGCGCTAAGCACTAGCGCCTCGGCGTGCTCCACCGTATATCACTGGAGCGAACATACTAAACCAGCCGCTCGTCAGTCTGAGCAATTTCGGCGCGACGGGGCGCCGGGCGGTCAGACGGAGCGCGATGTCTTGCTGCGCGTCGTACGCCCGCGGCCGGCGACGCGGACTTCGTCGGGCAGCGGAAGGCGCGGCTCGGCGATCGCGAGCACCAGGCGCGGGTCGGTGTAGCCGCCCGTCTCGCGAGCCACTCGCACGCCTTCGGCGATTTCGTGCTGGCCCGAGCGCTTGGAGAGCACGCAGTCGGCGCCGGCGTAGCGCAGGCGGTCGGCGCGCGAGGCGCCGGTGCCCTCGGTGTAGGCGCAGATCAAGGCCTGCGGCAGGATCCTGCGCAGAGCGCTCAGCGCGTCGGCCGGATCGCATTCGAGGAAGTCCGTGTCGACGAACAGCGCCTCGGGGCGCGAGCGCCCGATGTCGTCGACGTCGATGGTCGTGGCGAAGCGCACGACCCGCATCTCCGCACGGCCGAGCACATCGGCCAAGTACGGCACGAAGAGCGACTGCGGTTCGACGACGTAGGAGTCCACCTCCACCGCTTACCGCGCTGGGGGGTCCCCCCACACGGGGGGCTTGCGACCTAGGCGGTTCGCATCCGTGCGAACCTGTTTGCCCAGCCTAGCGACGTCCGTGTCGGCCCCTCGGGGACTGCTTCAGACCAGGCCGGTCTTGATCGCGTGGACGGCGGCCTGGGTGCGCGCGCTGATGTTGAGCTTGGCGAAGATGCGGCTGATGTGGTTCTTGACCGTCTTCTCCGAGAGGTGGAGCTTGCCGCTGATCTCTTTGTTGGACATGCCGCGCGCGATCAGGCGGATGATCTCGGTCTCGCGCACCGAGAGCTCGTTCTGGGCCCCGCGGCCGTAGCCGCCGCTGCGGCGCTTGAGCACGCCCCCGGCGACGCGCGGGTCGACGTAGTTGTGGCCGCCCGCGACGCTCTTCACGGCCCGGATCAGCTCGACGGGGAGGATGTCCTTGACCACGTAGCCGTCGGCGCCCGCGCTCAGGCAGCGCTGCATGACCTCGGGCTGGATGTGCGTCGAGAGGACGCAGACCTTGGCCTGGGGCGCCTGCTCGCGGCAGGTCCGCATCGCCTCGGACAGCTCGATGGTGTGGCCGTCGAGGTCGAGCACGATGAGATCGGGGCGCGCCCGGCGCAGCGGGGCGTTGGCCACCGAGTCGGAATCCCCGACGACTTCGATCTCGACGTCGCTGGCGAGCACTTGGCAGAGCGCCTTGGCGAACAGCGCCTGGCCCTCGATGACCATGACACGGACGGGCTTCGCGGAAGTCGTGGTCGGCGTGGTGATCGAGGACATCATCGTGGTCTGGTTCCTTTGGGGAGGGCCGTTGTGCTGGGTCCGTCGGCCACCGCTATAGTCGCAGTTATGGGAGTCCAAAGCACTCCCTAATTCTGGGGGTTTATGAAAGGGGGGTTGCGAAGCCGGGACGACTGGCGAGGCGTGATGTTCCGCGCCGGACTGGAAAGTCTATTATCGTGCGCCCTCGCCGAAATTCCGCCGCTGCCGCGGTCCTGACCGCCGTCCCCGAAGCCGACCGAACGCGAGCCTTCGTCGACGAGCTCCGGACGCTCGTCAAGGCAACCTACGTCGTGTTCGCGCGCTACGACCAGAACGGGATGCAGTCGGAGGTGGTGCTCTCCGAGGAGCACGGCAATGCCAGCCGGCAGAGCGAGTGGCTGCAGGCCGAGCGCCTGCTGCAGTCGCGCTCCGAGGCGATGATCCCGCGCGTCACCGATGCCCTGATCGCGCTGGACGGGATGCGCGGCCTGGTCGCGGTCTACGGCGTCGATGCGACGATTTTCGGCTTGGCGATCGTGGCCCGGCCGCGCCCGTTCCAGCCCGACGAGCGGCGCGCGCTGGAGGCCACCGTGCGCTCGGGCTCGGAGCTGATGCGCCGGCTGTCGACCTTCGAGGGCGAGCAGAGCGCCCAGGAACGGACGGCCGAGCGGGCCACCCCGGCCCAGTACGTCTTGGGGCGCGACTACCGGGTCGAGCTGAAGTGGATCCCGGCCGTCGACGGGGGCGACGACGCGCTCCAGAACATCCTCGAGATCTCCGAGGGCCTGCCGCCGGTGGTCGAGACCGCGGTCCGCCAGCTCACCGCCTCGTGGACCGAGGACGCGCGCACCTGGGAGGTCGGGATCGCCGTCCCGCTCCCGTTCATGGTGGTGCGGACCAGCCCGCTCTCGGGGCCGCAGGGCGAGATGAAGATCAGCGTGGTGGTCGAGCGCTACCGCTCGCGCAACCCGCTCCGCCACGCTCAGGAGAAATTCGGCATGAGCTCGCGCGAGCTGGAGGTGCTCGCCCTGGTGCTCAAGGGCTTCGGCACGCCGCAGATCGCGGCCGCACTGGACATCGCCGAGTCGACCGCGCACGATCACATCAAGCGCATGATGCTCAAGACCCGGGCCCGCAACCGGGTCGAGCTCGCGGCCAAGACGCTGGGTTGGCGCGGGGCCTGAACGCGCTCCGGAAGCGCGGTCGGCGGTTGGGCCATAGGGCCTACTCAGTAGCGACGATTCTCCCAGTGTAATAGGGATTTGACGCGCGAAAGCTGCTTGACCGCTCCGTAAGCGGGTAAGACGATTGCGACCGCCGTCACACCGAGCGCACGGCAGCGCTTCGTTCGGCGGATGCTCGGCTGCACGGAGGGGGAGGACAACCGAGGTGTTCCTGTCGGTTCTGATCCCCGCCTACAACGAAGCGGCGATCATCGAACGGTGCCTTCTTCGCGTCCGCGAGTATCTCGACGCGCGTCCCGACGCGCGGGAGTGGGAGCTGGTCGTCGTCGACGACGGCAGCTCCGACGAGACGGGCGCCATCATCGACGCGGTGGCGGGGGCCGATCCGCGCGTCCACGCCCTGCACCACGGCGCGAACCTGGGCTTGGGGGCCGCGCTCAAGACCGGTTTCGAGATCTGCCGGGGCGACGTCATCGTCACCCTCGACGCCGACCTGACCTACTCGGTCGAGCACATCGACCGGCTGGTCGAGGCCTACGTCGCGCGCTCGGCGGCGATCGTGATCGCTTCGCCCTACATGCTCGGCGGCGAGGTGACCGCGGTGCCGCGCTCGCGCCTGCTCACCAGCCGGGTCGCGAACCGGCTCCTGGCCGCCGCCTCGAACGCCCGCCTCTCGACCTACACCGGCATGGTCCGGGCCTACGACGCGCGCTTCGTGCGCGGCCTGACGATCCGCGCCAACGGGATGGAGGTCAACGCCGAGATCCTGCGCCAGGCCCAGATCCTGCGCGCGCGCATCGTCGAGATCCCGGCCCACCTCGACTGGGGCAGCTCGACCCGAGCGGCCGACCCGAGCCGCTTCCGGTTTTCCGGAACCACGCTCTCGGTCGCGATTTCTACGTTCCTGTTCCGGCCGGTGATGTTCTTCATGATCCCCGGCCTCGCGCTGCTGGTCCTGGCCTGCGCCGGGTTCGGGCTGGCCGTCGCGCGCGGGTTCGGCGGTCCGCCGCTGATCGCCGCGCTCGCCTCGCTGGCCGCCTTGGCCGGCATCCAGCTGCTCGGCTTCGCCGTGCTCGCGCTGCAGCTCAAACGCAGCTTCGAAGACCTGTTCGGTCTCGCGTCCGCCACCTACCGTCAGTTTCGAGAGGGAACTCGTCCATGACCACCACCGCCGCCCCGGCCGGGCTCGTCCTGCCGTCCGATCAGGACGCCTCCGGGCGCACCCTCGGGCGCGAGGAGCAAGAGGCTCTCGCGCGCGTCATCGCCTCGGGCACGCTCAACAGCACCAAGGGCAGCGAGGTCGCCGCGCTCGAGAAGTCGCTCGCGCGGCTGCTCGGCGTCGAGCACGTCGTCGCGTGCAGCTCGGGCTCCGCCGCCGTGCACTGCGCGGTCGCGGCGCTCAACCCCGAGCCCGGCGACGAGATCGTCACAACCGCGATCACCGACATGGGCGCGCTGCACCCGATCGTCGCCCAGGGCGCGATCCCGGTCTTCGCCGACGTCGACCCGCGGACGTGCAACGTCACCGCCGCCGCGGTGCGCGCGGTGCTCTCCGAGCGCACGCGGGCGATCGTCGTGACCCACCTGTTCGGCAACCCGGCCGAGGCCGAGGCGATCCAGGCCCTGGCCGACGAGCGCGGCATCCCGGTGATCGAGGACTGCGCCCAGGCTTATCTGGCGACGGTGAACGGCAAGCAGGTCGGGACCTTCGGGAAGCTGTCGTGCTTCAGCTTGCAGCAGGGCAAGCACATCACGACCGGCGAGGGCGGCTTCGTCGCGACCGACGACGACGCGCTGGCGCGGCGGGTGTTCCTGTTCGTCAACAAGGCCTGGGGCTACGGCGACGCCCAGCCCGACCACTACTTCCTGGCCCCCAACTACCGCATGACCGAGCTGCAGGGCGCGGTCGCCAACGCGCAGCTGCCCAAGCTGCAGGGCTCGGTCGGCGCGCGCATCGCGACCGCCGACGCGCTCACCGCGCGGCTGACCGGCATCGCCGGGCTCACCCCGCCCGTCGTCGCGCCCGATGCGGTGAACGTGTACTGGAAATACATCCTGATGGTCGATCCCGAGGTCGTCGAGGGCGGCGCGGTCGGGCTGGGCGCCAAGCTCAAGGCGCGCGGCATCGCCAGCGCCCCGCGCTACATCCAGAAGCCGGCCTTCCGCTGCGCGGTGATCCGCGACCAGGTCACCTTCGGCAACAGCCACTGGCCGTTCACCCTAGCCCGGCCCGAGGCGGTCGACTACGACGCGGCCCGCTTCCCCGGCACCTTCCAAGCCCTGGAGCACGTGCTGGTGCTGCCCTGGAACGAGCGCTACACCCAGGAGCACGTCGACTACATCGCCGCCGCCGTGCGCGACGGCGTCGCGGAGCTGGCCAAGTGAGCGCCCGGGTCCGGGTCGTCCTGGTCGGCGCGGGCGCGATCGCCAAGACCCACGCCGAAGCGCTCGCCGCGTCCAACCGGGCGGAACTGGTGGCGGTGGTCGATCCCGCGCTCGAGCGCGCGGCGGCGATCGCATCGGCGGCCGGCGTGCCGGCCTTCGGCGACGTCGGCGCGCTGCCGGCGGCGCTGGCGGCCGACGCGGCGATCGTCTGCAGCCCGCCCGCGACGCACGAGGACCTGACCCTGGCGCTGCTCGCGCGCGGCCTGCACGTGCTGTGCGAGAAGCCCTTCGCGCTCACCGCGCCCAGCGCGCGCCGGATGCTCGAAGCGGCCGACCGCGCGGGGCGGATCGTCACCATGGCCTCGAAGTTCCGCTACGTCGAGGACGTCGTGCGCGCCCGCACGCTGGTCGGAAACGGGGCCATCGGCGAGGTGGTGATGTTCGAGAACACCTTCGCCTCGTACGTCGACATGCGCCAGCGCTGGAACGTGCGGCCCGAGATCAGCGGCGGCGGGGTGCTGATCGACAACGGCACCCACTCGGTCGACATCGTGCGCTTCCTGCTCGGCGCGATCGACGACGTGCGCGCGTTCGCCGCGCGCCCGGTGCAGCCGATCCCCGTCGAAGACACCGTCCACCTCGAGATCCGCACCCACGGCGGCGCGGTCGGCTTCGTCGACCTGTCGTGGAGCCTGCGCAAGGAGATCCCCGCCTTCTTCACCCTGTACGGCTCGGAGGGCACGCTCGAGATCGGCTGGCGCGCGTCGCGCCGGCGCAGCGGCGGCGGGCCGTGGGAGCAGTTCGGCCCGGGCTACGACAAGCTCGGCGCGTTCCGCGCCCAGCACGACAACTTCGCCGCCGCGATCCGGGGCGAGGCGGCGCTGGCGATCGGCCCGCTCGACGCGCTGGCCTCGGTCCACGTCATCGAAGCGGCGTACGCCGCGCTGCGGGCCGACCGCTGGGTGCCGGTGACGAGCTCGCCCGCGGCGGTGGCGGTGGCATGACGCGCATCCACCCGACCGCGCTGGTCGAGGACGGCGTCAGCATCGGCGCGGGCACGGCGGTCTGGGACAGCGCGCACGTCCGCCGCGGCACGTCGGTCGGCGCGAACTGCATCGTCGGCGAGAAGACCTATCTCGCCCCCGGCGTGCGGGTCGGCGATCTGTGCAAGATCAACGCGTTCGTGTACATCTGCTCCGCGGTCACGCTCGAGGACGGGGTGATGGTGGCGGCCCACACCGTGTTCACCAACGACCGCTTCCCGCGCGCGACCGATCCGGACGTGCGCGAGCTGCGCTCGTCGGACGTCGACGAGCACACCCTGCCGACGCTGGTGCGGCGCGGCGCGACGATCGGCGCCAACTGCACGATCGGCTGCGATCTCACCATCGGCGAGTTCGCGATCTACGGGCAGGACTCCGGGGTGTGGGCGAAGGG
>CAXTNU010000182.1:0-7769 GCA_964245595.1 uncultured bacterium | reverse complement strand
GCCTTGGCGCAGCCGGCCAGCAGCAGCGCGGCCAGGACGAGCGCGAGCGGTTTGGTCAGGGCGGCCTCCTCAGATGTCGACGTTGGCGAAGTCGTCGAACGGCGAGACTTGGTTGGGGTGGAATCCCGTCATGTCGCTGTTGTGGGCGTAGATGTCCTCGAGGATGTCGAGCACGATGATCGGCGCGTCGGCGGCGATCCCGGCCTGGATGACGTTCGCGTGGCGCTGGCGCTTGGCCAGGTCGTACTCGGTCTTGAACTTCTCCATCGCGGCGCTGACCGTCTGGTTGCAGTAGCGCGGGTCGTTCTGGCCGTGCGGCGGGGCCTGGCTGCACTCGTAGAGGTTGGAGAGGTCGCCGATCGGGTCGCCGCCCCAATTGAACGTGATCACGTCCCACTTCCCGCCGTAGACGATCCCGCCGTTGGCGAACGGGGCGAACATCAGCGGCGGGGGATAGTGCTTGACGCTCAGCCCGACCCCGATCTTCTTCCAGTTGGCACGGATCAGCTCGATCATCGAGTCGGCGTCGGGCGTGCCGGTCGAGGTCGCGAAGGACAGGTTGAGGGCGTGCCCGTTCTTGGCCCGGATGCCGTCCGGGCCGGGCTTCCAGCCGGCCGCGTCGAGCAGCTTGCCGGCTTGGGCGAGATCGAACGGCGCGGTCGGCACGTCCTTGTCGAACGACGGGTTCTTGGGCGAGACGGGATCGTCCTGAACGATGCCGATCCCGTGGCGGATCTTGTCCTTGATCTCGGTCCGGTCGACCGCCAGGCGCAAGGCGCGGCGGACGTTGGGGTCGTCCAGGCCGGGGTGGGTGTTCTGCAGGTCGAGGTGCCCGAAGTAGTAGCTCGGAACGCGGTCCACGGCCAGCCCCGGGATCACCTTGACGCGGTCGTAGTAGGCCGGCGAGACGGGCGCCCAGAGGTCGATCTCGTGCGTCTCGAGCTGGGTCGTGACCGTGTTGCGGTCGGGCACGATCTTGAACACGATCCGCTGCAGCTTGGGCTTGGGCCCGAAGAAGAGCGGGTCGGGCACCATCACCACCGAGTCGGCCCGCTTCCAGCTCTGGTACTTGAACGGCCCGATTCCGACCGGCAGCGCGTTGTAGGGCGCGTTGTTGATGTTGGGCAGGTTGCCCAGCAGGTGCTTGGGCAGGATGCACGGGTTCGCGCCGCCGGTTCCGAAGAACGTCGCCGCGTACGACGCGTACGGCTTCTTGAGGTGGTACACCACGGTGTACTTGTCGGGCTCGTCGATCTTGGTGATCAGGTCGAAGCCGTCGCGCCCGACCTCGTTGTTGGCCGGGTTGAGCACCGTCTTGGTCGAGAACACGACGTCGTCGGCGTCGAACGGCGCCCCGTCGGACCACTTCACCCCGCGGCGCAGGTGCCAGGTGATGGTCAGGCCGTCCTTGCTGATCCCGCCGTTGACCTGCGTCGGCACGACCGTGGTGAGATACGGCACCGGCCGGTTGTCGTGGTCGAACTTGGTCAGCCAGCCCATCGTCAGCGCCGACATGTAGCTCAGCACGGTCTGCTGGCTGAGGTGCGGGTTGAGCCCGACGATGTCTTCGGCGGTCGCGTAGCGCACGACGTGCGGCACGGTGTACGGGTGCCGCCCGCCGCTCGTGCCGCCGGTGTCGCCCCCGGTGGAGGACGCCGCCGGCGCGCCGGCTTTGGTGCAGCCGGCCAGCAGCAGCGCGGCGAGAACGAGCGCGAACGAGTGCTTCAGGGTCGGTGCTCCTCAGATGTCGGCGGTGACGAGGTCGTCGAACGGGGTGACCTGGTTGGGCCGGAACCCGTGCAGGTCTTGGTTGTAGGCGTACACGTCCTCGCGCGCGTCGGTAACGATCGTCGGCACGTCGCGGGCGAGGTTTTCCTGGATCGTGCGCGACGCGGCGCGCTGGGTCTCGTAGTCGTAGCTGGCGATGGAGCGCGCGAGCGCGGCGTCGACCGCGCGGTTGCAGTAGCGCGGAACGTTCTGCCCCTTGGGCGGGACGCGGTCGCAGCCGAACAGGTTGGTCAGGTCGCCGTTGGGCGAGGTGATCCAGGCGTAGAAGCCGACGTCGTACTTGCCGGCGTACAGGATGCCGCCGGTCGCGAAGGGCGCGAAGTACAGCGGCGAGGGGTAGTGCTTGACGTCGAAGCGCGCGCCGAGCTGGGCCCAGGCGGGCCGGATCAGCTCGATGATCGCGTCGGTGTCGGGCGCGCCGCTGACCAGCGAGAGGGTGAACTCCAAGCGCTGGCCGCCCTTGGCGCGTACGCCGTCGGCGCCGCGCTTCCAGCCCGCACCGTCGAGCTCGCGGTTGGCCGCGGCGACGTCGAACGGCACGCGCGGGTACTCGATGTGGAAGGGGTGGCCCGGCGCGAACGGCGTCTCCTGGAGCACGCCCACGCCGTGCCGGATCTTGGCCAGGATCGTCGGCCGGTCGATCGCCATGCGCAGCGCGCGGCGCACGGCCGGATCGCGCAGCGCCCCGTGCTCCAGGTTGAAGTCGATGTGGTTGTAGCCGTACGACGGCTGGCGGGTGATCGCGATCCCCGGCAGCGCGCGCACCCGGTCGAAGTACGCGCCCGGCACCGGCAGCCACATGTCGATCTCGTGGGTGGTGAGCTGGGTCAGCGTGGTGTTGCGGTCGGGAATGATCTTGAAGATCACCCGCGCCAGCTTGGGCTTGCGCCCGAAGTAGAGCGGGTTGGGCACCAGCTCGACCGAGTCGCCGCGCTTCCACGACGCGTACTTGAACGGCCCGATCCCGACCGGAAGCGCGTTGTAGGGCGCCTCGTTGATGTTCGGCAGCTTGTCGAGCAGGTGCTTGGGGAGCACGCACGGGTTGGCCCCGCCCGAGCTGAAGAAGTTGACGTAGAACCCGCTGTACGGCCGCACCAGGCGGAACACGACGGTGTAGGGGTCGGGCGTGTCGACCCGCGCGATCTGGTCGAAGCCCTGGTGCGTGCCCTCGTTGTTGGCCGGGTTGCGCACGACGTCGGTCGAGAAGCGCACGTCGGCCGCGCTGAACGGCTCGCCGTCGGACCACTTGGCGTCGCGCCGCAGGTGATAGGTGATCGTCTTGCCGTCGGCCGACACGCCGCCGTTGGCGCGCGACGGGACCGCCGTGGCGAGCTCGGGCACCGGCCGGTTGTCGTGGTCGTACCTGAGCAGCCAGGCCATCGTGAGCGAGCTCATGTACGAGACCGTGAGCTGCTGGACGAGGTGCGGGTTGAGTCCGACCACGTCCTCGCCGGTGGCATAGCGCAGCACGTGCGCAACGGTCCACGGATGACGCCCGTCCTGCGCGCCCGAGACCGCCGGCCCGGCGCAAACCGCGAGCGCCAGCGCGGCGGCGGCGAAACGGCGCATCAGTAGTGATATTCCGACGTGTGCCAGAACGGCGTCGTGATGACGGGCGTCGGGGTGAAGCCCTTGAGCGCGCCGTTGTACACCTCGAGGTCTTTGCGGAACCACAGGATGATCGACGGGTCGTCCTTGGCGAACTCGCGCTGCACGACGGCGTAGTCGGCGATGCGCCGGCGCTGGTCGACCGTCTCGTTGGCATCGTCCATCGCCTTGGTCGCGACGGGGTTGTTCCAGAACAGCGCGTTTTGGCCGTGGGGCGCGAAGTAGTGCCCCGAATAGATCGCGCTGTTGTCGATGTCGGCCGCGCCGACCCAAGCGAACAGCGCGACGTCGTAGCGCCCGCCCTGCAACGGGCCCTTGGCGGTGTTGTCGAAGAACAGAGCGGTCGGGTAGTTCTTCACCTGCACGTCCGCGCCGACGGTATGCCAGTACGTCTGGACCTGCTCTTGGATGGCTTTGCCGTTGATCGACTCCGTCTGGGTGGAGATCTGAAAGCTGAAGCGCTGCCCGTTCTTGACCCGGATGCCGTCCGGGCCGCTCTTCCAGCCGGCTTCGTCGAGCAGCGCCTTGGCTTTGCCCAGATCGTACGGATAGCGCATGACGTCCTTGGCCTGCGCATCCGGTGAGAGGGTGGGATCGAGGAACGTGTCGCTCAGCTCGCCTAGCCCGTGCCGCACCTTGGCCAGCAGCGCCGGGCGGTCGAGCGCGTAAGTCAGCGCCCGGCGCACGCGCACGTCCTGGAAGATCGGCTTCTTGAAGTTGAAGTCCACGTGGTCGTAATTGTAGACCACCGGCGTGACGGTGGTGTAGCCCGGGATCGTCTTTACCCGGCTGTACGAACTCGCCGACAGGTTGTACGCAAGGTCCAGCTCGTGCGTCTCGAGCTGCGTCGCCAGCGTGTTCTGGTCCGGAATGATCTTATAGATCACCTCCGCGATGCGCGGCTTGCCGCGAAAGTAATCGGGGAACGCCGCCAATCGCACCGCGCTGCCGCGGTCCCACGCTACGAACTTGTAGGGGCCGCTGCCGACCGGAGCGGCGTTGTAGGGCGCCGTGTTGAGACTGCCCTTGTCGTCGTTGAGCGCGCTGAGCAGGTGCGCGGGCAAGATCGGCCCGTTGCCGTTGAGGCTCCAAAGCTGCTGCAGGAACGGCGCGTACACTTTCTTGAGGTGAACCACCGCGACATACGGATCGCGGCAGTCGACGTCGCGAATGTCCTTCCAGCCCTCCGTGGTGTTCACGTTGTTCTTGGGGTTGATCATCACTTGCCAGGTGAGCCGCATGTCCTGGCACTGCACGTCACCCTGACCGTCGTGCCATTTGACCCCGTGGCGCAGCTTGTACTTGATCGTCAAGCCGTCTTTGGAGACGTCGCCGTTCTCGGTGCTCGGAAGCTCGGTCACGACGTCGGGAATCGGCCTGGCGTGGTCGTCGTAGACCACGGTGTACGAATACATGAATGCCGAGAGCTCGAGCCCCGGCGAGGCCGAGGCCAGGGCGGGGTTGAGGTTCTTGGGATTGGCGGCCGACGAGATCAGCAGGCGGCTGGGATGCGCGTCCGCGCCGGCCGGGCCGCCCGCGGGGCCGGTGTCGGCGACTTTGGTGCACGCGCAAAGAGCGAGCGCGCAAAGCACGCTCACGGCGAGCAGACGGCGCAGCATCAGCGCATCGCCTCCGGGTCGAGACCGTGCGCGGCGCAGAACTCCAGGTACGCGGCGGGCGCGATCTCGGACGGCTTGATCTCGCTGCGGCCGCCCCAGAACACGTTGGTGTAGTCGAAGTCGATCCCGGCCTCCCGCAGGTGCTCGTCGATCGCGGCCTTGTGCGCCAGAACGCTCTCCTTCTCGGTGCCGTGGGCGACGCCCATGATGTTCACGCCGCGAAACTCCGGCCCGCCTTCGCGCCAGTACGCGTGCGTCATGATGTAGTGGCGCCCGATCTCGCGCCCGGCCTCGAGCTCGCGCCCGGCCGGGACCTTCCAGTGGAACAGCGCGTTGTAGCGGGTCACGCTCTTGCCGCCCGCCGCGGCGTTGGGCTTGACGTGCTCGAGGAAGGTCGAGAAGCGCCCGATCACGCCGCGCGCGCTGAGCGCCCGGCCGACCCGCTCGAACTCTTCGAGCGACACGCCGGCCTCGGCCGCCCGCCCGCGCCAGACGTCGCGCACGACCTCCTCGGGCGCCAGCTCGCGCTTGATCGCGCTCAGCACGCGCCACTCCAGCGCGTCGAGCTCCACCACCTCGGGAACGATCACGTCGGCCGGCGCGTCGGCCCGCGCGCCGGGCTCCATGCCGCGCCGCCGAACGTGGCCGACCCCCAGCGCGAACAGCCGGTGGGCGGGCATCAAGCGGTACGCCTCGGCCCCGATCGTGCGCGCCAGGAACGCCGCGTGCTTCTCGATGGCGAAGCCTTGCGGCACCTTGAGCGTCGTCCAGAGGCGGTAGTTCGAGCCCGGCGTGGCCGCGTCGGTGGTACGGATGACGACGTGGCCCGAGAACGGGTCTTGCCCGTAGAGCCAGTCGAAGGCCTCGCTCAGCCGCTCTTGCGGCACCTGCCACGCGCACAGCGCGCCCGCGGCGAGGTTGGTCGCCATGAGCGTCTGGCGCACGCGGCGGATCGTCCCCGAACGCAGCATCGCGACGACCCGCTCGAGGACCGCCGCGACGTCGACCCCGCTCCGTTCGGCGATTTCACCGAACGGGTCGAGCTGGAAACCCTGGAGGCGATCCTCGCTGACGGCGAGGATCGCCGCGTTGACCGGATCGTCGATCCAGACCGGAACGGTGGGGTAAGCCATAGGCCGAGGACTTCACCCGGCGGCGTTCGCGCCCTCCGCGTACAGCAGCGCCTGCTCGGCCTGGCGCACGGTGTACACCGTGGTGACCTCGTCGGTCAGCGCTTGTGTCAGACCGACTTGCGCGTTGAGCAGCAGGGGCAGCGTGGTCACGCCGGCCCGGTACTGCGCCTGGGTCGCGCGCAGCACTTCCTGCGCCTTGACCAGCTCGGCGTTGGTCTGGCCCAGCGCGGCGTACGCCGAGACCAGGTTCACCAGCGCTTGGCGCACGTTGAGCTGCACGCCCTGGACCGCGATCTGCTGCTGCGCGACGGCCCGGTCGAGCTGGCCCTGCGCCTGCGCGGTCTGCGCGCGCGTGATGCCGCGGTCGTAGATCGGGATCGAGAGCGAAGCGCCGATCGAGGAGCTGTTGCGAAACGTCCCGCCGCCCGAGTCGGTCGACGCGGTGCCGAACGACGCGCTCCCGTTGAGGTTGGGGTAGTTGCCCAGCCGCGCCGCGCGCACCGCCTCCTGGTTGGAGACGACGTTCTGCTGCTGCGCGGCGAGGTCGGGCCGCAGCGCGACCGCGCGGGTAAACGCGGTCTGGTACGACGGGGTGGGAAAGTTCGGGGCCAGGGCGACGGTGCCGTTCGTCGCGCTGAGCGCGGGCACGTCATCCTTGGGCTGGACCGTGACGTCGGCGTCCAGGCCCAGCGTGTTCGATAGGACCGAGAGCTGGTTGAGCTCGGTGGCCTGGGCGCGGATCACCGAGACGCGCGCCTGCGCGGTCGGGAGCTGCGCCGTAGCGAGGTCGGTGCGCGCCGCCGTGCCGGCCCGGATCTGGGCCGAGACGAGGTTCTCCTGGACCTGGTCGAGCTGCACCGTGGTCAGCCCGACCTGGGTCTGGCGCTGCGCCGCCAGCGCGTTGTAGTACGCCGTCGCGACGTTGAAGGCGACGGTCTGGAGCTGGCGCTGGTAGGTCGCGATCGAGGCCGACTGGTTGGCCCGAGCTTGGCGAATTTGGGCCGCCACTCGGCCGCCGTCGTAGATCAGCTGCTGAACCTGGAGCGAGAGGCTGTTGGTGGTCGTGTTGGGTGCGAACGACGAGGTCGGGGTGGTGGTCGTCGTGGTCGTCGTACCGCCCGTTCCGCCGGTGCCCGTGCCGGTCCCGCCGGTGCCGGTACCCGTGCCCGTTCCGGTGCCCGTGCCCGTTCCGGTGCCCGTGCCCGTGCCCGTGCCCGTACCCGTTCCGGTGCCCGTACCCGTTCCGGTACCCGTGTCCGAGGTGACGCTGGTGCCGGTGGCCTCGTGGTGGCTGCGCGTGCTCGACACGACGCCCGCGACGTTGGGGAAGATCGCGCTCTGCGCGAGCGAGACCGGCGCGGTCGCGATCGCGACGTCGGCCCGGGCCGAGGCCAGCAGGGGCGAGCGCGCGTCGGCGATCAGCACGGCCTGCTGCAGCGTCACGACTTGCGGGACGCCGGCGGCGGGGGTGCGCCCGACCGCGACCGGCGCGGGAGTGCCGTAGGCCGGGTAGGGAAGCGGCGCGCGCTGGTCGGCCGGGACCAGGGTCGGGATCTGGGTCGCGTTGATCACCGCCGAGCCGCCCGAGCTGCCCGGCGCGCCGCCTGAGGTCGTCCCGCCG
>CAXTNU010000181.1:0-7770 GCA_964245595.1 uncultured bacterium | reverse complement strand
GGCGGGCGTTTGGGTTTTGCGGTGCTCATGGTGCGGGGTGCCTCCTCTAGATCGGCCAGAATTTGCGGCTGGCAAGCGCGGCGCCCTGCGCCAGCGCCGCAAGCTTTGCCCACACGACCTGCGGGTCCACGCCCCGGTCCCGCTGGCGCTGGGCATCGGGATCGTCCGCGCGCTGCCCGCGCCCGCCCCGGCCGGCGGGCTGCCCGCGTCCGCGCTCGACGAGCTGGCGCTCGAAGCGCGCGCGGTCTTCGCCCAGGGAACGATCGACGCGGCCGCGTTCGTCAAACTTCGGCCGGGTGATGTCGTCCGGCTGGACAGCCAGGTTGGTTCTCCGGCATGCTTGAACATCGGCGGGCAGCGCCTGGCAACGGGCACCGCCGGCGTCGTCGCGTCGCGTACCGCCTTCCTCGTCCACGACGTCGCTACGGGAGCCCCTCGGTGACCATGTCCGAACCCGGCAAAAATCTCGACCTCTTGATGAACGTGCCGCTCAAGGTCACGGCGGAGCTTGGCACGTGCAAGATGCTGGTGCGCGACATCCTCAAGCTGGGGACCGGCTCGATCGTCGAGCTCGACCGGCTGGCCGGCGGCCCGGTGGACCTGCTCGTCAACGACCGCCTCGTCGCGCGCGGCGAGGTCGTGGCGATCGACGAGAACTTCGGCGTCCGCATCACCGAGCTGATCGAAAAGCCGTAACAACCCGGCCACGCCGGGGCAGCCCGGCGGGCGCAGGCTGGGAGCATGGACTCCCTCCTGCAAATCGCCGGCCACGGCCGAGCCTCGCTCCCGCTCGACGTGCTCGCGGCGCTCAGCCTGCTCTCGGTGGCGCCGTTCGTCGTCGTGCTCTCGACCTCGTTCGTGCGCATCGTGGTGGTGCTCTCGCTGGTCCGCTCGGCGATCGGGGCCTCGAACCTGCCGCCCAGCACGGTGCTGACCGGGCTGGCGCTCGTGCTGACGCTGGTCGTCATGGCGCCGACTTGCGCCGCCATCCAGCGCGACGCGCTAGAGCCCTATGCGGCTGGCCGGCTCTCGCAGTCGGCGTTTCTCGAGCGCGCGAGCGGACCGCTGCGCGCGTTCATGCTGCGCCAGGCGAAGCTGCGCGACGTGGCGGTGTTCGCGCGGCTGGCGCACCGGCCGGCCGGCGAGCCGCCCGCCGAGGCGCCGCTGACCGTGCTGGTGCCGGCCTTCGTGGTGGGCGAGCTGCGCGCGGCCTTCGCGATCGGGGTGGCGCTGTATCTGCCCTTCGTCGCCATCGACCTGGCGGTGGCGGCGATTCTGATGGGCCTGGGGATGGTGATGCTCAGCCCGCCGGTGATCTCGCTGCCCTGCAAGCTGCTGCTGTTCGTGCTGGTCGACGGCTGGGCGCTGGTCTGCACCGGCGTCGTGCAGAGCTTCCGCTAGTCCCGGCAAGCACGGCCGACGCGGTGAAACACGGCTCTGCCCGGGTCCGTAGGCGAGGCACGATGAGCACCATGGCAGAGACGAAATCGGTCACGCGAGCGCCGCCGCATCCCTGGGCGCGGACTACCGGGGCCATCTATCTGGTGTACTTTCTGGCCGCGGTCTTCGGCCAGCTCTTGGTCGAGCGCGGCCTCATCGTTTCCGGCGACGCGGTCAGCCTCGCCGCGGACCTTTGCTATGCCGCGGTGACGCTGCTGTTCTACAGGCTGTTCGCGCCGGTCAGCAGCCGGCTGTCGCTCGCCGCGGCGCTGCTGAGCCTGATCGGGTGCGCGCTCATGATCCTCGCGGTGTTCCACGCCGTCCCGTACCACCTGAGCCCGCTGCTGTTCTTCGGGCCCTATTGCATCCTGCTCGGCTACCTGATCGCCAGGTCGACCTTTTTGCCGCGCATCTTCGGACTGCTGATGACGCTCGACGGTGTGGGCTGGCTGCTCCTCGCGTCGTGGCCCCTCGCTCACCGCTTCTCGGTTGGCATCGATGCGCTCGGTATCCTGGCCGAAGCGGTGCTGATGCTCTGGCTCCCCTCCTGGTCGGGGTCGACGTGCCGCGCTGGAAGGCCCAGGCATCGCCTGAGGGCGCGCGCGGCCGCCGGTAATCCTGTCCAAACGCGTAGAACCGAATCATGGTGGACAGGGCGGTACGGGTTGGCCGCGCGGGCTGCGGAAGGCACTCGGGTGCGCATCGCGGAGAAGCTGAAGACCCGGCGGCCGTTTTTCTCGTTCGAGTTCTTCCCGCCGCGTGACGACGCGGCTGAGCGGACGCTGTTCGCCACCATCGCGACGCTGCAGCCGCTCGATCCGGGCTTCGTCTCGATCACCTACGGAGCGGGCGGCTCGACTCGCACCCGCACGGTCGATCTGGCAAAGCGGATGCGCAACGAGATCGGGCTGGACGTGATGGCGCACGTGACCTGCGTCGGCGCGAGCGCCGCCGAGGTGCGCAACCTGCTGCGCGATCTGCGCGGAGGCGGGATCGAGAACGTGATGGCGCTGCGCGGCGACCCGCCCAAAGGCGCCGACGGCTACCAGCCGGCGCCCGACGAGCTGGCGCACGCCTCCGATCTGATCGCGCTGGCCAAGACGGAGTTCGGCTTCTGCATCGGCGGCGCCGCGTATCCCGAGAAGCACCCCGAGGCGGTCAGCTTCGACGCCGACCTGGCCGCGCTCTCGACCAAAGTGCGAGCCGGGGCGGAGTTCCTGGTCACGCAGTTGTTCTTCGACAACGCGCGCTATTTCGAGTTCGTCGAGCGGGCGCGGCAGTGGGGGATCACCGTTCCGATTCTGCCCGGCATCATGCCGATCACCAACTACGATCAGATCGACCGTTTCACGCGGATGTGCGGCGCGACGATTCCGCCCAGCCTGCGGGCGGAACTGGAACTGCGCCGCGACGATCCGCAAGCCGTGGTCGACCTGGGCGTGGCCTACATGACGCTCCAAGTCGCCGACCTGCTCGCGCGCGGCGCGCCGGGCGTGCACTTCTACACCCTCAACCGCTCGCCCGCGACGCGCGCCGTCGTCTCGGCGCTGCTGGCCGCGCGCCGGGCCTGGTAAACGTGGACCGTGCGGCGATGCTCGCGCGCGTCGGCGAGCGCCTGACCCAGGTGCGGATCGCGCGCGGGCTCGACCTGCGCGCGGCGGCGTTCGCGACGGCGGTCGACGAGGAACGCTTGGCTGCCGCGGAAGACGGCGTGCTGGAGCTGGACGCCGACGAGCTGGACCGGCTCGCGGGGGCGTATGGGATCGCGCCCGCGGAGATCTTCGGCGGGCGGACGACGCCGCTGCAGAACTACGCCGGAGCCTGAGCTCCGACCCGAAGTTTCGGACGCACCTCACGCTCGAGTGCGGCGCCTCGTTAGCGGAAGTCGCCGACGTTCCTGAAGGCGCGCCGCGGTGAACCGCGAGCGCGCCGGTGGGACTTTGTCGCCCTGCCGCTTGGCTAGTGCAGCGGGCCGCAGGTGGGCGAGTTCGTCCAGGTCGTGCCGCACTTGTAGAGCGTGATCACGGTGTTGTAGCCGTATTCCGCGCCGAGCTGGTTGTACTGCGTCACGTTGATCCGGCCCGCGACGTAGTGGTTGGTGATCGTGTCGATCACCGACTGCGAGTACGGCGGCGGTATCGGGGTCGGCGTGGCCGTCGGGCCCGGAGTCGGCGAGCCGCCCGGGGAGGGCGTCGGCGACGGGGTCGGCGTCGGTCCGCCGCCGGACTGGATCCGGTCGACCATCTTCTTGATGGCGTTCATCTGCACGCCGGCTTTGAGCGCGTAGTTCGAGCCCTCGAAGCCCCACCAGTCCCAGCACCCGTTGGGGTTGGTCGGCGTGCTGCTCGAGACTTGGTACGGATAGAGCACGAGCAGGCCGTTCGTGTCGGCGTACTTGTCGATGCCGGCCTCGGTGATGAACTTGGTGCCGATGTTCGCCTGCGTCTGCACGCAGCCGTCGAGCGCCACGATCAGCCGGCACTGCGCGCCGCCCGCGCACGAGCCCGGCACGTACAGGTAGCCGTTGGTGTCGAGGTCGTTCGCGCCGCCGCCGTAGGCGGTCTGGTCGAAGTTGATCAGCGTGCCGGTCGGCGTGCCGGTGTTCTTGGCGTTGACCGAGCCGTAGAAGTACGTCAGCCAGGTCTTCTCGGAGTCATAGCCGCTGCAGTTGATCATGTAGGGGCTGGCGGTAGTGCCGCAGGCGACCTCGCCGTCGGGCGACTCCCAGCCGTGACCGGCCGCGTAGGTGTTCTCGTACTTGGTCGCCACGCCGTAGTGCGCGTACTCGGAGTTGAGGTCGTTCATCGTCTTGGGCGAGACGGTGGAGTCCGAGGTGCCCGACCAGAGATACGCCTTCTGGCCGCTCAGGTTGGACTTGTTGTCGATCGTGCCGGCCGAGGACTGGCTGTCGAGGTAGCTTTCCGAAGCCGAGAGCGAGCTCGCGGTCGCGTATTGGCAGGTGGTCTGCGCGGTCGAGAGGCTGTTCTGCGCGCAGTAGTACGGACCGCCGGCGTAGATCGCGGCGTAGTGGAACGTGCTCGAGAACGCGACGTGCAGCTGCACGGCCATGAAGCCGCCCGACGAGATGCCGGCCACCGTCGTCTTGGTCTTGTCGACGTTGTACGCACCGAGCGAGGCGAGGCTCCGCACCGCGCGCTGCGCGCCGGCCGGAATCTGGGCCGGCGCCGTACCCGGTGTGCCGGTGCCGCAGCCGCCGGCCAGCGCGGCGAGCGCCGCGATGGCGAGCATGGAAAATGAACGAGCGAGATGCACGAAGGCTCCCTTCCCGATGACGAAGACCGGCGTCGGATGACGCCGTCGGCCCAGTATCGCATCACCTGTCCGGTCACCGGTACACCCGAAGGAAGGTAATTTCCGTGTAAAAGCGTCCGATGCGGTCGACACTTCCGCCTGCGCCGGGCCGGAGCGCCTAGAGCAGGCCCATCTCGCGCGCGCGGGAGATCGTTTCGACCCGGTTGCGCGCGTCGAGCTTCTGCATCAGGTTGCGCAGGTAGGCTTTGACCGTGTTGGGCGAGATCTGCATGGCGCTCGCGATCTCGGCGTTCGTCTCCCCGGTGGTGAGCCGGCGCAGCACGTCGTACTCGCGGCGCGCGATCAGCGCGTGCGCGTTGCGGCGGTCGCCGAGCTCGCGCGGCGGCTCGTGACCGCCGGGCCGCATGGCGCGCACGATCGCCGCGACGAGGTCGGTGCGGCTGGCGTCCTTGGGCAACACGCCGTAAGCGCCGGCCTCGAGCGCGGCTCGGACCGCGGGGTGGTCGGGATAGGCGGTGAAGACGACGATCTTCGCCCGCGGCGCGCACACGGCCAGTTCGCTCACGATCTCGGGTGCGAGCATGTCGGGCAGGCGCAAGTCGAGCAGGATCACATCGGGCGCGAGGGCCGCCGCCAGGCGCACGCCTTCGCGCCCGGTCGGCGCGTAGCCGGCGATCGCGATCGACGGGTGGGTGCGGGCCAGCATCTCGATCCCGTCGCGCACGACCGGGTGGTCGTCGACGACGAGCAGCCGCAGCGCGGCGCTCATGCCGGCACCCAGGCGCGCAGGGTGACGCCGCCTTCGTCGCCGCTCAGGTGCAGCCGCCCGCCGACCCGCGCCAGTACGTCGGCGATCGCGTCGAGCCCGAAACCGCGCTGAACGGGGCGTTCCGCGCCGCCGGGAAAACCGGCGCCGTCGTCGCTCACCGTCACGGCCACGCCCTCGTGCATGCCGGCGACCGTCACGACGACGCGCGCCGCCTGGGCGTGCTTCTCGACGTTGAGCAGGCCCTCGCGCGCGGCGGCGATCAGCGCCTTCACCCGGCCGTCGCTCAGCACCACGATCAGGTCGAGCATCACCAGCTCGGCGCACCGCCCGGTCCGCTCCTCGAAGCCGCGGCAGACCGCGCGCAGCGCCGCCCCCAGCGCGAGCTGTTCGGGCGGCGTGCGCAGCGCGCGCAGCGACTCCCGCAGGGTCGTGGCGGCGTCGCTGGCTTGGCGCTCGATCGCCCGCAGCCGCTCGCGCAGGGCGGCATCCATCGGCGCTTCGCTCGCGCTGCGCACGCCGGCGGTGATCGCGAACAGCATCGCGCCGACGGTGTCGTGCAGTTCGAGCGCCATCCGCTGGCGCTCGTCCTGAACGGCCAGCTCGGCCAATCGGCGCGCGCGCTCCGCGGCCAGCAGCGCCTGCGCGGTGCGTTCGGCGACGGTTTTCACCACGGTCGCGGCCCGGTTGCCGAACGTCCCGCCGTCGCGCAGGCCGCCCAGCAAGACGCCGACGGTGGCGCCCTCGGACGAGATCGGCGCGGCGATCATCCGCCGGATGCTGGCTTGGGCGACCTGTCCGTCATAGTCGTGCGTGATCGCGGCCGAGCCGAGGTAGTCGTCGACCCACTCGACCCCGCCCAGCGCGAAGACCTTGCCGCCCAGCCCGCAGCCGCTGCGCAGCAGCACGCCGCGAAAATGCTCGGTGCGGCTACCGCTGGTGTGGCGGATCAGGACGCCGTCGCCGAGCCCGTCGCGCTCGGCGATCCACGCGCCGTGCAGGCCGAACTCGTCGGTCAGCAGCCGCACCGTCTCGTGCAGCACCACGTCGCGGTCGAGCAGCGCGACGAGTTGCGCGAGCCGCCGCTCGAGCTCGGCCAGCTCGTCGGCGGCCAGATGGATGGTCGAGCGGGCATGATCGAGTCGCGGCATCGCACCCTCGAGAACGCGCAAGTTCGTACCGCGCCCTACGTTGCGGGCTGAAAACGAGTTTCCTCCGGAGAACGACGCGCCATGACGACGCCCGAACAAGACCTCCAGCTCAAGCAGATCGCCGCGCAGCTCACCGCCTCGATGCTCGACAACCACAACGGCGACTGGAACGATCAGGACACCGCGCGCGCGTTCCAGACGATCTACCAGGCGGTGAAGAACGCGACGTAGCCGCGTTGGCGCGCTCCGGTACCTTGTGCCATCCTTGCTTACTAAGTAAGGTCATAGAACCGTAGAGACCGGCTCCTAGCAGTGCGAGGATGCCGCCGCGGCCGGTCGCCTCGCTGAGCGATCCTCCGCCGCATCGCCGTTACACTCCGGCAACACCCGCGCGCGACGATCGGCGCGTGGATGCTTTCGACGGACTCTTGCGGGACGCGCTGCTCGTCACCGCGCTGCTGACCCTGCCGGTGCTCGTGCTCGCGACGCTGGTCGGCGGCGCGATCGCGGTGCTGCAGGCGGCGACCCAGGTACAGGAACAGACGCTCTCGCTGTTGCCCAAGGTGCTCGCGGTCGGGGCGGCGGTCGCGCTGTTCGGCCGCTTCGGGATGACGCTGCTGGCGCAGCTCTTCGCCGAGATCGTGGCCCGCCTGCCGCTGCTGGTGCGCGGGTGAGCCAGACGGCGCTGCTCGTGTTCGCGCGCGCGGCGGGGCTGATCGCGCGGGCGCCGGGCTTCTCGCACCCGTCGGTGCCGCCGGTGGTGCGGGCCGGGCTCGCCCTGGCGCTCGCGCTCGCCGTCGCACCGACCGTTGCGCGCGGGACCCAGCTATCGCTCGCGATGCTGACGGCGGCGGTCGCGGGGGACTTCGCGCTCGGCGCGGCGATCGGCGTCGGCGCGGCGCTGCTGTACGACGGCGCGTACGCCGCGGGGCGCACGATCGACGACTACCTCGGCGTGCGCGGCAGCGTGCCCAACGCCAACGTCACCAGCGCGCAGGCCTTCGGGCGGCTGTGGTCCTACGCGTTCCTGGCCGCGTTCGTGCTGCTCGACGGCTGGGTACCGGTGGTCGGCGCGTTCGGCGCGTCGTTCGCGCACGTCGCTCCCGGCGGGTTCGTCGGCAGCCACGACCTGCTGCGCTT
>CAXTNU010000180.1:0-7776 GCA_964245595.1 uncultured bacterium | reverse complement strand
AGCGACGGCAGCGCGCTCAGCGCGGCCGCGAGCGCCAGCGCGGAGCGCGTCGGCAAGCCGAACGGCCGGCGGATGCGGTCGTCGGGAAGCGTGATGCCCGGGCTCTGGGGCTGCCCGCGGCGGATCATGGCCGAGAACCGCGCGCCGGCCGGCCGAGAGGTGATGCGAGGAACGGACATCGAGACGAAAGCTGACCCCGAGCGTCGTGCCGAGCGCCGAGGCTCGTGCTGCGCGAACGGACACGCATGTGCGTGTCCGGTACCTCATGGTAGGAGCAGAAGCAGCCCGGCACATCCCTAAGAAATACGGGTTCTTGGTTTCTAGGCAGCCGAGGCTCGCTTCCTTGCTCGTATCGATCGCCCGTGCAAGCGGAGGAGGGCCGCGCGGGATACGGAAGGCGTTGCACACGGCCCGCGGCGGCACCAGAAGCCGCTCGGCGCGCCGCTGCGCACGAAGTCAGAGGGGTGTTCTCATGACGGTTACCACGAGCGCCGATACCGAGTCGCCGCTGCGCGCGATCTCGGCGAAAGTCGTCGCGTCGGGACTCAACGACAACGAATTCTACCGGCTGTTCACCTCGACGACGCTCTCGCCGCCCGCGCTGGCGCGCGTCTTCCAGCAGTATTACTACTACATCCGCACGTTTCCGCAGATCTTGGCCGGGCTGTCGCACCGGGTGGACGACGAGTTCGTGCGCATGAAGCTGGCCCGCACCGTGGTGTCCGAGCTGGGCGACAACGTCGGCGACGCGCACTACAAGATGTTCGAGCGCGTGCTGCGCTCGGTCGGCGTGCCGCTCGAGGACTGGCGCACCGCGCGGCACATCCCCGAGGCGGTCGCGCTGGTCGACGGGCTGCGCGACCTCTTCCTCAACCAGCCCACCGAGCGCGCCCTGGGCGGCCACTACGTCATCGAAGAGTTCGGGCTGCCGATGATCAACGCGCTGTACGAGGGCTTCCGGCGCTACCCGGGCTGGAACGTCGAAGACTTCGCCTACTTCCACCTGCACATGCTGATCGAAGGCGACCACGTCGACTGGATCGCGGCCGCGGTCGAGCGCATCTGCGAGGACCCCGGCGCGCGCGCCGACGTGCTGGCCGGAGCCGATCAGACCATCGCCCTGCTGCAGCGCTTCTGGGCGGGTCTGTACCGCTGCGCGCTCGACGGTCCCGCGACCGCCGCCTAGCCCGTCCCGTGCCTCCGACCTCCTTCCCGCCGCTCGACACGGTGATCGTCGGCGGCGGGCCGGCGGCGCTGTCCGAGGCGCTGCGGCTGGGCCGCGGCGCGCTGCCGTACACGATCGTCGCCGACGCGTTCGGCGGCTGCCTGGACATGCTGGGCGACGAGCTGCTGCAGTCGTACTGCAACGAGCTGGCGATCACGGGCTCGGGCTGCGACCTGAGCGCGTACCTGGGCGCCGACCGCTGGCGCCCCAGCGGCGCGCGCTACGGCGCGTACGTGCGCGACACCAGCCGCGCGGTGCACCGGAACTGGCTGCCCGGGCGGGTGACGGCGCTCGAATCCGACGGCCCGCGCTTTCGCTGCCGGGTGGAGAGCGAGGGCCGCCCGCGCGAGCTGCGCGCGCGCTCGGTGATCCTGGCGACCGGCATCCAGCCGCGCCCGCTCCAGCCGTGGATGAACGCGGCGCGCACCGTCACCTGCTTCGCCGCGTACGAGGACGCCCGCGCCGGGCGCTGGGAGCGCTACCGCGGCAAGGACGTCGCGCTCGTCGGGAGCGGCAACAGCGCCTTTCAACTCGCGCTGCTGGTGAGCCCCGTGGCGCGCTCGGTGACGATCCTGGCGCGGTGCTATCCGGGCATCTTCCCGCAGGAGACCCGCGACCGCTTCGCCTTGCGCGCGCCCAGCCAGCTCACCATCGAGCGCATCGCCAAAGCGACGGAGCCGCCCTACGACGCCGAGCGGCCGCTGCGGTTCCTGATCTACCGCGCGGCGGAGCGGAGCGCGGGTCCGCGGCCGGGTTTGCGCTTCGCCTTCGCGGCGGCCGACAACGGGGTCCACATCGCCTGGTCGTCGTTCGAGTACTCGCTGGCGCGCGGGCGCTTCGCGCTCGAAGAGCGCGGCTGCTCGCAGCCGGTCGAAACGTTCCACGACGACGAGACGGTGGTGATCTCGGCCACCGGCGTCGCCGCCTCGCTGCCGCCGCATCCCTGGGACGAGCTGGTCGAGCCGCGCACCGGGTTCGTGCGCCACGCCGCCGGGCGGACCGCGGTGCGCGACCTGTTCGTGGCCGGCGGCTGCGCCGGGTTCCGGTCGGTCAACACCATGCGCCCGCCGGCGTACGCCCCGGTTCCGGCCTGACGTGCGGATCGAAGCGCTGCGCGAGCGGTTCGTCGCAACCGCGACCGAGGTCGACTTGCGCGCGGCTTCCGACGCCGACGTGGCTGCGTTCCGGGCGGCGCTGTTCCGCTACAAGGTCGTGGTCGCGCCCGGCCAGGCGCTCAGCGCGGCCGAGTACCACGCCTTCATGGCTCGGCTGGGCACGCCGGTGCCGCACGTACTGGCGCAGTTCAGCCTGCCCTCGCTGCGCGACGTGCTGATCGTGTCCAACGTCTACGGCGCCGACGGCGCGCCGATCGGCGTGCACGAGGGCGGGGCGTACTGGCATGCCGACATGTCGTACCTGGCCGCGAACGGCGTGCTGACCTCGCTCTACGCGCTCGAGTCGCCGGCCGAGGGCGGGCGGACGCACTTCGTCGACTGCGAGGTCGCGCCCGGCGAGGCGGAGTTCGCCGCGCTGCTGCGCGAGCTGGAGCTGGACGAAGCGGCGAGCGTGCTGCACCGCTTCGGCAACCGCGCGCGGCGGCGCGACGAGAGCGCGGCGTTCCAGCGCCTCGACGACGACCAGGCCGCCGCCTTGCCCGAAGTGCGCCACCCGCTGCTGCAGCCGCACCCGTTCGCCGGCACGCGCGCGCTGTACGCGATCGCGGGCACGGCGGTCGCGCTGGGCGAGCGCTCGGAGGCGGAGTCGCTCCCGCTGCTCGACGCGCTCGAGGCCTGGCTGCTCAAACGCCACGCGCGCTACGCGCACCGCTACGAGCCGGGCGATCTGGTCGTGTGGGACAACCTGAGCACGCTGCACAGCGGGGAGATCATCGCCCCGGCCACGGCTGCGGGCACGCGGCGGCTGCTGCTGCGCATGAACGCGGACTACGGCCGGCGCGCCGCGCCGGCATGACGACGGTCGTCTTCCTCACCACCGCCTACGTGCAGTACGCTTCGGACGAGGCGCTGCGGGCCATCGCGGAGCGCGCGCGGCTGGTGCTGATCGCGGACCGCGGCGCGCCGGTCGATCCGCGCCTGGCGCCGTACTTCGCGCGCAGCGAGGCGGTCGGCGCGGCACTCAACCTCAACGTGCGCCCGGTGCTGCACGAGGACGCGGTGCTGGAGATCGTGCGCGACGAGATAGCGCGCGCCGGCTCGCCCGCCGCGCTGCGCGTGTTCTGCCAGGAGGAGAGCAATCTGCTGCTCGCCGCGCGGGTGCGCGAGCGGTGCGGCATCCCGGGCGACGGGCCCGCGCTGGTCGAGCGCTTCCGCGACAAGCTCGAGATGAAAGCGGCGGTGGCGGCGGCGGGCCTGCGCGTGCCGCGCCACGAGCAGCTCGACCTGGCCCGCACCGGCCCGGCCCAGAGCAGGCCGTACTTCGCGGAACTCGGCGCGCGGCTGGGCACGCCGCTGGTGGTCAAGCCGGTCGCCGCGGGCGGCAGCCTGAACGTCTTCATCGCGCGCGACGAAGCGGCGTTCGCGGCCGCCTGCCGGACGATTCGCGCCTCCGAGTACGCGTTCGCGTACGAGGTCGACGAGTTCATCGCCGGCACGATGTACCAGTGCGACTCGCTCACCCGCGCCGGCCAGGTCGTCTTCCGCGGCGTGCTCGAGCTGGGCTGCAGCAACTTCGACTTCGTGCAGGGCCGGCCGCTGAGCGTCTACCCGGCCCTGGAACCGGAATTGCGCGCGCGCCTGGCGCGCTTCGACGACACCGTCATCGCGGCACTCGGCTTTCACGCCGGCGCGACGCACCACGAGATCTTTCACGACGGCGGGCGCGACGAGCTGGTGTTCCTCGAGATCGCGGCCCGGGTCGCGGGCGGTCTGGCGGTGCCCTACCACCAGCTCAACTCGAACCTGAACTTCATCGACGCGACGCTGTACCTCACCGTCGAACCGGCGCTGCTGGACCGCGTCGCGGCGCGCTCGCGCGACAACGTGGTGTCGGCCTTGCTGCCGGTCGGGCACGGCACGGTGGTCAAGCTGAACGAGCCGCGGCTGGAGAGCCGCTACGAGATCCGCTGGGCGGTGCGGCCGGGCCAGACCGTCGACGCGCGCTCGCTGGCCGACAACGCCGGCATCCTGATGGTCTACAACGACGACCGGGCCGCGCTGCGGCGCGACTTCGAGCGCTTGCACGACTACGTGCCGGTCGAGGTGCGCTAAACGCACCGGGCCGCGTTTCAGCCTTCGTCGAGCAGCGCCTCGCGATATGCTTCGGCCAAAGAGAGCGATGCGCCCCGTGCGTACAGCGCATCGCCCTCACCGGCGGCCAGCAGCGCGCCGATCTCCGCCCGCGTGGTCCCGCGGCGCTCGTCTGCCAGAACGCTCGCGAGCGCCTCGCCGCGCCGGCGGAAGGCATCGGTCGCACCCAGCAGAACCGCGGCGCGACGGGGCTGGCCCGCCGCGTGCAGAGCCCGGCCCACGTCGTCCAGGCGTTCGGCGATCGGCGGCCGGAACGGTACGTTCGCGAGCGCGTCGGACACGACCGCGGCTTCCTCGCGCGCGGCGGCCAGGCCGTCGCTGCGCAACAGATGGGCGACGGCTTGCAGCGCCAGGTCCGCGGCCGCCTCGCGGTTGCCGAGCTTTTGCGCCTCGGCCATCCCGAGCCGCGCGTACGTCAGCCCGGCGACGTGCTGGCCTCGGCCGAGCGCGCACTCCGACAGGTCGGTCAGCGCGGTCAGTACTTGTGCGAGCGATCCGCTCTCCCGCGCGGCGCTCAGGCTCTGGGCGAAAAGCGGCATCGCCGCGTCGAAGCGGCCTTCGTGCGCGGCGAGCAGCCGGCCTAGATTGCTCAGCGAGGCACTGACCGCGCGCAGATCGCCGGCCGCGCGCCCTTCGCTCAAGGTCGCTTCGAACTGCTCGCGCGCCGAGACCAGCTCGCCCGCCGCCAGCGCCGCCGATCCCAAGAGGTTGCGCACCCGCAGCTTTCCGGGTGCGTCGTCGAGGCGCGCGTAATCGCCCATCGCGAAAGTCGCCTCGTCCACGGACTCCGCGAGCCGCCCGCGCCGGTAGGCGACCAGCGCGAGGCCCTCGCGCAGCTTCGCCCGGTTCTCCAGCGTCAGCAGCGCGGCGGGCCCTTCCAGCGACGCGCGCAGCCAATGCTCCGCTTCGGCGGACTCCCCGCGCGCCTCCCAGAACTCGACGAGCTGGGCGGCGAGCGCCGCGGCGAGGTGGACGTTGCAACTGGCGTACGTCGCCCACTCCAGCGCATGCCGCAAGTTCGGGATCTCGCGCTGCAGCTCGCGCAAGGCGGCGTCTTGGCGGTCGGTGCCGTACGCTTGCGCCACGCCGACCGCGAGCTCGTAGTAATACACCGCGTGGCGCTGCTTGACGGCCCCCGCGTTGCCGCTCTCGGCCAGCTTCGCTTCGGCGTACTGGCGGATGGTCTCCAGCATGCGAAACCGCGTTATCGAACCGGACGTGTCGGGGACCAGGAGCGACTTGCGGACGAGCCCGGCCAGGCTGCCCGCGACGGCGGACGGGGGAAGGTTCGCGCACACCGCCGCGGCTGCGTGGGCGCCGAACGAGCCCATGAACGCCGCGCCGCAGGTGAAGAGGTCTTGTTCGTCCTGCGCCAGCAGCGCGAAACTCCAATCGATGAGCGCCCGGGCGGAGCGATGGCGCGGGACCCCGGCTCGCGGCCCCTCGCTCAGCGCTTCGAGATGGTTTCGCAAGCTGGCCAGCAGATCGGGCAGTGACATCGATGTCCCGCGCGCGGCCGCCAGCTCGAGCGCGAGCGGCACACCGTCGAGCCGCTGCACGATCTCGGCGACTACGGGTACCGCCTCTTCGCTCAGGCTGAAGCCGTCGTCGAAGGACCGCGCCCGCTCGACGAACATCGCGAAGGCGGGCGAGCGCAGCGCGGCGGCTGCCCGCAGCCCGGGCGAGAGGTCGGGGAGCGCGAGCGGAGCCAAGCGCAGCACCGCTTCGCCCGCGATGCCGAGCGGTTCGCGGCTGGTCGCCAGGATGCTGAGCCGCGGCATCGCGTCCAGCAGCTCGCTCGCCGCCGCCGCGGCCGCCTCGATCAGGTGCTCGCACCCGTCCAGGACGATGAGGACCTCATCGTCGCGGGCGGCGCCATCCCCGAGCGCGGCAGCGATTCCCTCGCGCAGCGTTTTACCGTCGGTCAGCAGCGCCAGGTCGACGAAGGCGGCGTGCGCGTACCCGGGCGCCGTCCGCCGCATCCACTCGACTGCAAGCCGGGTCTTTCCGACGCCGCCGGAGCCCGTCAAGGTCACGACCATGCGCTCGCGCGCGAGCTCGTCCAAGCGCGCCAGCTCTTCCTCGCGCCCGAAGAGCACCGTGCGGTAGCGCGGCGGCGCCGAATCGCCCGGTAGAACGTGCGGGGCGGGCGAGCCGACGTCTTCGGGCGCGAGGACCAAGCCCAGTTCGGCGAAGAGCAGCTCGATCGTTCGCCGGTCGACCGGGACGTCGCGCCCGAACAGCCGCGAGAGCGTCTTCGCCGACAGACCGACCTCGAAGGCGAGCTGCTCGAGCGAAACCCGTGCGCCGTCGTTCCGCTCCAGCTCGATCCGCCGCCGGGCTCGATTGAGGCGCGCAAAGCCGGTCTCGCTCAGAACGAGACCGCGACGACTGCGCTGCTTTTTGGCCGCCATGCTCCTGGAAGGGCCGTCTTTGCGCGCGGATCGTCCATTCCTTTCGGTCCGCGCGGCATACCGTCATCGCCCAGGACCGCGGCGCGGACCTGGCCGACATGTATGCGTTCCTCGACCCGGCGAACGGTTGTAGAACACTCCGTTGAGCGCGCTGAAGCGTATGCGAACGCCAGGCGCGAGTACGGCGCGCGCTGCGATCGCGCAGGCGCTGCGGCTGGCAGCGTGCGCTGGCCCTCAACCCACGATTCGACCCCTTGCAGGCGAGGGCCGGTCACGAGGCGCTGGACCGGGTCTCCGCAAAGATGCGGAGGTGAATCCGTATCGGCTAGTCGTGCGCGCGTTCGGCGCGCTGGCCCTCGGCGCGCTCGTCGCGACCTCGCTCCCGCAGCTCGGGGCCCGCGCCGCGGCCGGCCCAACGACCGCCCCGGCCCTCGACCCAAGCGACATCGACCCGACCTGCAAGGCTTGCGACGACTTCTACCAGTTCGCCGCCGGCGGCTGGATCGAGCACAACCCGATCCCGGCCGGGCACCCGAGCTGGGGCAGCCTGGCCGCGCTCTCGGACCAGAACCGCGGCGTGCTGCAAGCGATCCTCGAGGACGCCGCCAAGAACACCGCCGCGCCGGCCGGCAGCGACGAGCAGAAGCTGGGCTCGTTCTACCGCGCCTGCCTGGACGAGGCGGGAATCGAGGCGGCCGGGACCGCGCCGATCGAGCCGTTCCTGACCGGGATCGCGGCGGTGGGCGACGTGCCCGCGCTGGTGAGCGAGATCGGCCGGCTGCACCAGGTCGGCGTCGACGGCGGGATCCGGTTCGGCTCGACCGAGGACACGAAGGACTCGTCCAAGACGATCGCGTCGCTGGGGATGGGC
>CAXTNU010000179.1:0-7783 GCA_964245595.1 uncultured bacterium | reverse complement strand
GTCCAGCACCGCGACGCCGAGATCGAGACACGCCAGGATGTTGGCGAGCGCCTGTCCGTAGGTATCGTGGAAATGCAGAGCGAGCTGGCCGACCGGGACGCGCCGCGCCGCCGCCTCAAGCATGGCGCGGGCGCGCAGCGGCGCGCTCTCGCTCGACGCCGCGGTGCAAGCGTTTTTCGCCGGCATCGCGCCGGCGGCGAGCGGCGCGCGCTGGCGCGAGATCTGCTTCGAGCTCGTGCCCGAACTGGTGCGCCCGCTGGAGGGTGCGCGCGAGCTGCTGCGCGAGCTGCGCGCGCGCGGCGTGCCGCTCGCCGTCCTGACCAACGGCTGGACCCCGCTGCAGCAGCGCAAGATCGCGCAGGCGCTGGGCGCGGACGCCCCGCCGGTCGTGCAGGTCAGCGACCAGCTCCACGCCATAAAGCCGGCCGCGGCCGCCATCGACGCTCTGGTCGGCGCGCTGGGCGTCCCGCGCGAGCAGGTCTGGTACGTCGGGGACAACCCGGCCGGCGACGTCGGCGGCGCGCTGGCGGCGGGTCTGCGCGCGGTCTGGTTCGACTGGGAGGGGCTGGCGTATCCCCCCGGCGTACCTGCGCCGACCCTGCGGGTCGGTGCGTTGCGGGAGCTCCAGCGTCTGGCCGAGAACGCGAACGCTCCATAACTCGCTTATGGGAACGCTGACGATCACCGGTGGGACGCTGCGCAGCAGGCGCGTCTCGACGCCTCCGGGCCGCGACGTGCGGCCGACGCCCGCGCGCGTGAAGGAAGCGCTGTTTTCCATCTTGGGCGCGCGCGTCGGCGAGGCCCGCGTGCTCGACCTGTTTGCCGGGACGGGAGCGCTGGGCTTCGAGTCGATCTCGCGCGGCGCGTCGCACGTGACCTTCGTCGAGCGCCACCGCCCGACCGCCGAGGCCCTGCGCGCGTCGGCGCGCGCGCTCGGCGTGGCGGAGCGGATCGCCGTCGTCAACGCGCCGGCCGAGCGGGCCGCGCAGGCCGTCGAGGGGCGCTACGACCTCGTCTTCGCCGACCCGCCGTACGCTCAGCCCTACCCGGCCGCGGCGTTCGCGGCCCTGCGCGCCCGCGGCGCGATCGACCCCGCGACGACCGTGGTCTACGAGCACGCGGCGCGCAGCGCCCCGCCGCCCGACCCCGCGATGCGACTCGAGCGCGGCGCGCGCTACGGTGAGGTAGCTTTGTCCTTCTACCGGCCTCGAGCATGAACGGCGTCGCGAAAGCCGAGCACTCGGCGATCTACCCGGGCTCGTTCGACCCGATGACGCGCGGCCATCTCGACGTGATCGAGCGCGCCGCGGCGATCTTCGACAAGGTCGTCGTCGCGGTCGTCGTCAACCCGCAGAAACGCGAGCCGCTGTTCACCCTCGACGAGCGCGAGGACATGATCGAGGCCGCCGTCGCGCAGCTGGCGAACGTCACCGTGACGCACTTCCGCGGGCTGCTGGCGGACTTCGTGCGCACCATCGACGCGACGGTGATCGTCAAGGGCCTGCGCGTCGTGTCGGATTTCGAGAGCGAGATGTCGACCGCGCTGATGAACCGCTCGCTCTCGGGCGTCGACACCGTGTTCCTGCCGAGCGACCCGCGCTGGTCGTTCGTCAGCTCGACGCTGGTCAAGGAAGTCTACAACCTGGGCGCCGACGTCGCCGAGTACGTCCCGCCCGCCGTGCTCGCCGTGATGCGAGCCAAACGCCCCGCGCCCGCCGAAGCCTAGGAGGTCCGCCATGTCCGTCTACCGAGTGATCGACAAGCTGGAAGCGTCCGTGAAGCAAGGCACCGTGTTGCCGCTGGGTTACCGTGTCGTCAGCGAGGAGCGGCTGCTCGAGCTGATCGAGAAGCTGCGCGCCTCGCTGCCCGAGGAAGTCGGGCGGGCGCGCACGATCGCGCAGAACGGCGACCGCCTCGTGCGCGACGCGCAGGAGAAGGCCCAGGCGATCGTCAGCGAGGCCTCGCAGGCGCAGTACCAGCTCGTCGACGAGCAGGAGATCGTGCGCCGCGCGCGCGCGACGGCGGAGACCGTGCTGCGCGAGGCCGAGCAGAAGGCGCAGCGCGTGCGCGACGGCGCCGACGCCTACGCCGCCTCCGTGCTGAGCGACCTCGACAACCGGCTCTCGACCGCGCTGGGCTCGGTGAAGAAGGGCATGGAAGCGCTGACCGGCGCGCGCGCCGCCGCGGCCGCACCGGCGCCCGCGTCATCGTCGTCGCTCGCGGATGCCGCGGCGAAATCGAAGCGGGTCGCGTTCGACGCGCAGCACCACACCGACACGGCGGAGCTCGAATCGGTCTAGAGGGTTCCGGCTACGCCGGAGCCCGTCGCGTTTTGGCTTCGCCAAAGCCGCCTTCGGAGTTCCGGCGTTATCTCTTGGCGTTCGTGTGCTTCGACCTCGCCTCGCAGGTGCAAAGCGTCGCGATCGCCTGGCAGGTGTATTCGGTCGCGCACCGCGCGTTCGACCTCGGGCTGGTCGGGCTGGTGCTGTTCGCGCCCTCGCTGGCGCTCGCGCCGCTGACCGGGATCGTGGCCGACCGGATCGACCGGCGCGCGATCGTCGCCTTCGCGGGGTTGACCCAGATCGCGGTCAGCTTGGCGCTGATCCCGCTCGCCGCGCGGCACGATAGCGGCGCGCTGGCGGCCGACCTGGCGGTGCTGGTCGTGGCCGGTACGGCGCGCGCGTTCGCCTTCCCGGCCGCCTCCGCCCTGCTGCCGGCGATCGTGCCGGCGGCCGGCTTCGTGCGTGCCAGTGCGACCTCGTCGGCGGTGCGCCAGACCGTCCGCATCGGCGGGCCCGCGCTGGGCGGCGTGCTGGTCGCGCTAGGGGCGCCGATCGTGTACGGCGCCGCGCTGGCGCTGTTCGCCGCAGGCGCGGCGGCGGTCGTCACGATTCGCCTGCGAAGCGCGCCGCCGCGCGAGGAGGTCGCTTCGTTCCGCGACGTGTTCGCGGGGCTGCGCTACGTGGGCTCGCGGCCGGTGATCGCCGGCGCGATCACGCTCGACCTGTTCGCGGTGTTGTTCGGGGGCGCGACCGCGCTGCTGCCGGTGTACGCCGCGGACGTCTTCCATGTCGGCGCGGCCGGCTTCGGCGCGCTGCGGGCCTCGGTCGCGCTGGGCACGGCGCTCTGCGCCTTGGTCATCGCGCGCCGCCCGATCCACCGCCACGCCGGCCCGCGCCTGTTGTGGGCGGTCGCGCTGTTCGGCGCGGCGACGGTCGCGTTCGGCCTGTCGACCTCGCTCTGGGTCGCGATCCCGGCGCTCGCGCTGCTGGGCGCGGCCGACATGGTCAGCATGGCGATCCGCGACGCGCTGGTCGCGCTGGGCACGCCCGACGCGATGCGCGGCCGGGTGAGCGCGGTCGAGGGCGTGTTCATCGTCGCCAGCAACGAGCTGGGCGAGTTCGAGTCGGGCACCCTGGCGGCGTTCGTCGGCGCGGCCCCGGCGGTGGTGCTGGGCGGGGTTGCGACGCTGGCCGTGGTTGGTCTGTGGGCTTGGCGCAATCCCGAGCTGCGGCGGGCGGACCGTGTGTTCGCGGAGCCGGTCGACATCGTGGCCGAGCCGGGTGAGGCTACGGTCGGCATCCGCTGACGCGTCCTTTCGCGATCGTCTGGTCGCTGGTCGCGACTACCCGCCGCGTCTTGGACCGTGCAGCTCTCCCCGATCGCAAGGTCCTGGCGCGGCACTGTCCCATGCTAGGCGGGCTCGCGTTACCAAGGCGGGCAGCTTGTTGCCGGGGGATGTCGCCGAGCCCTCGGCTGTTTAGGAAATAATACGCGACATAAGGCATACCATGTTGGTATCCATCGTAGCCATGCGCATTCACCGACTGGTCAAGACGGCGCTATTCATGGCTTGAGCCTCCACCGTCGCTGTGCCGAGAGCGTATGACGCGCGCGCAGTTCCCGGAGTCGCACTCCCGGTCAGGCCGATCCTGTGATAAAGATATGGTAGAGTAAGGCTAAACGTGGTCGCGTGCATCGGCGGCGGCCAGATCAACTGCCGTCGCGGTCGCCGCATCATACGCTGTCGGTACGGCGACGGTGGAGGCTCAAGCTATGAATAGCGCCGTCTTGACCAGTCGGTGAATCCATAACATACAGTTTGTATGTAAACATGTATGCTAAATTACACCTAAATTTACTTGATGTAAAAGGTATTACTGCTGAGATTGCAACGGTATGGTATAATTCCTGTAATCACATCGCGCGCCGAGTCGGTCGGCCCAAGGCGATGCTCAAGCCCAACATGGGGGATCGGATGGACAAGGACCGCCTGGTAGAGATCTTCGGGGATGCGAATGAAGCTATCGCTACCCTTCCTCAGCACTTGCAGGAGAAGGGCTTTGAGCTGGCCGTCAACCTTCTCGCGGGCGACTCCTCGCTGCCCCGCGTGGCGGTCACGCCCGCCTTGCCGGCTCCTGTCAGCTACCAGGCTCGAGCGGTCGCGACGGACGGCGTTCCTGACGTCAGCGACCTCCTCAAGGTGTGTCGCCAGAACCCCGAGCGCTATGCCGTCTTCCTCAAGGATGCGGAGGATCGTGGCGAGCCCGCTACGGTCGAGAACCTGCGCCAGGCGTTTCGGACCTATCGGCAGGATGTGCCGAAGCTCCCGAACCGTGACCTAGACAAGCTCGTCGCCAACGGATGGGTCGAGAAAGTCCGCAATACGAGCCCGCTGACGTTCATCCTCAAGCTCAAGGGCCGTCAGCAGCTTGAACGACTGATCGCTGCTGCCGCCGAGGGATAACCGCGATGTCCAATGCGCCGAATGCCATCCAAACCTCTCTCTGCGCGCGCTATCCAGAGGAGCTTGTTACGGCCGCCCTCGGGGCGTACGACACGGCGAAGCGCGCGATGATCGTGGACGACTGGCACAAAGCGCAATCCCACGTCGGCCTTTTCTGCGAAGCCGTCATCCGTGTCTGTCGGAATGAAGTTACCGGGACCTACACTGCGATCGGAGACTTCAAGTTCAAGGTTGAGAACGAGGCTAACGCCTGCCTCAACCAGCCCCCAGCAGGTGATGCTATGGAGCCTTTTCGGTACATGATCCCGACTGTTGTCAAGGCAGCATACGCGGTGCGTAACCGTCGAGGGGTTGATCATCTGGCTCAGATCAAGCCCAACCACAACGATGCTCGGCTCCAGATGAGCCAAGCCGATTGGATGCTCGGGGAGTTGATTCGCTGCGCTGCGGCTAAGCGAAGCTTCGAGCACGCTCAGGCCATCGTGGACTCGATTATGGAACGCGAGCTTCCGTTTTTGGAGAAGATCAAGGGCGAGTGGAAAATTCTCGCCCCTAACATGTCGCTGGAAGACATGATCTTGCTCGTCAAGTATAATGACGACGGCGCAAAGCAGGCAGACCTCGTGAAGGTCTGTCGGAAGTCTCAGCCTACAGTGTCGCGCGCTATCGACCGCTTGGACGAACAGGCGTACTTGCACAAGAGCGGTCGGAACATCACCATCACCACCCTCGGGCGTAAGCGAGTGGAAGGGCTACCGCGCCTGCGCGCGCTCGCATCATGACGATTTAGAGCCCCGATCGTCTCCGGACGTTGCAAACAAAGTCGGCTATCCGGCTCTGCAAGACCGATCCGCGTCCTGGATAGATGACGCGCGGCCACTGTTTTGCGGGCTTCACGAGGCCAATGACTCGGTGAGGGCGCGCTTTGGGGCGTCCCGAGACGTGCGCCGCCGAGCACTAGATTGCCGCCTATGATCGGCCTCGTTAAGTGTTATCTTACTGCCGCGACGCTCCCGCTTCGGTTTGGCGGAGTAGTGCGCACGAGGCGCTCCACGACGGCTGACGAGCTGCCCTACAGCGGCGCCAGCAAATCGCGCAGCAGCTCCGTGGCCGGGGCGGCGCGCAACTCGTCCCGGCCGGCGGTTTGGTCAGGCGGCCGTCCTCGATTACCGCGACCTGGTCCGCGAGGCGTTCCAGGGTCGCGGGCTGGTGATCGACTACCAGCAGGGTGAAGCCGAGCGCGGCGGCCAGGCGACCAGGTCGTCGAGCAGGCTGCGGACGAGGTGCCGGTCCAGGCCGGTGAAGGGCTCGTCGAGGAGGACGAGCTTCGGGCGGCGGGCCAGCATGCGCGCCAGCGCGACCCGGCGGGCCTGGCCCCCGAGATGCGGGTCGCGCCGGTGTCCCAGATCGCGCTCAGGCGCAGGCGGTCGCGCAGCTCCGCCAGCCAGGCCTCGCGCCGGAGCGGTCCCTCGCGCGCGCCGTCGACCACAAAGCGCACGTTCTGGGCTACGGTCAAGTGCGGGAACAAGGCCGCCTCCTGCGTGAGGTAGCCGATCGGGCGGTGGAGCGGGAGCGGGAACAGCGTCAGGCCGTCGAGCCGGGCGAAGCCGTCGTCGGGCGTCTCGAGCCCGGCCAGGCACGAGAGCACGGTGCTCTTGCCGGCCCCGAGGCGCCGAACAGGGCCAACGCGTCGCCGCTCTCGACCCGAGTTGCAGCGCCGACCCGGTTTTCGTAGAGCCGGGCGAAGCGGTCGCAGCGAAACCGGTTAGATAGGTCGCTAAGGCTTAGCCGCACTGGCGAGGAAGCAGCCAAGGAAAACACGGGCCCGTGTAACGGTGGCTGCGATTACGGCGACATAGCGTTTGTATCTATATAGGTTTTATGCTATTCTCTGGCCTGAATGGCATGGGAGGTGGAGGGTACCGACGAGTTCGCGCAGTGGTACGGCTCGCTCGATGCCGCCGAGCAAGAGCGGGTCGAATATCTCGTAGCCAAACTCGAAGAGGACGGACCTCGGCTGGCACGGCCTGCAGCCGATACCATCAACGGCTCGCAGTTCGCGAATATGAAAGAGCTGCGTGTTAATACCCCGCCGATTAGAATCTTCTTCGCTTTCGATCCGCGCCGCGTCGGAGTACTGCTCATCGCCGGCGACAAGACCAATAACCCCGCCTTCTACGACCGCATGATTCCAATTGCCGACGCGCTCTACGCCGAGCACCTTGCCCACCTGGAGGCCGAACATGGCGACTAAGCCCTGGCGCGCGATCCAAGAGGCGCACTCAAAGCGCTCCGCAGAGGAGCGTGCCGGGACGAAAGCTCGAGCCCTTCGCGATCTCGAGATCGAGCGATTGAGTCTTGCACAAGTGCGTCGTGCGCGTGCGATGACGCAAGCAACGATCGCGCAAGTCATGCAGATCGCTCAAGGAGACGTGTCGCGTCTCGAGCACCGGACCGACGCATACATCGGAACGCTGCGACGCTATGTCGAAGCCCTTGGCGGCACGCTACGCATCGTTGCCGAATTTCCAAACACGGAGCCGGTTGAGATCGAGGGTTTCGGTGATCCTGCCGGCGCGCGCTCCGCAAGCGACGATTTTGCGTCCGAGGAGCCGATTCGCGACGAAACGCTTTCCGCAGACGTCGTCAAAACCACGAAAGGCATCATTCAAACCGAGCCCGTCTAACGGTCGCTGAATCGGGCGGCGGTCGGGAGCCGTCTGGCGATGAGTGGCACCTCCGAGGCATCCGCTAGAGCGGCGCCAGCAGATCCCGCAGTAGCTCGGTCGCGGGAGCGTCGCGCAACTCGTCCCAGCCCGCGGTCTGGACCAGGCGGCCGTCCTCGATTACCGCGACGCGGTCGGCCAGCCGCTCCAGGATCGAGGGCTGGTGATCCACTACGAGCAGGGTGAAGCCCAGCGCGGCGCGCCAGGCGACCAGGTCGTCGAGCAGGCTGCGGACGAGGTGCCGGTCCAGGCCGGTGAAGGGCTCGTCGAGGAGGACGAGCTTCGGGCGGCGGGCCAGCATGCGCGCCAG
>CAXTNU010000178.1:0-7817 GCA_964245595.1 uncultured bacterium | reverse complement strand
GCGCTAGGCCGAGGGGTTCTGGGGCGGCGGGGTCGAGGCCGACCCGGCCGAGGACGGCCCGCCCGAGCTGCCGGAGCCGTCGGCGTCCTTGCCGGTCGCGTTGTTGACCGCGCTGACGGCGGAGTCGGCGGCCTTCTTGGCCTGGTCGGCGAGGTTCTGGAGGTGCGGCTGGGCCTGGGCGGCGCTCTGCTCGAGCACGGTCTTGCCGGCCGCGATGAACTCGCCGGCGTGGGTCACGGCGGCGTTGAAGCCTTCCTGGGCCGCGGCGGTGGCGTGGGGCGCCTGCTCGACGATCGTCTTCTGCAGTTCCTGAGCCTTGGCGACCGCGTCCTCGATCAGCGGCTTGGCCTGCTCCTGGCCTTTGGCCAGCGCGTCGGCGGCGATCTGCTGGAGCTGCTTGGCCTGTTCGATCGCCCGGTTGAGGAAGTCCATCGTCTCTCCGTCAGGGTGTCGGGTCGCCGCCGTGGACGGTCATGACCCAGCGCAGCGCGCGTGCGTATTGGTCGAGCTCGCGAACCGTCCGGCGCAGCCAGCGGAAGGCGGGATCGGCCCTCTCATCCGTACCGGCGCTCGCTTCCACCTGTTTCACGTAGCTCACCACCGCCGCGAGCTGGTTCTCGATCGCGTCCCAGCGCTCGCGCAAGGTGGTTTCGGAGGCGTCCGGCAGCCGGTCCAGAACCGGCGGAGCCGGGCGTGCGCCGAAGCGCATGGCGAACTCCAGCCGCGCCAGCGCGTAGTCGCTCGTACCGCGGATGAAGCTCGCCAGCAGGTTCACCAGCCGTGGGTTCATGCGCCGACGATGGGGGTCATAGCGGGATTCCGCGAGGGTGCGTTAGATTGAGCATTGTGGCAAGTTCAGACCGTCGCTACGTGATCGTGGGAAATGGGTTCGCCGGGACGACCTGCGCGGAGCAGTTGCGCAAGAACGACCCCACCTGTTCCATCGTCCTCTTCGCCGACGAACCCTACCCGCTCTACAACCGGATCGCCCTGCCGCCCATGCTGCGCGGGCAAGTGACCGAGGCGAAGGTGCTGATGCGCGACCTGGCCTGGCACGAGAAGCACCGCATCGACCTGCGCCTGGCGACCCGGGTCGAGCGGATCGACGCGGCAGGCAAGACGGTGCTGGCGAACGGGCGCGAGGAGCCCTACGACGCGCTGCTGCTCGCCACCGGCGGGCGGCCCAACCCGGCCAGCGCACCCGGCGCGGCGGGGGCCGGCAACGTCTACAACTTCCAGTACATGGACGACACCAAGGCGATCTCGCACGCGCTCGAGACGGCCAAGGTCGCGGTCTCGGTCGGCGGCTCGTTCATCGCCTACGAGCTGGCCGAGGCGTTCGTCGCGCGCGGGGTCGAGACGCACTGGCTGATCCGCGGCCCGCGCTTCCTGCGCCGGATGCTCGACGAGGCGGCCGGCGAGCTGCTGCACGACTCCGCCCGCACCGACGGCGTGCACCTGCACTTCGGCGAGGAAGTGCGCGAGTACGTGCGCTCCAACGGCGCGGTCAGCGGCGTGGTGACGACGAGCGGGCAGACGCTGCACACCGACCTGGTCGGCATCGGCTTGGGCCTGACGATCAACACCGAGCTCGCGCACGGCACGCCGGTCGAAGTCCGCACCGGCTTCGTGTGCGACCAGCATCTGCGCACCGCGGTGCCGGAGATCTTCGCGGCCGGCGACGCGGCCGAGTTCTACGACCCGATCGCCGGCATGCACTACCGCATGGGCACCTGGAACAGCGCCGGCGCGCACGGCAAGCTCGCCGCGCTCAACATGGCCGGCGGCGACGCGTCGTACGACACGATTCCGGAATACTCGTCGCTGGTGTTCAGCGGCCAGACGATCACCCAGTTCGGGCTCTCACCGGAGTACCGCGACGACCTCGACGTCGAGACGCACGTCGACGCCGACAAGAAATGGTATCGCGCGCTCTACTTCCACGAAGAGCGCTTCGTCGGCGCGGTGCTCATCGGCAAGGGCAACCGCGCCGGCAAGCGGCGTTATCTCGACGCGATCAAGAGCAAGACCCCGATCGCCAAACACGAGCGCCGCGCGCTGCTGGAGTGGACCGCGGAGTAGCGGCTACGCGCAGCAGAGGTTGACGCTGTCACAGACCGTTCTGCTGCAGTAGCGCTCCGTGAGCGGGATCGCTGAATCCGAATCGCTCGCTTGGGGTAGTTCTTCGCGCAGGTCCAGGTCGTCGAAGCGGTATTCGGTGCGGTATTCGGTTGGCATGATCGGTTCCTCACCCTCTGGAGATCGTGTGGTGTGTGATGAGCGCGCTCGTCGAGCCCGTCAGCCGACGGGCGGGCAGCAGAGCTCGGTGCACTGCGCGTTTGGGGTCAACGGTCGCATCAGCTCGGCACGTCAGATCGGCGACTGCAAGGCCTTGCTGCAGCACTGCGGGTTGTCGGACGGAGGCCCCGACTCGGGAGAGCCGTCGCCGCGAGCCGGCTCTTCGCGCAGATCGAGCTCGTCGAAGCGTGATTCGGTCGGCATGGTGTGCTCGCTTTCTGAAGCTGCAACGGCTTGGTCACCCGGTCCCTCGGCTTGCCCGCGGGCAGCGGAGCGAGTGCGCTCTAGTGTACCGGTCCCAATCCTGCTTGACTATCGAACATACGTTCGATACACTGGCCGTCCAATGGTTGCCGTCGCGCCGGGCGTACCGCGATGATCGTCTGTGTACGCATTCCCTGGTTCCGTCTTTCCGCCGCCCTGCGGCGGGCCGTGAGCCCGCACGAATCGGCCTTTTTGATCGATCGGCCGCTGCGAGGCCGGGTGGTCGAGGCGACCGATCCGGTGCTGGCGGCCGGGGTGCGGGTCGGCATGGACGCCCGGCAGGCCCTGCGCTGGGTACCGTTCGGGCGCATGGTGCTCGACGAGCCGGCCGCGGCGGCGTTGCGCTGGGACGCCGTGCTCGCGCTGCTCTGCACGGTCGCGCCGGTCGAGGACGGCGGCCTCGGCCGCGCCTTTCTGCGCCTCGACGAGGACGAGGAGGAGCCGGTGCGCTGGTTCGAGCCGGTCCGCGACGCCTTGCGCCCGAGCGGTCTGCCCGTGTGCCTGGGTGCGGCGGTGAACCGCTTCGTCGCCCAAGTCGCGACCTATCGTGGCGGAGGCGGGGCTGTCTGCCCGCCCGGGCGCGAGGCGACCTTCGTCGCCGACGCGCCGCTCGAGCGGCTCGAGCTCGACGAGGACGCGCTGCTGCGGCTGCGCCTGCTCGGGGTGCGGACGCTGGCCGACTTCACCCTCTTGCCGCCGTCGTATCTGGAGCGCTTCGGGCCCGAGGCGGCGCGCTGGTTCGCGCTCGCGCACGGCATCGACGACCCGGGCGTCACCGTGCGCCGGGTACCGCCGCGCCTGCGCGCGGTGCACAAGGGCCGGTGAGCGCTACGAGACGCGTTCGGCCTGGGCGCGGATCAGCTCGTGCACCAGCCGGCGCACCTGCAGCCCGCCGCGGTCGATGTTGATGCTGACCTCGGGCACGTAGCCGTCGTCGGGCAGGCTGCGCTCGAGCGCTTCGAGCGCGACGACGTCCTCGTTCACGATCGCGTCCTGGATCGCGGCCATCTTCTCGCTCACCCACGTCTGGTCGAGGGCGAAGTTGCGGCTGACGGCCCAGAAGTCGTGGGTGGTGTTCGCGCTCTCGGGCGTGATCGCGTACATGATCTTGACGCGATAACCGTCGCCCGGGTCGCCCGTCTCGGCGATGCGCACGTGCAGCACGTAGAACGACGGGACGTGCATCTCGATGTCCTGGCTGCGGTCGATCCGGCCCTGGATGCCGGTCGCGGTTTGGTAGAACGGCGGGCACTCCGCCCCGATCATGCGGCGCGAGACGCGCACGGTCAGCCCGTCGACCTCGGTCGCGATCGGGGTCTGCGCGACGTCCGGCGTCCCGATCGTCGCGGCGTGGATGAACGTCTCGTGCGAGAGGTCGAGCAGGTTGTCCAGCAGCAGGCCGTAGCGCACGTTCACCAGCGCCCGGTTGGTGAAGGTGACCCAGCCCGGGTCGCGCGCCCAGCGGTGGTCGGGGATGCGGCTAGAGTCGGCCGCGTCGGCGGCGCCGGTCCAGACCCAGACGAACGGGCCGCTCTCGACGACCGGGTACGCGCGGACCCGCGCGGCGCGCGGGATCTCGGCCTGACCCGGCACGGCGACGCACGTCCCGCCCGCGTCGAAGGTGAAGCCGTGGTAGCCGCACACGATCGCGTCGCCCTCGACCTTGCCGCGCGAGAGCGGGTAGCTGCGGTGCGCGCAGCGGTCGAACAGCGCCGCGACCGTGCCGTCCTGGCGGCGGTAGAAGACGATCGGCTCGTCCAGCACCACCCGCCGAACCGGCTCGCGCCCGATCTCGGTTCCGAAAGCGGCCACGTACCAGTGGCCGGGGAGCATTTGGCGCGGCATGCCGGCGCGGGAAGCGGTGCGTCTCATGGTGATCCTCGCGAGTCCGGAGTGCGAGCGAATTCGAGTCGAGCCGGACCGCTCCTCGACGAGCGAGGCGCCGGCCGGTCGCGGAACGGCGGCAGGGCCGAGTCCCTTCTCGCCGCCGCTGACCGGTGCGCCGAGCGAGGCGGCGCCCGCTTTCACGAACGCCGCGGCGATGCTGCGTGCGGTGCCGGCGCGCTCAGGTGGCGATCCTTTCGCGTTCGAGGGCGTCGATCCAGGCGAACGTTTGCGGGACCGGCAGCGAGGATTTGTACTCGAGCCCGACCCAGCCGGCGTAGCCGGTCGCGTCGAGCGCGGGCAGGATGCGCTCGTAGGCCAGCTCGCCCGTCCCCGGCTCGTTGCGGCCCGGGCTGTCGGCGAGCTGAACGTGGCCGAAGCGCGCGGCGTGCGCGCGAATCGTCGCGATGACGTTGCCTTCCGCGCGCTGCGCGTGGTAGACGTCGTACTGCAAGCGCAGGTTGGGCGCTCCCACCTCGTCGATCAGCGCCAGCGCTTCGGCGGTGGTGCCGATGATGAAGCCCGGCGTCTCGAGCCGGTTGAGCGGCTCGACGACCAGCGTCATCCCGTTCGCTGCCAGCTCGCCGGCGGCGAAGCGCAAATTGTCGACCAGCGCCGTGCGCGCGCGGGCCGGCTCCACGTCGGGCAGGGTCTTGCCGACCAGGCAGTTGAGGCGCGTGCAGTGCAGCTCGCGCGCGACGGCGACCGCGCGCCCGACGCCGTGCCGGAACTCGGCGCTGCGGGCGGGATCGGAGGCGAAGCCGCGCTCGCCGGCCGCGAAGCCGCCCATCGGCAAGTTGAACAGGACTTGCTCGACGCCGTGCGCGCGCAGCCGGCGCGCGATCTCGCCGACCGCGTAGTCGTAGGGCGCCATGGACTCCACGCCGCGAAAGCCGTGCGCGGCCGCCGCGTCGATCCGGTCGTAGAAGTCCAGCTCCTGCAGCAGGAACGACAGGTTGGCCGAGAAGCGCGCCATCAGTAGACCTCCGTCACCGCCGCGATCGAGGTGCCCATCGCGGCGTTCTCCTTGGGCTCGGTGAGGATTTCGACCAGCACCGGCAGGCGCCGCTCGTTCGAGGTCGCGCGGGCCCAGGCCAGCGCGGCGCGGATCGCGCCGGGCTCGGTCACCCGCACGCCGGCCGCGCCCATCGCTTCCATGGCCTTGACGTGGTCCATGCCGTAGCCGTCGGCGCCGTAGCTGATCGACACCTCGTAGTCGTCGTCGAAGCCGAACGATTTCCGCTCGGCCTGGCGGATCAAGCCCAGGTGCGCGTTGTTGAGCATGACCAGCACGAACGGGATGCGGTACTGCACCGCGACCGCGATCTCTTCCATCAGGAACTCGAACGAGTAGTCGCCCACGATGCCGACCACCTCGCGCTCGGGAAAAGCGAGCTTGATCCCGGTGCACGCGCTGATCTCCCAGCCCAGCGGCCCCGCTTGACCGCAGCAGAAGTAGCGGCGCGGCTGGTGCACGGTCTGGAACTGGCCCGACCAGATCTGATACAGGCCGATCGCGGTGACGAACGTCGTGTCGGCGTCGTAGAACGCGTTGATCTCGCCGAACACGCGCGGCCCCTTGACCGGCACGTCGCCGAAATCGGTGCGCCGGCCGAGCGCCGCTTTGGCGTGCGCGATCGAGCCGACCCAGCCCGGGCGCCGGATGCCGGCCGGGTACGCGCGGCGCGCCTCGGCCAGCATCGCCTGCAGGGTGAGCTTCGCGTCGGCCACGATGCCGAGGTCGGGCTCGAAGATGCGGCCGATCTGCGTCGCCTCGACGTCGGCGTGGATGAAGCGGCGGCCGCCGCGGTAGGTCGCCAGATCGCCGGTGTGGCGGCTGGCGAAGCGCGCCCCGATCGCGCACACGACGTCGCTCTGGAGGAAGAGCGAGTTCGCGTAGCGCTGGCTGGTCTGGATGCCCACCGTGCCGATGTGCAGCGGGTGGTCCTCGTCGATCGCGCCCTTGCCCATGTAGGTCGGGCTGACCGCGAGCTGGAGGTGCTCGGCGAGCGCGACCAGCTCGGTCCAGGCCTCGGCGATGATCACGCCGCCGCCCGGCATCAGCACCGGGTGCTCGGCGGTCGCGAGCCACTCCACCGCGCGCCTGATCTTGGCGGCGCCGGGCGGCATCTTGAACAGCGGCAGCGGCTCGTCGTCCGTGGGGTCGTAGGTGATGAGCTGCTGCTGGGCGTCCTGCGGCAGGTCGATGTGGACCGGTCCCGGCCGGCCTTCGCGCGCGATCCGGAACGCTTCGCGAAAGACCCACGGGATCTGCGCCGCCTCCTTGCACAGGAACGACTTCTTGACCACCGGCTTGACGATCTCGCAGATGTCGACGGCCTGGAAGCCCTCGCGGTGGAGCTGGCCGACCGGCACTTGTCCCGTGATCGTGATGATCGGGACGGAGTCGGCCAGCGCGGTGTAGAGCCCGGTCACGAAGTTCGTCCCGCCCGGGCCGGAGGTCGCGATCGCGATCCCGACCTTGCCGGTGGCGCGGGCGTAGCCGTCGGCGGCGTGGGTGGCGCCCTCCTCGTGGCGCACCACGAGGTGGCGGATCGTCGAGTTCCGCAGGGCGTCGTAGAGGGGCAGAATCGAGGCCCCGGGGATGCCGAAAGCCAGTTCGACGCCTTCGCTTTCCATGACGCGCACGGCGGCCGCGGCGGCCGTCATCGTACGGGGCGGAGCGGCGGTTCTCGTGGCGAGCATGGCGGGACCTCCGGTCGATGGGCGGTAACGGGATACCGTATCCTGAAGTTCGCCCAGCCTAGCCACTTTTGTCGTCACTGTCAATGGGATACCGTATCCGAATCTTGACGGGGGTTGCTCGGCTGGGTACCGTGGGTCCATGCACGGCAAGTCGTTGCAGCCGCTCCGCCGAGAGCTCCCGATGCGAGACCGCATCCACGAGCAGCTCCGGGCGGCGATCCTCTCGGGCGATCTGCCAGCCGGCACCCCGGTGATCGAGGCCGACCTGTCGGCCCGCCTGGGAGCGAGCCGGACGCCGATCCGCGAGGCGCTGCGGCGGCTGGAGAGCGAGGGCCTGCTCGAGCCGCGCGGGCTGCGCGGCAGCGTCGTGCGGGGCCTGGACGCGGCCGACGTCGACTGCATCTTCGAGATTCGCGAGGCGCTCGAGTCGCTCGCCGCCCGGCGCGCGGCGCGCACGATCGGCAGCGACGACCTGGCCGAGCTGGGCGCGCTCGTGGATGCAATGGGCGGCGCGGTCGACGACCCGGCCGAGATGGAGCGCCACGACACCGCCTTTCACGACGTGATCCTGGCCAACGCCGACGGCGAGCGGCTCAAACGGATGCTGACCGACCTGCGCGAGGAGCTGATCGCGCACCGGTTCCTCTCGCTGTCCGATCCCGGCC
>CAXTNU010000177.1:0-7845 GCA_964245595.1 uncultured bacterium | reverse complement strand
TTCCACTGTGGCGGATTATCGCTGCTTCCCGGCCACACGAAGTCCCGATGACCCAAATAAATGAATAAACCAAATATGCCTTAGCTATTGCTGCGCGAGAATCGAGCGGCATGCGACCACGGGCAACGGGAGTGGTATGCCTGTACGGCTGTTGTCTCTGGCGAAGCGAGGATGCACGATGGCACTCGCCTCGGGTATTGCGATTCTGTCGGGCTGTGCCATCGATAATTCTTCGTCTACGCCGATCCCGAATGGCGTCCCACGCAACGCACGGTGCGGAACACAGCAGCCGATGGACGCGCAGCGGGCAGACGCTCTCGGACCAGCGTTCACGACCTGCAGCACACCGCCGCCTGGGCCAGATCCAGTGCCGGCGCCCGTCGGCGCACCACCTCCCGGCGGCACCAGCAATCCCCCGCCTGGTGGCGGAGGCGGCGTCACTCATACCCCTCGCGATCTAACTCGACGGGTTTACTATCAAAACGGCGGATTCTATGTCGATTGCAACGTGTACTCAGTCGTCGTCTCTGCGGTTGCCACCACTCAGGGAATAAGTGGAGACCCAGGCACGACAATCATACCAGTTAAATCAATAGTCGGACCTGGAGTACAGGCTACATTCTTCTTCATGTCTCCGGTAGATCGTGTCCCCGGGCGTGGTGTATGAGTTCAGCCACCTCATAGGGTAAAAAGGGGCGGCCATCGTGGCCCTTGGCGAAGGTTGTTTTGCAGAGCAACTGTCCGCGAAAGGACACCACGATGGCCAAGGTCAGTATGGCACTTGCCGAGCTCGTTGAGAAGGGGGCGCAGGACGAAGTTGTGCGCGAGCTCTTGGCCCACGTCGCCGAGCGCTTGATGGAGTTCGAGGTCGAGCACCGGACTGGCGCCGAGTACGGCGAGCGAACTGCCGAGCGCAGCAACAGCCGCAACGGATACCGCGATCGCCTGTGGGAGACGCGCGTTGGGTCGGTCGACTTGCGAATTCCCAAATTGCGACGCGGCTCGTACTTTCCGGCGTTTCTGGAGCCACGTCGGACCGCCGAGAAAGCGCTTGCGGCGGTGATTCAGGAGGCCTACATTCAGGGCGTCTCAACACGATCGGTTGACGAGCTGGTCAAGGCGATGGGCATGACCGGGATCTCCAAGAGCCAAGTATCGCGGCTATGCGGTGAGATTGACGAGCGCGTGAACGCCTTTCTCACCCGCCCGCTCGAAGGGGATTGGCCGTATCTGTGGATTGACGCGACGTACGTGAAGGTGCGTCAGGCCGGCCGCATCGTGTCGGTTGCAGTCATAATTGCCGTGGCAGTAAACACCGATGGTGTAAGGGAAATCGTCGGTCTCGCCGTCGGTCCGAGCGAGGCGGAGCCGTTCTGGGTCAAGTTCTTGCGTGATCTCACGCGACGCGGACTGCGCGGGGTGAAGCTGGTGATCTCCGACGCGCATCTGGGCCTCAAGGCAGCAATCGCAAAAGTGTTCAACACGACGTGGCAACGCTGCCGCGTACACTTCATGCGCAACGCTCTAGCGTATGCGAACAAGGGTCAGCGGCAGATGGTGCTCGCACTAATCAACACGGCTTTTGCCCAAGAGACAGCCGACGCTGCGCACGAGCAATGGCGGGTGGTCGCCGATCACTTCCGAACGAAGCTACCGAAGCTGGCAGCGCTACTGGATGAGGCCGAAAACGACGTGCTCGCATTTACGGGCTTCCCACGAGCACACCGCAAGCAGATCGCTTCAACCAACCCGCTCGAGCGGCTCAACGCCGAAATCAAGCGCCGCACCGATGTGGTTGGCATCTTCCCTAACGATGCCGCGATAGTTCGCCTTGTCGGCGCGCTGCTGCTCGAGCAGAACGACGAGTGGCAACTGCAGCGCCGATACCTCTCCCTTGAAGGACTCGGAGCGATCAGCGACAACCAGAACCAACGGCTCTCAGCCGTCATTACAGGCTGAGAAGCAACCCGCGTCGAGAGTCACTCGTACACCACTCCGCGGGACACGATCCTCCGGTACCGTTCGGCAACACGATCAACGTCACGTACACGAGCTCAGGTCCGAACGCGATCCCACCTGCGACGTGTGGAGGTTCGCTTTAGCCAAGCCTTAGGACCGACTCGTGTAGCCGGCAGACACGCGTCATCGCCCAAGACCCGTCTTCATTTTCAACCGCGCTGCACCAGGCATCGACCGTATACGGGCCGGTTCGTTCGGATGTATCGTCATCACACGCCCAAAACGCGGAGAGCCGGTCACCGTCTACCGGGTGCAGCATGTCGAACAGAACTCGGTTTTCGCCAATAGGGACGCCTATAGCTACCGGCTTTAGCGAATACGGCTGGCCCAGAATTGCCTTCAACGCGTCGAGGTCCATATCGTGACTCTCCTCAGCCGAACAAACCAGTTCTCACGCGGGGCGTTGCGGTCCGCCGGTGCTCAGCGCAGGTCGAATTGCACGGCGAGCTTTTTGGGGGCAATGAGGCGATAGCTCTCGTCGATCCAGTCGCGCAGCACGCCGGGCGGCGGCGCGGCAGCGAGTGGAATCGTCACCCAGCCCGCTTTGCCCAGACCGTAGGCGGTCGGCGCGGCGCCCGGCACGGCGAGCGCGAACGGGTGCGACTCGACCAGCTTGAGCGTGATGCTGGTGCCGTCGGGGCCGCCGAAGAACGCGAAGATCTTCTTGCGCACCTTGGCGACGCTCTCGCCCCAGGGATGGTCCTCGTAGGTCTCCGGCAAGCTCAGCGCGTGCTCCAGCATCTGTTTCGAGAGGCGAGCCGCTTTCGTCATGGTGTGCTCCTCAGGACAGTATCAGCTCCGCACCGCGCTCGATTTCCAGGCGTTCGAGGAACCAGCGCTCGGCGGCGGCGATGCGGTCGCGCACCTCGTCCGCGCCGCTGCCTTTCAGCACGAACGAGGCCAGCGTGTCGGTCGAGTGGTAGGCCGCGCCGAGCCGCTGGCCGGGCTGGGCCAACAGCGCGTAGTCCACCACGCCGGGCAGCGGGCACTCCGCCGGCGCCGCGCGCAGCACGCCGGCGCGCGGGAAGATCAAATGCCAGCCAGCCGCACCGTCCGGTAGCGGTACCGGACGGCGGACCGGCAGCCCGCACAGCGCGCGGTACCACGCTTCGTTGATGTCGACCCCGAAGGCCAGCTCGAGCGCGGCGGCGACCTTCGCCCCGCCGGTCCGGCTGGCGATCTCGCACAGCACCAGCTCGTCGTCCGGCGTATGGAAGACCTCCGCGTGGAACGTCGTCGTCGGCGGGGTCGGCAGCGCCGCCAGCACGGCACGGCTGAAGCCGCGCAGCCGCTCGGTCAGCGGGGTGCCGGCGTCGAGCGTCAAGCTGCCCAGCGCGACGTCGTCCTTGAACGACAGGGTGTTGTTGATGTAGCGCGAGGGCCAGAGCAGGGCGATCTCGCCGTCGACGACGAGCCCGTCGACGTGGTACATCTCACCCGGAACGAAGCGCTCGACGATCAGGTTGGGGACGAAGTCGAAGCGCGGCACCAGCCCGCGCGCGAGCAGCGCGCGCAGGTCCGCGTCGCCGCGCAGGACGTGGGTGTCGAGCGACGCGCCGCCGTTGGCCGGCTTGACGACCACCGGGTAGCCGTGCGCGGCGACGAACTCCAGGATGTCGGTGGCGGTGCGCGCGCGCCGGTACTCGCCCACCGCGAGACCGCGCGCCCGGCAGAGGTCCTTCATCGCGACCTTGTCGCGAAACGCGTGCGCGCTGGCCACGCTCTGCCCCGGCAGGCCGAGCTGCTCGCGCAGGCGCGCCGCGCGCGGCAGATCGAACTCGAAGTTCGCCAGGATGCGCTCGAAGCCGAAGCGCTCGTGCAGCTCGAGCGCGCGCAGCTCGATGTCGCCGTTGACGTTGTACGCGTCGAACTGCTCGATGTGGGCGTAGAACGGCTCCCACTCGGCCAGGTCCTCGCGGTACTCCTCGTGGATCTGGCGCGCGGTCAGCAGCACCTTGGGACGCGGGTCGTCGCGCAGCCATTCGTGGTACGGGTAACCGCGCAGCGAGCGTTTGTTGAGGATCAGGATGGCGCTCATGCCGCACCTCGGGGAACGATGCGCGCGTGCGCCAGCGCCCAGTCCGTCGCCTCGCGCAGGCGCGCGACGGCCTCGGCGTGGGTCGGCGCGTGGACCAGGAACGAGATATAGGCCTCGCCGCTGCTGGCGGCGCGCGCGAGGACCTGGCCCGGCGCGGCCAGCGCGCGATAGCCCCACACCCAGGGAAACGGCAGCTCGGCGGGGATCGCCTCGACCACGCCCGCGCGCGGCGGAATCATCACCCAGCCCGCGGCCTGCAGCGGCAGCTCGGGCGGGCGGCGCGCGAGCGCGACCCCGCACTCCGCCTTGACCGTGCTCTCGATCAGGTTGAAGCCGTCGAAGGCCAAGCGGATCGCGTCGTTGACCCGCACCCCGCCGACCCGGCTGGCGATCTCGCTCAGCAGCAGCCGGTCGTCGGCGGTGCGGAAGATCTCGCAGTGGAAGGTCGTGTTCGCCGGCGTGGGCAGCACGCCGAGGACGCGGCGCAGCAGCGCCTGGAGCGGCTCGCGCAGCGGGTCGCCGGGATCGACGGTCGCCCCCATCAGCGGCTCGTCGCGCTCCCACGTCTCGCGCTGGTCGCCCAGGAACAGCGAGGGCCAGTGCAGCACCAGCTCGCCCTCGACGACCAGCCCGTCGACGTGGTACATCGCCCCCTCGACGAACGTCTCGACCATCGTGCTCGCGTCGTCCATGATGCGCGGGCTCAGGCCGCATGCGACCAGCGCGCGCAGCTCCGCGCGGTCGCGCACGACGCTGACGCCGACCGAGCCCGCGCCGTGGCGCGGCTTGACCACGATCGGATAGCCGTGGCGCTCGGCGAAGGCGTGCAGGTCGGTCGCGTACTCGACCGGCGCGTAGGCGGTGACCGGGATGCCGCCCGCCTCCGCCAGCCGCTTCATCAGCAGCTTGTCGCGAAAGGCCTCGGCGCTCGTGACGGTCTGGCCCGGGATGCCGAACCGCTCGCGCAGCCGGGCGGCCCGCAGCAGGTCGCGCTCCGACAGCGCGACGACGCGCTCGAACCCGAAGCGCTCGTGCAGCCGCGCCGCGTGGTACTCGACCATTCCGCTCAGCGCGTAGTCGGCGACCGGCTCGACCGCCGCGTAGTGGCGCTCGAACGCCGCGCGCTGCGCCGGATCGGCGATCATCGCGCCGTCGGCGCCGACCAGCACGAGCGTCTGCCGCGCGTCGCCGACCCACTCGTGGTACGGCGCGCGGGCCAGCGGAAAGCCGTTGAGGATCAGCGTGCTCACGAGAAGCTCCGGGCCGCGGCGGGACGGCGCCGGCCGGCGGCCAGCGCCCCGCTCGCCAGCGCGGCGGCGAACAGGGCCAGCCCGAGCAGCGACCAGTAGCGCTCGCCCTGGCCGAGCGCGTGCAGACGCGGGTAGACCGCTCCGCCCAGCCAGTTCCCGAGCGCGCCGCCGAACGCGCCGCACACGGTGAGCAAGCCCAGCGCGGTCGCCACGACGTGCTTGGGCAGCGCGGCGACGGTGGCCGCGTTGAGCTTGGGCATGATCAGCAGCTCGCCCAAGCTGAACAGCGCGATCCCGGCGAGCAGCCCCGCCACCCCCAGCGCCGATGCGGAGACGAGCACGAAGCCCGCGCCCATCGCGGCGAAGCTGGCGGCGGCGACCCACCAGGTCGGAGTCCGCTCGTTCCAGCGCGCGAGCGGCAGCTGCAGCGCCACCACGACGAGCGCGTTGAGGGCGAAGAACCAGCCCACCGCGCGCGTGCCGTAATGGCCCTGCACGAACGAGGGCAGCGCGATCTCGAGCTGGACGTAGCCGACGGTGAACACCGCGACCGCCGCGCAGGCCAGCCACACCGCGCGGCTGGATGCCATCTCGCGCAGGTCGCGCGCGCGCAGCGTCTTGCCCGGCACCCGGCCGAGCAGCGGCGGCAGCAGCGCGAGCACCGCCAGCCCGAACGCGCCGAACACGCCCGCCGCGATGGTGAAGCTCAGCGCGGGCGGAAACGGCAGCAGCAGCACGCCCAGCAGCGGCCCCAGCGTCACGCCGGCGTTCATCGCCGTGTTCTGCAGCGAGTAGACGAACACGGTGTCCTCCGCGCCGGCCAGCGCGAACAGCGCGGCCCGGACGGCCGGCGCGAACAGCGCCTGGCCGGCGCCGATCAGCCCGACCCAAACCACGATCAGGGCCCCGAACGGCAAGAACGCCAGGCCCAGGTACGAGACGACCCGGATGCCCAAGCCCGCCGCCATCGCGCCCCGCCCGCCGTAGCGGTCCGAGATCATCCCGCCCGCGAAGGCCAGCCCCGACTGGGCCCACAGCTTGGCGGTGAACGCCAGGCCGACCGTGGCCAGGCTCAGCCCGGCGTGGCGCACCAGCTCCAGGGCCAGAAACGGGACGATCATGTAGCTGCCGACGCTGATCGCGAACGTGCCGACCAGCAACACCCAGGCCGCGAACGGCAGCGCGGCCAGCTTGGCGGTCACGGCTCGCCGCGCGCCGGGCGGCGCAGGCCGGTGACGAACATCTGCGCGTTGCTGGGCCGCAGCAGGCCGGCCAGGTAGTCGTCGAGCGCGTAGATGTCGCTCTCGCCGAGCTCGCCCGTCCAGGCGTCGTAGCACTGGTCGGTCAGGAAGCACACCGGGCTGACCCGGACGGGCTCGAAACCGGTCCGCGCCGCCAGCTCCAGCACCTGCGCCGCGGTCAGCGCGTTGCGCTCGATGAACTCCTGTTCGGCCCGGGTGTAGAAACGCAGGTACGAGGTGTAGGGGCACTCGCGGTTCCAGGACGAGAACAGGAAGGCGCCGCCCGGGCGCAGGCTCGCGCGCACCCAGGCGAACAGCCGCTCCTGCTGCTCGGGAACGATGTGGTTGAGCGTGCCCATCATGCAGGTCACGACCGCGAACCGCTCGGGCTCGGGCTCGATCTCGAGCACGTTGCGGACGTGGAACTCGATGTTCGTGCGCCCGCGCGCGGTCAGGCGCGACATCGCGACCGCTTCGGGGCTGATGTCGTAGCCGACCGCGTGGAACCCGTGCTCGCTGAACCAGAGCGGGTAGCGCCCCGTCGCCGAGCCGATGTCGAGCGAGGACAGCGGCTGCCCGTCGCGCGCGACGAGCTCGCGCACCAGCTCGTCGATGCGCCGCTTCTCGAGGATCTTCTTGGCGTGATCCGCCCGGTCGCTCCACTCGTACTGCAGCAGCTTGCGCGAATCGTAATGTATGCTCACGACACACCCCGGTCAGGAGAAAGCAGCGCCCGGCGCGAGCGCGCCGCGCGCACGAGCGCCAAGCCCGTCTCGGCGGCGGCCAGCGCGAGCAGCGCCCCGAGCAGCGCGCCGTAGCCCCAGCGCACGATGAGATGGCCCGCGATCAGCGGGAAGCCGAAGATGCCCAGGAAGTACGACACGCTGAAGATCGTCAGCACCAGCGTGGGGCGCTGGCGCGGGCTGTCGGCGACGGCCTGGGCCTGGATCAGCGGGTAGACCAGCCCGTAGCCCGCGCCCAGCAGCGCGGCCGCCAGCGCGTAGAGCGGATTCGCGCCGGTCACTAGCAGCAGCGCGACCGCGACGGTCATCAGCACCAGCAGGCCGATCGTCGCGCGGTCGCGCGACTGGCGCCCCACGAAGCCCGCGGCCAGGAAGCGCAGCGCGATCACGACTACCGTGTAAGTCACGTAGAACACCGGGTAGTCCAGGCCGCGCGCGGCCGCGAAGCCGGCCTGGAAGTTGAACAGCGCGCTGAACACGCACGCGCCCAGGAACACCATCGCGACCGGGTATGCCGCCGGCCCGCGCAGCACGGTGGCGACGTCGCGCAGGGT
>CAXTNU010000176.1:0-7847 GCA_964245595.1 uncultured bacterium | reverse complement strand
GGGCGGGCGTGGTCGGGTTGACGAGCGGGAAACTGACGCTGGGAGCGAGGGTCGGGAGCGGGCGCGGAGCCGGCACGGTCATCCCCGGCGGCAGCGCGGCGTTGGGCACGGTCGTCCCGGCGATCCCGAGCACGTGCGGGGTGACCACGATGATCAGCTCGTTGCGGGTGCTGGTGGTGTTGGTGTTGCGGAAGATGCGGCCCAGCACGGGAATGTCGCCGACCAGCGGGACCTTGCTCTCGGTGCGCTGGGTGTTCTCCTGGATCAGCCCGCCGATCACCAGCGTCTCGTTGTCGCGCAGGTGGACCGTCGTCTGGGTGTCGCGGGTGGAGATCTGCGGCACCCCGTTGAGGTAGCCGGTCAGCGAGTTGACGATCGGGTGCAGCGCGACGCTCATCTCGCCGGCGTCGGTGATGATCGGCGTGATGTCGAGCGTGACGCCGGTCTGGAAGCTCTCGAGCTGGGTCGTCGCGACGGTGCCCGTGCCGCCGCCGATCGAGGTCAGGATGCTGATCGTGTCGCCCGCCCGGATCGTCGCGGTCCGCCCCGAGAGGGTCGTGATGCGCGGGTCGGCCAGCACGCGCGCGCGCCCGTTCTGGAGCAGCAGGTTGACCTGGGCCTGGAATGCGATCCCGGTCCGGGTCAGGGCTTGGAAGCCGATCACCCGGCCGGGCTGGCCGTTGGGCCCGGGCGTGGGCTGCACCTCGCTGAAGGTCGTGCCGATCGAGGTCGTGCCGAGCTGCAGGCCAAGGTTGCGCGAGCTGTTCTCGTCGAGCTCGAGGATCTCGGTGTCGAGCACGACCGACTGCGGCACCACGTCGAGCGACGCGATCAGGTCCTTGGCGTCGCGGATGGCCTGCGCGCCGCCGGTCAGGATCAGCGACTGCATGCCGTTGGGCACGGTCACCCGCAGGTCGGGGTGGGTCGTCTGGAGCGCGGTCTGGACCGCGACCGCGATGTCTTGGGCCGAGGTTCCCGCGCCCTGCACGCCCGGCACGATCGAGCGCAGCTGCACGATCGCGTGCGTGCCGGGCTGCGCGCCTTGCGCCGCGCCCTCGTCGCGGTTGGCGCCGCCCCCGCCGTTCGCCGTCCCGTCGAGCTGCGCGATGCCGCCCGCGATGCGCTGCTGGTCGATCGCCGTGGCGGTCACCGAGAGCGCGTTGAGGCCCGCGTCGACCGACACCGCGGCTTGCGGAAAGGCGCGCCGCACCAGGTCGGCGACCGACTGCGCGTCGACGTTCTTGATCCGGTAGATCTGGGTGTAGCGGCTGCCGTAGGGCGGCACGTCGAGCTGCGCGACCAGCGCGCGGGCGCGCGTCACGTCCTCGGGCGCACCGCTCAGGGTGACGGTCGGGCCGGAGACCGCGACCCGCACGCGCGGAAACTGCGAGCTGATCCCGCGCGCGACGTCGGCCGGGCGGCGGGCCATGATCGTCACCGCGTCGCTGGCCTGCGGCGCGATCGTCGCGGCCGGCGCGGCGGCGTCGATCCCGGCCAGCGCCGCCTTGATCTGGGTCAGGTCGGCCGGCGGCGCGCTGATCAGCATGCCGGACTTGGACAGCACGGTGATCTTCGCGGCCGGGTAGAGCGCCTTCAGCCGAGTCGCGACGGCCGAGGCCGGCTGCGAGCGCAGGCTGACCGCCTCGGTCGTCGGAGTGCGCGGGTCGCGCACGTCCAGGCCCTGGACCACCGCGCGCGCGGCCTGAATGTCGGCGTCCGCGCCGGCCAGCACCAGCGTATTGCCCGCGCCGCCCTCGCTCACCGACAGGCGCGGAAAGAGCCCGCGCAGCACATGCGCCGCGCGCCCGGCCGGGACGACCGCCAGCGGCAGCACGGCCGAGCTGCGGGCCGAGACGATGACGGTGCGGCCCTCGCGCGTGCAGCGCAGGCGCAGCTGCGCGCAGACCGCGTGCAGCGCCTCGTCGGGGGTCGCGTCGCTGACGGTCAAGCTGACGTTGCCGCGCACGTCGTCGGCCAGCGTGACGTTGAGGTGAGCTTGTTCGCCCATGCGCAGGAATACGTCGCGCACCGGCTCGTCGCGCGCGACGAGGTGCACGCGGGGCGCGGAGCCGCCCGCCGGAGCTTGCGCCGCCCAGCCGGCCGAACCGACGAAAGCGATCGCAAGCGCCAGCGCCGTCCCGGCCGCCCGTGCGCGCGGATCGCGCGGCGAAGCCGGACGCTCTCCAAAGCGGGAGGCGGACGTGCTCATCGGGGACCGGGTTCGCGGGCAGCGCCTCGATTGCCCGCGCCGCGGCGTAAGGCTTTGCAGGCCGCCGCCCGCGTTCGGGGACGGATCGGATCAGATCGGCGCGATGGCCGAGCTGGGCGCGCCGTCGCCGCCCGGGTTGTCGGCGACGTGGTTGTTGCCCCACGAGATGATCTGGCCGGCCGAGTCGAACATCAGGCCGTTGAGGTTCTCGGTCACCGTGATGTTCGTGATGTGGACGAGGGCCGCGTTCGAGGCGTGAACGCCGGCCGTCGAGTTGTTGGTGACCGTGGTGTCGGTCAGGACCAGCAGCGCGGTGGAAGCGTCGGCGAGCGCGCCCGCTCCGGCCGGGCTGTTGGCGATGAGGCTGTTGCTGACTTGCATGCGGGTGTTCAGCGACGCGCGCACGCCGTAGCCGCCGTTGCCCAGCAGCGTCGAGTACGCGATCGAAACGCGGTTCTTGCCGGCGGTGGTCGCCGCGGTCGAGCTCAGGATGCCGCCCACCGTGTTGTTCTGGACGATCGAGCCGGTCACGTCGAGGAAGGTGCGGGCGGCGTTCTCGGCGTCGATGCCCACGTTCGAGAAGTTTTCGATCACGCAGTTCTGGACCCGCACCGTGCCGGCGTTGACGATGTTGATACCCTTGGTGCCCAAGGTCGGGCCCGCGCCGTTGATGCGCAGGTTGCGCAGGGTCACCACGTCGTTGGTGCCGGCGTTGATGGTGAAGCCGACGGTGCCCGAGGCGAGCACCGACGCGACTTGGCCGCCGCCGCCGTCGATGGTGATGGCCTTGGTGATCGTGAGCGTGCCGAACCCGCCCGGGTCGAGCGCGTCGATCTCGCCCCCGGCGGCCGTCTTGGAGATGGCGCCGGCGAAGGTCTTGCACGGCGCTGTGCGGCTGCAGGGATTGACGTCGTCGCCGACGCCGGACACCCAGGTGCGCGTGGCTTGGGCCTGCGCGGCGGAGGTCATCGCGCCCAGCGCGACCGCAATGCCGAAGAACGCAAGCAAGAAGAATCGTTTCATCGGACTCCCTCGGTTTCTATGCAAAGGTGAGCAAAGAGGCACCACTAGCATTTCAACTGAGGCTATACTTGGTCTTCTAGGCAAGACGTCCAGTCATGGTACGCCGCGCGGCCGCACGGCCGCGCGGCGAAGCGGGCTAGCCGCCGTGGCGGTCGTCGAAGCGGTCGTCGCGGATCGCCTGCTGCACGAACGCGTAGGCGCGGCCGACCGCGGCCCGCGCGGCGCTCAGGTCGCCCCGCGCATAGCGGTCGGCTTCGGGGCCGCTCAGGTCGCGGTTCGCCCGCGCCAGCAGCGACAGCGAGCGGTGCAGCCGGTCGCGGTGCGACAGGCCGGCGTCCTCAGCCGGGTGGTCGGCGAGGTTCTTGCCGTCGTCGTAGGCGGCCGTGCGCGCGTCGCCGATCGCGGCGTCGATCGAGCCGATCGCCTGCGCGTCGTCGTACTCGACGTTGCCTTCGTCGCGGTGGTTAAGGTAGGCGCGGGCCAGCCGCAGATCGGTCAGCGCGTGCAGCTCGGCCGGGTGGCGCTGGTGCCGGTCGTCCCAGCGGTCGTCGCGCAGCGCGGCGTCGGTCGCGCCGATCGCCTGCCGCGTCGCGTCGACGGCTTCGTCGCGCAGCACCACCGCGGCCGGGTTGGCCTCGGGTCGCTGCAGATCGCGCAGTGCGTCGCGCAGGACGCTGCGCGCCTGCAAGAGGCGGCTGCGGCGGTCCTGCGGGCCGTCGACCGGAAAGCGGTCGCCGAGATCCTTGCTGTCGTCGCGCGCGGCTTGCGCCGCGGCGCCGATGGCGGTGCGGATGTCGGCTAGCGCCGTGCGCTGCTCGGCCACCACGTTGGTCTCGTCGGGACGGTTCTCGAGCGCGGCGGCGCGGCGCAGATCGCTCAGCGCGTGGACGTAATAGGGGTGCGGGCCGGGCGTGTCGGCCAGCGCCGGCGCGACCAGCGTCGCGGCCAGCACGGCGGCGAGCGCCGCTCCCAAGGGCAGACGGAGTTCGTTCGCGTTCACGTGTTCGGACCTCCGAAGAACGAGGATGAATACGTGCCTGGGAACGCGCTGGGAGCGGGCGCGCATCGCCGCGCCGGCGGTTTTCTCACCGCCGCTTCACGAGGGACCTCGCTACGAGAAGGCGTTCTCGCCGGTCAGGCCCTGACCCAGGATCAGGGTGTGCACTTCGCTCGTGCCTTCGTAGGTCAGCACGCTTTCGAGGTTGTTCATGTGGCGGATCACCGGGTACTCCAGCGTGATGCCGCTCGCGCCCAGGATCGTGCGCGCTTCGCGGCAGACCGCGAGCGCTTCGCGCACGTTGTTGAGCTTGCCGAACGAGACGTGCGAGGAGTGCGCGCGCCCTTCGTCCTTGAGCCGGCCGATGTGGAACGCGGTCAGCAGACCCTTGTTGAGCTCCAGCATCATGTTGACCAGCTTCTCTTGCGTCAGTTGGAAGCCGGCGATCGGGCGGCCGAACTGCACCCGCGTCTTGGCGTACTCCAGCGCGCTTTCGTAGCACGCGCGCCCGGCGCCCAGCGCACCCCACACGATGCCGTAGCGTGCTTCGTTCAAGCACGAGAGGGGACCGCGCAGGCCTTCGACGTTGGGCAGCATCGCGTCGGCGGGCAGGCGCACGTCCTCGAGGATCAGCTCGGAGGTGACCGACGCGCGCAGCGAGAGCTTGCGCTCGACGTTGCGGGTCGAGAAGCCCTTGGTGTTCGTCGGCACGACGAAGCCGCGGATGGCGCCGCTGCGCGGGCCGTCGTCGGGATCGGTGCGGGCCCAGACCACCGCCACGTCGGCGATGCCTCCGTTGGTGATCCACGCCTTGGTGCCGTTGAGCACGTAGTCCGAGCCCGAGCGCTTCGCGGTCGTGCGCATCCCGCCCGGATCGCTGCCGAAGTCGGGCTCGGTCAGCCCGAAGCAGCCGATCGCCTCACCCGCCGCCATGCGCGGCAGCCAGGTCTGTTTCTGCTCCTCCGAGCCGTGCGCCCAGAGCGCGTACATCGCGAGCGACCCCTGCACCGAGACGAACGAGCGGAAGCCGGAGTCGCCGGCTTCGAGCTCCAGGCAGGCCAAGCCGTAGGCGACCGCGCTCGTGCCGGCGCAGCCGTAGCCCTGCAGGTGCATCCCGAGCAGGCCGAGGTTGCCGAGCTCGCGCGCCATCTCGCGCGGGAAGACGCCCTCGTCGAACCAGGCGCCGATGTTGGGCAGCACCCGGTCGCGCACGAAGGCGCGCACGGTGTCGCGGATCAGGCGCTCGTCGTCGGTCATCAGCGCGTCGAGGCCGAGGAAGTCGTGCGGCTGGGGGGGCGGCGCTGCGGTCCGGTGCGCGGCGGGCGAGACGGTCGTGCTCATGGGGTCCGGTTCGACCCTAGTGGATGATGTACCGGTCAGACGTGGGCACGGCCGGTGGTACCAGCGGCTCGTCGCACGCCGGCTGCGGCCGGGCCACTTCGCCGCCCGGCTCCGGCCGCCGGACGGGGCCGATGCCGAAGAAACGCCGCGGCGCGTCGGTGCCGATGCGCAGGTCGAGCTTGTCGTCGGTTTCGACTCGGGCCAGCCGCGAGGCGGTCGGGGCGACCCAGTGCCCCGGGCGCGGCGGCTGGGCCGGGAGCGGCGCGGCGGCCTCGATCAGGTAGCGGCCCGGCGCGAGGCCGACCCGTGCGAAGTAGCCGTTGCGGCCGCTGGTCAGCACGATCGTCTGGCCGTCGTCGAGCCCCCGCAGGCGGACCGCCGCGTTCGCCAGCGGCCGGCCGGTGTCGCAGGCGTAGACGTGGCCGGTGATGGTCGCCGGCCCTTGTGCCGCTGCCGGCAGAGCCGCGCCCAAAGCCGCGGCGGCCAGCGCGGCGCGGAGGACGGTGCCGCGAAGCCGTGCGGCGGTCGGGGCGATGGTGCGCGCCATGCTCACGGAACGTCGCTCAGGAACGATTCGATCGCGGTCGCCAGCGCGAGCGGGGTCTCGTCGGTCGGATAGTGGCCGGCGTTGGCCAGCGTCTCCAGCGCCGCGTTGGGATACCAGCGCAGCCAGGTCTGTTCCATCGCCGCGGCGCCCAGCGCGGGATCGTGTTCGCCGACCAGCACGCGCACCGGGACCGGGTTGCCCGCGATGCGCTGGTGGAAGTCGCCCTTCGCCCACGCCTCGAGGTAGGCCGCGAACGCTTCGCGGCGCGAGATCGCCAGGGAGTTGGCGACCATCGCGTCGAGCCAGACGTGCGTCAGCCGGTTGCCGGTGGTGAAGTCGATGATCGCGCGCCGGTTCTCGGGCCGCTCCGCCGCGCCCGCGAACAGCGCCCAGCCCTGCTCGTCGAACGGGACGCCGCCCGCCGGGACCGGCGCGATCCCGACCAGCGCGCGCACCCGCGCGGGCGCATCCGCCAGCACCTGCTGGATCGCCTTGCCGCCCATCGAGTGGCCGATCAGCGAGAAGCGTTCCCAGCCCAGCGCGTCGGCCAGCGCCAGCGCGTCGCCTGCGATCTCTTCGACCGTGTAGTCGCCTGCGACGTCGCGCGCCTCGCCGTAGCCGCGCTGGTCCATGAACGCGTAGCTGAACGCCGCGCCGTCGAGGTGCGGCCAGAGCGCCGCGAACGCGGTGCGGTCGCCGAACCAGCCGTGCAGCCCGATGACCTTGTGCGCGCCGTCGCCGACGCGCTGGTGGGGATTCGCCATGCCCGTGCCATTCGCTGCGCCCGCCCTTGTCGTCCCGCGCGAGCGCGTGATAGGTTGGGCGTGAGATGCTCGTACGACCGATCCCGCGCTGGCTCGCGGCGCTGGACGACGAAAAACCCTACGTCGAAGTGCTCGACGGCGAGCGGCTCCCCGACGGGAGCCCCAAGGATTTGCACGGGATGCTCGAGTGGCGCATTTGCGCGCAACTGGACGCTTGGGGCGGAGACCGCGGGGGCGCGGGCGTCGAGGTGCGCTGCTATTTCGATCGTCCCGACGGGACCTGGACGTCGCTGCTGCCGGACGCCTGCTATTTCTCGTACGCGCGCATGCCGCACTTCGGCAGCGGCGGCGAACAGCCGCGGATCGCGCCCGACGTCGTCGCGGAAGTGCTGTCGCCCGGAGATCGGCCGGCGATCACCCGGCGCAAGGTGGCGACGTTCCTGGAATACGGCGCGAACGTCGTGCTGGTGCTGCAACCGCAAACGCGCCGGGTGACGATCCACCGCGCCGACGGAACGGTCGAAGAGTGCGATGCGCGCGGCACCATGCCGCTCGCGCCGTACGACGATCTCGCGCTCGACTGGGAGACGATCTTCGCCAAGGTCGGCCGGCGCTAAGCCAGCGCCGCCCGGTACGCCGCCTCGGCTTGCGGGCTGAAGCAGCAGAAGATCACCCGCTCCGGTGCCGCGTGCTCGGCCAGGTACGCGCGCACCGTGTCGACCGCGACGCGCGTCGCCGCTTCGAGCGGGTACCCGTAGACGCCGGTCGAGATCGCCGGAAAGGCGACGCTGCGCGCGCCGATGCGCTGCGCCGCCAGCAGCGACGCGCGGTAGGCGCTCGCGAGCAGCGCGGGCTCGCCGGCGTGCCCGCCGTGCCAGACCGGGCCGACGGTGTGGATGACGTGCTTCGCGGCGAGCCGAAAGCCCGGCGTGACGCGCGCCTCGCCGGGCGGGCACGGCGCCAGCG
>CAXTNU010000175.1:0-7854 GCA_964245595.1 uncultured bacterium | reverse complement strand
GTAGTCGAAGTCCGCCCCGCGCCGCAAGCGGGTCGGCGCGCCGGCCGCGGCGCGAAAGCGCAGTCGGACCAGCGCCCGCGCCTCGCCGTCGGGGCTGACGCCGTAGGGCCGCACGTCCAGCTCGAACGAGGCCGCCGCAGCCCCGTCCCAGAGCACCGTCGGCACGGGCTGCGGGGCCGTCGTCGGCGCCGGCGTCGGCCAGCCGAACGCCGCCGCGGCGATGAACGGCACGACGGCTGCCGCTACACTGCGCATCGGGCGCGCATTAGAAGTGCGTGGTGGCGAAGACCTCCAAGCGGCGCGGGCTCTGCGAGGCGTCCTGGTAGATGAACGAGCCGGGTGTGGTGCTCACCCCCGAGCCCGGCCCGTCCATGCCGGCGCAGCCGCTGCTGGTGTAGGCGTAGCATGGCACCGCCCCGCTCAAGCGGTTGAACAGGTTGGTGACGCGCAGCCCGACGGTCTGCTTGCCCAGCTCGCGCAGCACGGTGGCGTTCGCGGCCCAGTACGCTTTGGCGGTGAACGTCGGGGCCAGCACGCGCGGGCGCGCCGCCGAGAAGCAGCTGGTGTACGCCGGCGTGCCGTTGGCGTTGGTCCCGTTGAGGCACTGGCCGGTGTTGAAATAGGTGTCGCCGGCGTACTCGACCAGCGGCAGGACGTGCCACGGCCCGCTGTGCAGGTCGGCGCTCGCGCTGACCCCGATCAGCGGCACGTTCGGGTTGCGCACCCGGATCCCGATGTTCGTGAACTCCGGCGGCAGCGGCGTGTTCGAGAACGAGACCTGCGAGACCGAGGTCGTCCACAGGTTGTCGTAGGTCGCAGCGAAGTACAGCGACGCGCCGACCGGGCGGCGGTCCTCGTGCGTGAAGCCCAGCTCGAAGCCGAAGGCGCGGTTCTCGCCGCCGTTGCTCGGGATGGCCTGGCTCGACGAGGCGTACTTGGGCGTGCCGTCGGCGTTGGCGCCGGTCACCGGGCGGTAGAGCTGCAGGTAGCCCGTCGAGTGGCGGTACCAGGGCCCGAAGCGCAGCGAGGTGCCCGGCCCGAAGGTGTGCTCGAGCATCAGGTCGGCGTTGTGGTTGAGCTGCGGCTGGTACGAGAACCCGCCCCGGCTCGGGTCGTAGGTGCTCGCGCCGCCGTCGTCGCGCGCGCGGTAGACGAACTCGCTCCCGATGAAGCTCTGCGTCGCGCCGTACGAGAAGCGCACGACGTTGGCCGGGTTGGCCCGGTACGTGCCGGCGAAGGTCGGGTCGAACGCGCCGGTCGAGATGCTCCCGCCCGGCGAGACGGACTTGGAGAGCCCGTACCAGATGCGCGACCAGCGCAGGCCCGGCTCGAGCGTGAAGCGGCCGGTGTTGATCGAGGCCTGCGCGTACGCGAACGGGATGTGGGTCGGGAAGTCGCTCAGCGCGTTGTACTGCGGGTACGCGCCGCCCGCGCCGAAGCCGACCAGGTTGTAGACGTTGCGGTAGTTGACGTCGTACTCTTGGCCCGCGCCGAAGTTCAGGGTCAAGTTTTGCTTGGGCGTCGCGGTGTAGTCGAGCGAGGCGAAGTACATGTGCGAGGTGCGGTTCTGGTAGTAGTCGCCCAGGTCGGCGGTGCACAGGCCCGACGCGCCGTCGATCACCGGCGAACCGGGCGCGTACGGGTAGGCCGGGCAGTCGGTGCCCGAGACCGGCGGGTTGGCGTTCTCGACCGCGGCCAGGTTGAGGTCGCTGACCGGCTGGTCGAACACGTAGGAGTTGTAGTTCTCCGCGATGCGCAGCGAGAAGCTCTGCTTGTCGCTCACGACGTGGTTCCACTGCAGCTTGCCCAAGCCGCCGTAGTGGCTGAAGGCCGCGCCCGCACCCCGCGGCAGGCCCTGGAAGTACAGGCCGGCCGGGCAGGGCTGGCCGTTGGGCGCGGTGCCGCCGCTCGCGCCGCTGCTGGTGTTCCCGTCGGCCGCCGCACCGGGACACGGCTGCACGCGCAGCGCCGGCGCGCCGGGCTGCTGGATGTCGAGCAGGTAGGTGTTGTTCTCGACGAACAGGCTGTTCTGAGCCAGGATCTGGAAGTCGTTGCGGTCGTTGGGCCGGTAATGGAAGTTGCCGACCAGGTCGCGGGTGTAGACGGTGCCCGGGTTGGTGCTGTTGATGCCCAGGTTGTAGTACGTCGCGCCGCTCGGGAAGAAGGCGTTCTCGGAGTTCACCCCGTCGAAGCCGACGTAGTAGCTGAAGCGGTTGTCGGGCGTCGCGTTGCCGTACTCGAAGGTCAGGTAGTGGTTGAAGTCGGGCGAGGTCGCGCCGACCGAGAGCGTGCCGAAGCCGGGCCGGCGGCCGGTCTTGATGACCGAGTTGATCACGCCCGTGCCGTTGCCCGCGTTGCGCGCGTTCAAGCCGCCGGTGTAGACCTCGACGTTGCCCACCCCCAGGTTCGAGAGGTTGCTGGTGAAGTAGCCGGTGATCCGCTCCTGGATCGGGATGCCGTCGTACTCGTAGCCGTTGTCGGTGTCCTGACCGCCGCGGATCGACGGCTCGGCCGGGTAGCCGCCGCCGATCGGCACCAGTCCCGGTACCGTGGTGAGGTACTCGTAGACCGTCTTGTGCAGGTTGTCGCCGCCGGTCGCCGCGTTGAGCTGCGTGCCCGAGACGTCGTAGACGTCCTGGCCTTCGTACGGCTTGACCAGGTTCGAGGCGGCCGCGGCGCGCACGCGGCCGATCTGCTGCAGCGCGCGCGACAGGCGCTGGTCGGCCCGCAGCACCAGATCCTGCTGCACGGTCAGACCGGACTGCGTCACCGCCTGGTAGCCGTTCGCGTCGTACGAGAGGACGTAGGTGTCCGGCAGCAGCGCCGGCAGCGCGAAGAAACCTTGCGGGTCGGTCGTCGCCGAGCGCGAGCCGCTCGGCGAGGCGGCCGTCACGCGCACCCCGGGCAGCGGCTTGCCGACGTCGTCCGTCACCGTCCCGGTGATCGTTCCGGTGGTGCCGGCTCGGGCCGGCGGCGTTCCCGCCAGCAGCAGCGCCAGCAGCGCGGCCAGCGCAAGCAGCGGCGCAGCGAACGCCGAGAACCGCGCACGAAGGGTTGTCGTCATCGGAAACCTCCCCGAAGGCTTCTAACCTACGCTTCATCCGGGGCCCAGTCCCCTGCCGGAGGCCGGCCTGGCGACCGTGCCCCTAGAACTGGCGCAGCATCACGAAGAACTCGAACAGGCGCGGGTTCTGGCTGTAGTTCTGGTAGATGAACTGGTTCTTCGCGCTGGTCACGCCGGAGTACGGGCCGTTGAACGGGTTGCAGCCCGTGCCGTCGCTCAGGCACGGCGTCGTGTCGTCGAGGTTGTCGAACAGGTTGGTCACCCGCACGCCGGCCGTCGTGCGGCCCTTGGGGTCGAGCCGGCGCAGCAGCGTGGCGTTGGCGACCCAGTGCGCGCCCGCGATCTGCTCGGGCTGGGTGATCTGGCCGTTCGCGGTGATGCCGACGTTGTAGAACGTCTTCGTTTGGTACGTGAAGAGCGGCAGGAGCGACCACTGCCCGAAGTGCGCGTCCAGCGCGAGCGTCGCGTTGAGCAGCGGGTTGTCGGTCGAGCGGATGCGGATGCCCTGCGCGACCAGGTTGGAGGGCAGCTGCGAGGCGCCGTACGAGCCGGTCAGCGACGAGATCGCGGTGGTCCAGTAGTTCTGGTACTCCGCCGACAGGAAGGCCGAGACGCCGCTGGGGCGGTTGTCGATGTGGTTGAGGCCGAGCTCGATGCCGAAGGCCTGGTTCGCGCCCGCGTCGGTCGGCTGGGTCGGGCCGAACTGCGGCGCGCCGGTCGCGTTGAGCCCGAGGAACGGGCGGTACAGCGCGAAGTAGTTCGCGGTCTTGCGCACCCACGGCCCGACCCGCAGCGAGGTCGCCGGGTCGAAGGCGTGCTCGAGCATGATCTCGGCGGAGTGGTTGATCTGCGGGCCGTACGCGCCGTTGGACACCGTCGGGTCGTAAGTCGAGCTGAACTGCCGGTAGACGTACGCCGAGCCGATGAAGTTCGAGGTGTCGGAGTACGAGAAGCGCACGACGTTGGACGGGTTGGCGCGGTAGGTCCCGGCGAAGGTCGGGGTCAGCATCGTGACCGGGTGCGAGCCGGGGAAGAAATAGTGGCCCTCGGAGTAGCGCAGCCCCGGCTCGAGCGTGAAGCGGCCGGTGTTGAACGTCGCGTCGACGTACGCGGAGGGGAAGTGGGTCGGCACGATCGAGGTCGTGGTGCGCTGCGGCCACGTCCCGTCGGGGTTGAAGCCGTAGGTGCTGTAGTACGCCTCGAGGTTGTCGTCGTATTCCTGGTTGATGCCCACCCGGTAGGTCGCGTGCTCGTTGGGCGTGGTCGTGTAGTCGAGCGAGCCGAAGTACATGTTCGAGCGGCGGTCGTCGTAGTCGACCTCGATCCCCTGCGAGCAGAGCTTGCCGCCCGCCACCGCGACCGGCGTGCCGGCGGCGTAGGGGTAGTCCGGGCAGCCGGCGTTGGTCTTGTGCTGGTTGTCGCTGGCGTAGTTCGGATCGGAGATCGGCTGGTCGAAGATGTACTGGTTGAAGTTCTCGGCCAGCCGGAAGGTCAGCCCCGAGTGGTCGTTGATGATGTGGTTCCACTGCAGCTTGCCGATGCCGCTGTAGTGGTGCCAGGCGTTGCCCGTGCCGGGCGGCAGCGAGCGGAAGTACAAGCCGCCCGGGCACGTCGCGCCGTTGGGCGCGGTGCCGCCGGTGAAGCCGGTCGGGCTCGACGCCAGCGCGCCGTTCCCGCCGCACGGCGCCAGCGCCAAATGCGAGCCGTAGCCCAGCAGGTAGGTGTAGTTGAACTCGCCCACCCCGTTCTGCACCAGGAACTGCACGTCGTCGTTTTGATTGGGGCGGTAGTGGAAGTTGCCGATCAGGTCGCGCGTGATGACCGAGCCCGGGCCGTTGCTGCCGTGGTAGAGCACGTTGGGATACGACTCCCGGCCGAAGTCGTAGTCGTTCTGGGAGTTCACCAGGTCGGCCGAGAGATAGTACGAGAAGCGGTTGTCGCGCGTCGCGCCGCCCTTCTCGAGGGTCAGGTAGTGGTTCATCGCGCCCGCGGTCAGGCCCGCGGCGACGGTCTGGAAGCCGGGGTAGGTGCCGGACTTCACGACCGTGTTGATGATGCCGGTGCCGTAGCCGGCGTTGGCCGCGCTCAGCCCGCCGGTGTAGACCTCGACGTTGGCGAAGCCGATGCTGCTCAGGTTCGAGGTGAACAGGCCGGTGATGCGCTCGCGGATCGGGATGCCGTCGAACTCGTAGCCCGTGTCGGTCGCCGAGCCGCCGCGGATGCGCGGCAGGCCGGGAAAGCCGTTGAACGTGACGCCCGGCGCGGTCGCGATGTACTCGTACAGCGTGCGGTGCAGGTCGTCGCCGCCCGACGCGACGTTGAGCTGCTGGCCCGAGACGTTGTACACGTCGGTGCCCTGCGTGCCTTTGACGAGGTTCTGGGGCGCGTTGGCGCGCACGCTGCCAATGGACTGGAGCTGCCGGGACAGCGTCTGGTCGACGGTCGCGGTGATGTCTTGCTGGACGGTCACGCCCTGCACGGTGAACGGCTGGAACCCGCTCCCGCCGAAGCTCACCGTGTACGTGTCGGGGCTGAGGTTCTGCAGGGTGTAGAAGCCGTCGCCGTTGGTCGTCGTCTTCTGGGTCTGGGACGGCGCCGCGGCCGACACGGTGACCCCGGCGAGCCGCTTGCCGGCCGGGTCGGTGACGGTGCCGCTGATCGTGCCGGTGGTGCCGGCCCAGGCCGCGCTCACCGCCGTCAGCACGACCGCGATCGCCGCGGCGAGCACCGCGAGGTGCCGCCGGATGGTGCGATAGGTCATGGAACTCTCCCTGGGAGAGGGCCGCGCCGCGTTGCTCGGTCGCATCCCGCGCCGCCGGCCGTTCCCGCGAACAAAAGAAAAGCGATCGGCGTCATCCGACGCCGTCGCACGCATCACGAATAGCGTGCGCCGCGACCGGGCACCTGCCGCGACCCCGCACGGCGCGGGCGGGTGTGATGCTAGATCACGTATTTGCTCAAGCCGCGCGGCGCGTCGGACTCGACGAAGTTGGCCCGTCCCAGGCTGAGCGCCAGGTACTGCCCGGCGACCAGCCAGGCCAGCGTGTTGAACGGCTCGCCGGTCGCCGGGCCCAGCAGCGGAACGTCGCCGCTGCGCGCCCCGATCACGTAGCGCGCCGCCTCGGCCTCGACCGCCTCGGCCAGCGGGCGGTGGACGATGTCGCGCGAGGTCTCGTCGACGATGCCGATGATGGCGCTCGAGGCGTCGAGGATGGCCGAGCTGCCGTGGCGGAACTCGCCCGCCGCGAAGCCCTCGGCGTGGACGTAGCTGGCTTCTTTGATCTTGAGGGCCAGCTCGTAGGCGATCGGCACGCCGTAGCCGGCCCCGACGATCGCGACGCTGCGCCGGCGGGCGATCCGGCGCGCCGCCGCGACCACGTCGGCGACCCCGTCGCCGTCGAGCCAGGCCCGCACGTCCTCGGCCGTCGCCTCCAGCGACGCGGCGGTGCGGTTGCGCTTGCCGCCGGTCAGCGCGGCGGACCAGAGCAGGATCGCGGCCATCGAGGTGACGCTCTTGCTGGCCGGCACGGCGCGCTCGACCCCGGCCAGGCAGTCGATCACGATCTCGGCCCGCTCGGCCAGCGGCGAGGCCGGGTCGTTGGTGAGCGCGATCAGGCGCGAGGGCGCCAGCAGGTCGAGCGCGTCGAGCAGGTCGCCCGAGCGCCCGCTCTGCGAGAGCGCGACCACGCAGGCGTCGGGGTAGGCGTTGCGGTCGAAGCGGGCCTCGGTCGCGGCCAGCGCGGCGGCCCGGATGCCGCGCCGCCGGAACGCCAGCGCCCCCAGCATGCCGACGAACAGCGAGCTCCCGCTGCCCAGGAACAGCACGTCCCGCCCGGCCACCGCCAGCCCGAAGCGCTGCGCGCCGCCGGAGGCGGCGATCCGGCGCCAGACGTCGGGCTGCTCGCGGATCTCGGCCTCGAAGCGCGCCCCGAGCACTATTCCTCCACCAGCCGCGAGAGCACGCGCCCGCGCAGCTCGCGCAGCGCCGCCGGCGCGCCGACCCAGTCGTCGACCTGGAAGGCGAGGATGACCGTGCCGTGCGCGCGCGTCGCGACGTAGCCCGCCAGCGTGCTGACGTGCGAGAGCGAGCCGGTCTTGGCGAAGACCCGCTTCTCCGCCGCCGTCCCGAGGTAGGAGGACGCGAGCGTGCCGCGCACGCCCGCGATCGGGAGGTCGTCGAGTACGAGCTCGCGATAGGGGCCGTTCCAGTCGTGGGTCAGGATCGCGACCAGCGCGCGCGGGGTGATGCGGTCGTAGGCCGACAGGCCGCTGCCGTCCTCGAGCGCGAGCGCGTCGGTGTCCACCCCTAACCGCTCGAGCCAGGTGCGCTCGAACGCGGTGCCCTTGTCGTCGCTGCCCGGCGCTCCGGCACGGCTCACCGCGAGCTGCTTGAGCAGCGACTCGGCGAGCAGATTGTCCGAGGGCAGCCACATGTCGGCCAGCAGGTCGCGCAGCGGCTCGGAGTCGTGCGACCAGAGCACCCGCTCGTCCGCGCGCGGGTACGGCGCGAACACCACCGGCGCGCCGTACAGCGGCCGGTCGGCCGAGATCGGCAGACCGATGCCGTGCGCCGCCAGGGCGGCGGTGAAGACGCGCTGGACGTAGCGCTCGGGGCTGGGCACCGCGGCGTCGACCTCGTCGGGCTTGGCGCCCAGCGGGATCGTGCCGCTGACCCGGATGACGCCGCACGGCCCGCGCTCGACGTCGACCGTATCCTTCGCGTCGGGCGGGCCGGTCACGACCGCGCCGACCAGGTGCACGTCGTCCGAGGCGGCCGGGCAGTCCGGCGG
>CAXTNU010000174.1:0-7882 GCA_964245595.1 uncultured bacterium | reverse complement strand
GTGACGCGCGGCGCGGGCGCGATTCCGCCCTGCGGGAACGGGTTGGGGTTGTAGGGGGTCGGGATCGCGGCCGGGTTCGCCTGGGGCGCGTTGGGGCGGTCGTCGGACCAGCTGTACACCGTCACCGAGGCCGACTGGGCATCGATCTCGCGCACGAAGAACGGGTGCGGGTCCGGCTCGAGGCCGCTTTGGTTGCGCTCGACGGAGTTCCACGAGCCGCGCGTGACCCGGAAGACGAACTTCGTGCCCGAGGCGAAGCGCCGCACCGCGCGGTAGCGCGCGCCGTCGATCCGGTCGAGCTTGATCGCCTGCGGGTTCCAGCCGCTGGCGTCGGTGCTGATGTAGACGTCGGAGCTGAGCGGCGTCGTCGGCGGCACGGTGACGACGAACGCCACCGGCACCTCTTTGCCGGTCAGCGGGACGCCGACGATCTCGGGCGCCGGCTGGACGGTCGACTTGGCGACCACGTAGGCTTTGACGGCCTGGTAGGCCGTGTCGGGCGCGACGCGGTGAGCGGTCAGGTCGAGCTCGACCACTTGCTTGGTGGCGGGGTCGAAGACGGCCCGCGCGTAGAGCTTGGCGTGCGGCTGGAGCGTGGTCGGCTTGCCGGTGTCGTAGTCGGCCAGCCGCACGCCGTCGACCACCTTGAACGCATCCCCGGTCGTGAAGTAGACGTAGCCGCCGCGCACGTCGAGGAGCTGGCCGGAGAAGCGCAGCAGCGTGTCCTGCTGCGCCAGGCTGGGCAGCGCCAGCGCGGCGACGGCCAGCGCGGCGAGGAAGGCGAATATCAGGCGCATCGTCACGGTGAGAACTGGATGCCGAACTGCGGTGTCCACCGCTCGTTGGCGAAGTTGAAGTAGTAGTTGCGGGTGAGGTCGATTTGGACTTGGCGCGCGAGCCGGATCCGGAGGTCGCCGCTGAACTGAACCGGCGGCTGGCCGTACGCGCCCGGAACGGGCGCGGGTGCGTCGTAGAAGCGCGCCAGCCCGAGGTTGAGGGTGAAGTAGGCCGTGGGCGTGTAGATCAGCGCGCTCGAGTACCCGCGGCTCGTCGCGAAGCCGCGGAATGCGGCTTGCCCGGTGTAGCTGCCGAACCCGGTGTCGAGGGAGTCGGCGTTGGCCGGGTAGGCGGCGAGCTGCTGGGCGCCCCAGAAGTCGGCGGTGTTCTTCACCTCGTACGCCACGTAGTAGTTGAGGTGCCGCTTGACGTCGGTGCGCGAGATCGAGGCCCGGGTGTCGGTCTGGTCGACGTGGTGCGGCTCGCTGTACCACGTCCGCTGCTTGTCGCCGCTGATGCTGAAGCTGAACTGCTGCGGCAGCGGGATGACCGGCGCATAGAGCGACGCGCCGGCATAGTGGTAGACGTTGTCGGGCGGGCCGGGCTGGAGGTTGGGGTAGCCGCCTTCGCCCCGGATGTCGTGCGCGAAGCCGATCCCGCTGCGCAGCCGGAAGCGCAGCATCGACGCGAACCTGCTCCGGCCCAGGTACGTCTCGTTCCCGGTCCACGACAGCAGCGCGTTCATGGGGTGCTCGAGGTGGCGCTGGTCGGGGTCGTTCTCGGCGATCTTGAGCAGGTACTGGTAGTAGTTGTCCTCGGTGTAGCTCAGGCCCGAGTGCCGCAGCGCGGCGTTGAGCTGGAGCTCGAAGAACCCGGCCTCGTTGTCGGGCCGGTTGATGATGCCGGCCTGCGCCTCGGAGAGCTGGCCGAAGAAGTGCGTCTCCAAGTTGGGCGAGAAGTGCTTGAACGCGACCAGGTTGTACTGGCGCTGCTCCTGGGTGAGCGGGTTGACCGACGCGACGAGGTAGTCCCGGTCCCAGACGAAGTGCTGGTCGAAGGCCAGGTAGTTCCCGTTGAAGTCGTCGTTGCGCAGGTGCAGCGCGCTGAGGCTGTGCTCGGAGCCGTTGAACGGCACGCCGACGTCCAGCCGCGCGCCGGCGAAGGCGTTCTCGTAGAAGTGCGAGTTCTGCGAGAAGTTGACCACGTAGCGCGGCGAGGGCAGGAAGACCCCGGCCGTGCGGATCCGCGCGACGTCGAACAGCGCGTTGGTGCGGGGGATGATGCGCACCCCGGCGGCGTGGATGTAGGGCCGCTCTTGGCTCAGGTCGGGAATGGCGAAGGCGTCGCCGGGCTGCTCGCGCCCGAGCTGCGGGTGGGCGAAGTCCAGCCCGAAGTAGGTCCAGCGGTCGGGTGTTCCGGCCGCCGGCAGAAAGTACGAGCGGTCCAGGTCCGGGTACCCGGCGAAGCCCGCCCCGACCTCGTGCACGGCCGGCGCGTCCAGGTGGACGTCGCCCGCGATCAGGTAGCGGTTGAGCTTGAGGTCCATCGCGAACGTCTGCCCGCGCAAGACCGTCCCGTCGGAGAGGCGGACCCGCACGTTGCCGTCGGCGGTCACGATGAAGCGGTTCGAGAAGTAATCGACCTGCTTGGCCGTGATGTCGAGGCTGGTGGGCGGCGCGGCCGAGGCGCGCGACATCGCGCTCGCGACGAGGGCGCACACGAGCGCGACGAGGACGGCGACACGCATACGGGCTGGGTCTGTTCCCACGCGGGAGGCACGGTCCTGCGCGGAATGGAACGGAGCAGGCCGAAATGCCGCGAGTACTCGTCCTGGTGATGGACTCCGCCGGCGTCGGCGCGCTGCCCGACGCGGCGGCATACCACGACGCTCCCCGCGCCAACACCATCGGCAACGTCGCCGCGCGCCTGGGCGGCTTGGCCCTGCCGAACTTCGAGCGCTTGGGGCTGGGCCACCTGACCGGCGTCCGCGGGCTGTCCGCCGCCGCGCCGCCGCTGGCGGCGGTGGGCCGGCTGCGCGAGCGCTCCAAGGGCAAGGACACGATCACCGGCCACTGGGAGATGACCGGGGTCGTGACCGAGGTGCCGTTCCCGACCTACCCGGCCGGGTTCCCGCCCGAGGTGATCGAGGCGTTCAGCGCGATCGTGGGCCGGCCGCCGCTGGGCAACGTGGCGGCCTCGGGCACCGAGATCATCGCCGAAATGGGCGCGGAGCACCAGCGCACCGGCCGGCCCATCCTCTACACCTCGGCCGACTCGGTGTTCCAGGTCGCGGCCCACGAGCAGACCGTTCCCCTGGCGACCCTCTACGACTGGTGCGAGCGGGCCCGGGCCATGCTCGTTCCGCCCCACGAGGTCAACCGGGTGATCGCGCGGCCCTTCGTCGGGTCGCCCGGGAACTACGGCCGCACGCCCAATCGTAGAGACTACGCGATCCCGCCCCCTCCGACGGTCCTCGACCGGCTGGAAACCGGTGGTGTACCCGTGCACGCTGTGGGGAAGATTTGTGACATCTTCAGCGGTCACGGCATCGCCTCATCGGTTCGCGTGGCGGACAACGGCGAGGCGATCGACCGCACACTTGCTCTCGCAGCTGCTACGGACCACGGGCTGGTGTTCGTCAACCTGAACGACTTCGACACCAAATTCGGACACCGCCGCGACGTTCGTGGGTACGGTGAAGCCCTCGTGCGCCTCGACCGCCGGATCCCCGAGCTGATGGCCTGCATCCGCCCCGGGGACGGTTTGATCTTCACCGCCGACCACGGCTGCGATCCGACCCATCCCGGCAGCGACCACACCCGCGAGTTCGTGCCCTACCTCGAGTACGGCCCGGGCGCCGGGCGCGAGCTGGGCGTGATCGAGGGACTGGGCTACGTCGGCGACCGGATCGAAGCCCTGCTCGGTGCGGGTATCCCATGACGGCCGTCGAGCTGACCCGCGGGGCCGAAGCGCGAGCGGAGGCCCGGAGCCCAGAGCTGGCGGCTCCCAGCCGCCCGGGTTGGTATTATCCCACGAAGCGCGCGATCGACGTCGTGCTGGCGCTCACGATTCTGCTCCTGACCAGCCCGCTGATCGTGCTGGCGATGCTCGGCATCCTGGTGGTCAGCGGCGGCAACCCGCTCTATCGCCACCAGCGGGTCGGTCTCAACGGCGGGCAGTTCCGCATGTTCAAGCTGCGCACGATGGTGCGCGGCGCGCACGCCATGCTGCCCGATCTGCGCCGCTACAGCGAGGTCGACGGGCCGGTCTTCAAGATGCGCGACGACCCGCGGCTGCATCTCTTGGGCGCGCTGCTGCGGCGCAGCTCGATCGACGAGCTGCCCAACTTCGTGAACGTGCTGCTGGGCGACATGTCGATCGTCGGGCCGCGCCCGCCCTTGCCCGAGGAGGTCGCGCACTACGACGCCTACGCGCTGCGGCGGCTGGCGGTGAAGCCCGGCGTGACCTGCCTGTGGCAGATCTCGGGCCGCTCGTCGATCTCGTTCGACGAGTGGATGGCGCTCGACAACGCCTACATCGACGCCTGGTCGCCCTGGTACGACTTGGTGATCGTCGCCAAGACGATCCCGGCCGTCGTGCGAGGAGTGGGCGCGCATTAACCCCCGCCTGCGACTCGTCGCCGACCGGCGCACCCCGCGCCGGCTGGCCCACTCGACGATCATCGTGATGGGCGCGACCCTCGCCTCGACGATGCTCGGGTTCGTGCGCGAGGTCATCTACGCCAAGTTCTACGGAACGTCGTGGGAGCTCGACGCCTTTCTCGCCGCCTCGGTCGTGCCGACGATCCTCTTCGGAGTGTTCAACGGGGCGCTGGTGACGGCGCTGGTGCCGCTGTTCTCGGACTACGTCAGCACCGAGCGCGAGGACGACGCCTGGCGGCTGGCCTCGACCGTGATCGTGATGCTGGCCGGGATCCTGGGCGTCGCGGCCGTCGCCGGGGCTTGGCTGGCGCCGTGGTACGTGCCGCTGATCGCGCGCTTTCCGCCCGAGCACCTGCCGCTGGCCATCGCGATGACGCGCTGGCTGATGCCGATGATCGTGGCGACGAGCCTGTCGGGCGTCGTCGCGGCGCTGCTCAACGCCTACCACCGTTTCGCCGGCGCCGCGCTGCAAGGGTTCGTCGCCAACCTGCTGATCATCGGCTTCGTGTGGTTCGCGCAGCCCGCGTACGGGCCGTACGCGCTGGTCTTCGGCGCGCTCGCCGGGACGTTCGCGCAGCTGCTCGTGATGCTGCCCTCCTTTCTGCGCTTGCGGCGCTTCCGCGCCGTGCTGGAGCTGCGGCACCCCGGCCTGCTGCGGCTGGGACACGTCTTGGCGCCGATCGCGATCGGCTCGGCGGCGGGCCAGGTCGCGCTCTTCTTCGACCGCTATTTCGCCTCGGGCCTGAGCGAAGGCACGATCGCCGGGATGAACTACGCGGTCAAGCTGGTGGGCTTTCCGCAGCAGCTCTTCGTGACCGCGATCGCGACGGTGATCTTTCCGCTCTTCGCCAGCCAGTTCGCGAACAAGAACCGCGCCGCGATGCGCAGCAGCGTCTCGACCGGGCTGCGGCTGGTGATCTTCCTGAGCGTGCCGTCGGCCTGGGGCCTGTGCATGCTGGCGGGGCCGATCGTGCAATCGCTGTTCGAGCGCGGGGCGTTCACGCCCGAAGCGACGGCGCGCTGCGCGCACCTGCTGCCCTTCGCCGCGGCCAGCCTGCTGGGGGTCGCGGCGAACGTCGTGCTGACCCGCTGCTTGTACGCTTGCGGCGTGGTGCGCACGCCGATCGCGATCTCGATCGGCGCGGTGCTCCTCAACGTGCTGCTGTCGCTGATCTGGATCGGCCCGCTGGGTGCGCGCGGCTTGCTGCTGGCCAACGCCGTTTCGCAGAGCGCGCAAACGCTGGCCCTGCTGGCCGTCGTCGCCGACGTCCTGGGCGGCTTCGAGTGGCGCGCGATCGGCGTCTCGCTGGTCAAGGTGATGGCCTGCGCGGGGGTCATGGGGCTGCTGCTGGCCGCCGTGCAGTCGAGCGGGCTGACGCCCGAGATGACGCCCTTCGCGCGCGCCGCGAACCTGGGCGAGCACCTGCTCTTCGGCGCCGCGGTGTTCATCGGCTTGGCGCGCCTGGTCGATTCCGAGGAGCTGCAGCTGGTGGTCGACACGCTGGTGCGGCGCCGCTCGAGCCACGTCGTTCCCTTGCCGTGATCTTTCACCCGATGACGGTCACGCTGCGCCACGAGACGGCCGTGCCGATCGACCTGGCCAGCGCGCTCGTCTACCTGGTCTGCGCGGTCGCGACCGGCATGCTGACCCGGCGCCGGCCGGCCTTCGGCGTCGCGGCGCTGCTGGTGCTCGCGCCGTTCGATCTGACCCGCTACGTCGGTCCGACCACGATCACCACGCTCAAGGCGGCGCTGGCCGGAATGATCGTCGCGCTGCTCGCCGGGCGGACCGACCCCAGCGCGCTGCGGACGTTTCCGGTGCGCGCGATGCTGGTCGCGTTCGGCGCCACCCTGGCGGCGATCGCCCTGAGCGCGCTGCGCGCCGAGCACGGCGGCGAGGTGGTGCGCGAAGCGTTCAAAAACGGCGAGTACCTGGTCTTGTTCCTGGTCGCGGCGATCGCGTACGCGACCGACCCCGACGACCGGCCTTTCTGGCGCGCGGTCGAGCTCGCGGTCGTCCTGGTCGCCCTCTCGGCGCTGGCCGAGTACGTGGTCGGCGCGCACAACGGGATCTTCCTAGGCGCGCACCATTCCTTTCCGCGCATCGCGGGCGCGCTCGAAGGGCCCAACCAGCTCGCGGGCTATCTCGACGTCGCCATCCCGGTGCTGGTCGCGCGCGCGCTGGTCCACCGCGACCGCGTGCTGGGCGCGGTGATCGGGCTGGCCGCCCTGGTCGATCTGCTGACCCTCTCCCGGGCGGGCGTCATCGCCGCGGTGCTCGGCGTCGCGGCGGTCTTCGTGGTGCTGCGCCCGCCCGGCAAGCTCGCACTGCGCTTCGCCGCCGGGGTGCTCGCGGTCGGGCTGGTAGCGATCGTTCTCGCGCTGCGCGTCGGCGTCCCGGCCGGGTACTTCTCGCTCGACCAGTCGCCGCAGGTCGCCGACCACCTCGCCAACCGGGCTCAGCTCTGGCGCGCCGCGCTCGCGCTCTGGCACCGCTCGCCGATCGTCGGCAACGGGGCCGGCAACTACGAGCTCGACCTGGCCGAGGTCGGGCTGTACGGGGTGCGCACGCACGCCAACAGCCTCTACCTGCAGAGCCTGGCCGAAGGCGGCGTCGTCGGGCTGCTGGCGACGGTCGCGTCGTTCGCGGTGACGATCGTGCTGCTCGCGCGCAGCGGCGTGCGCCGGCCGCTGGTGGTCGGCGCGCTCGGCGCGACGGTGGCGCTGGCGGCGCACCAGATCGGCGACGACCTGTTCTTCTTCCCGAAGGTCGCCAGCGCGTACTGGCTGGTGGTCGGGGTCGCGATCGCCGAGATCGCGGCGCGCCGGCTGTTCGAGCAGCGCCGCGCCGAAGCCGGCTCGCCGGTGCGAGCGGCCGGCTGGTGAACGCCGTCCCGCAGCGGGTCGCGCTCGTCACGCCGTTCTTCGGGCGCGACCTGAGCGGCCGCAAGGAGCGCTACGCGTTCGCTTACGCGACCCACCTCGCGCTCGAGCAGGTCGCGGTGGAGGTCATCACGACCACCGCGACGCCGAGTGCCGCCGACGCCAATTTCTTCCATAGCGGCACGGACCTGAGCGAGAACTTCCCCGTCCACCGCTTCCGCGTCGAAGCGCCGGACCGGGTCGCCCACGCGCGGGCGGTGCTGGCGGTGGAACGCGACGCGCGCGAGGGCGAAGGGCGCGAGCGCGCGCTGGTCGACGAGCGGCTGCGCAGCGCCGACCTGCTGGCGCACGTGTCGGCCGCCGCCAACCGCTACGACGCGTTCGTGTTCCTGGACGCGCTGGCGCCGACGACCGTGCGCGGCATCGCGCAGGTGGCCGAGCGGGCGATGGTGCGGCCGCTGCGCGACGACGAGCCGCTGGCGCGCGTGCCGGCGGTCGCCGAGGCGCTGGCCAGCGCGCGCACCGTCCTGTGCACGACGCAGGGCGAGGCGGCCCTGGTG
>CAXTNU010000173.1:7587-7900 GCA_964245595.1 uncultured bacterium | reverse complement strand
GTCGCCCAGCAGCGGGCCCAGCTCGCGCGCCGCCCGCTCGAAGTCGCGCGCGGTGACGTACGCGACCGCCCCGGCGACCCGGAAGACCAGCAGCGCCCCGCGCAGGCCACCGGCCGCGTCGCGCGCGGCGAAGGCGTACACCGCGCCCTGCGGGCGCTCGAGCATGGTGTCCTCGCCGGTCACCCGGAGCTCGAGCAGGACCCGCCCGCCCAGCCGCTCCAGCTCGGCCGGCACCGCCGGGCCGAGCCGCACCAGGCGCGACCCGCGGTCGCTCCCGCTGCGCCCGAAGGCCGCGATCTCGACCGCCTCGCGC
>CAXTNU010000173.1:0-7577 GCA_964245595.1 uncultured bacterium | reverse complement strand
TCGCCTTTGCGGCGGTTGTGAAGTTCGGCACGGACGCTCTCGAGCAGCGAGCGCACTTGCGGCTCGGGGTCGCTGGCCCGCAGCATCGCCTCGACCGCCTCGCGGCTGAGCGCGAGCCGGTACAGGCGCGCGTTGACCCGCGCCAGGCGCCCCAGCAGCGCCGCCGCGAGGACCAGCGGCAGCAGCGCGACGACGGCCAGGAAGGGCTCGTGCGCGAAGGCCAGCCGCGCCACCAGGTAGGCCCACACCGCCTCGGCCAGGATCGTCCCCAGCGTCGCGACGTCGTTGACGTGGCGGCTCCAGACCAGCAGCAGCGAACGGCTCTGGCGCGCGGCCAGCAGCGGGTCGATCCAGAGCAGGTCGATCGCCAGCACCAGTACCGCCGCGGCGACCGTGAACGCGCCCAGCGTGAGCGGGCCCGGAACGGCGGCGATCTCACCCCGCAGCGAGACTGCGGCGAAGCCGGCCGCCCACCAGCCCGGCCCGCGTAGCGACGCCGTCAACAGCCGGTCGAACGCCGGCCGGCGGCGCGAGCGCGGCGGGCGCACCAGGTAGGCGAGCATGTTGCAGGCCGCGGCCCAGATCCAGCCCTCGCGGACGAGCAGCACCAGCAGGACCGGCACCAGCAGCCCGACCCGGTCGCTCTCGGGCGTGGGCCGGGCACTGCGCTCGAAGTGGGCGCTGGGCGCGCGCAGCAGCCCCAGTACCGCCGCGACGGCGAACGCGCCGGCCAGCAGCGCCCCGTCTTCCCAGCGCAGCCGCAGCACGGCGGCCGGCCCGTACAGGCACGCCGCGACGATGGCTCCCAACAGCGAGAGCGCGCGGGCTACACCGTACACGCGTCGGGCGATCGGATGACTCCGGGGTCCGGCACACCCGTTCCGGAGAGAGATGGCGCGCCCGGCCAGAATCGAACTGGCAACCTTAGCCTTAGGAGTGCTCTGCTCTATCCAATTGAGCTACGGGCGCACGGGTCGCAACCTTCCCGTATCGAAGCACCGGCTCATGCAGACCAAGACCGGTTCGGACACGACCGGAACCCAGCACATCCCACCGATGAACGCGGCGCCGGCCGGGTTCTCCATCGAGCGCGACCTTCCCGAGGGCTTCGCGGCCTTCTACAAACCGCTCCACGACGCGTTCACCGGGCGCCAGCAGGCGGTCCTCGCGGCGCGCCGCAAGGTTCTCGCCGCCTCGCAAGCGGGCACGAAGCCGGCCTATCTCGAGCCGTCGGCGGCGCAGGGCGACTGGCGGATCGAGCTGCCGGACTGGTGCCGCGACCAGCGCAACCAGATGACCGGCCCGGCCGACGACGGCGAGCTGGTGGTGAAGATGCTCAACTCGGGCGCGCCCGGGGTGATGATCGACCTGGAAGACTCGATGGCCAACACCTTCGAAGCGACCCTGCTGGGGATCGACGACGCGGTCGCGGCCTATTACGGCGAGCTGACCTACGTCGACAAGAAGCGCGGCAACAACGTGGTCGGGATCAAGCCGTCCAAGACGGTGCTCTGGACGCGGGTGCGCGGTCTGCACCTCGCGCAAGCCGGCGTCTACGGCGAGCCGACCTCGGCCGCGGTGTTCGATCTCGCGCTGCTGGCCTACAAGCTGGACTTCAGCAAGCTCGCGCACCCGCTGGCGATCTACATTCCCAAGTCCGAAGCGGCCGACGAGGCGCTCCTGTGGCGCGATCTCTTTCAGGCTGTCGCAAAGGCCAAGGGTCAGGACCCGCACGCGATCAAGGCGATGGCGCTGGTCGAAGCGCACTCCTTCGCCTACCAGATCGAGGAGTTCGCGTACAACCTGCGCGACCACATCCTGGGCTTGAACCTGGGCCGCTGGGACTACATGGCCTCGCTGATCGACTTCAACCTCGAGGACCCCGCCTGGGTGCTACCGGACCGCAACACGATCCCGCACGACGTCGCGTTCTTCCAGAACCTGCGCGAGCGCATCCCGGAGATCTGCCACAAGCACGGTCTGCTGGCGATCGGCGGCATGACCGCGCTCTTTCCCGATCGCGGCAACGCCGAGCTCAACGCGCGCGCCCTGGCCGCGCTCGAACAGGACAAAAAGAACGAATCCACCTCGCTCTTCGACGGCGCCTGGACCGGGCACCCCGACCAGAACGCGATCGCGGTCGCGCAGTTCCCCGATCCCAACCACGGTTTCGCGCGCAAGCCCGGCGCCAACCCGACGCCCGACCTGCGCCCGTCGCTCGCGGGCGTCGGCCAGCAGACCGAAGCCGGGACGCGCGCCGCGGTGCGCACCGCGATCCGCTACCGCCACGGCTACTTGAGCGGCCTGGGCGCCTCGCTGCTCGACGGCTACATGGAAGACCTCGCCACCGACCGCATCTACCGCCTGATGATCCGCCAGCGGATCGATCACGGCATGCACTCCGCGGCCGAGGTGACCCGCTTCTTCGACGAGGAACTCGCCAAGCTGCTGGCCGAACCGGCCGCCCAAGACCCCGCGGAAGCACAGAAGTTCAAAGACGCCCGGGCCCAAAGCGAGGCGATGATCGTCCATGGCTACCACGACCCGATTTAACTTCGTCGCCGGCTCGGCGGCGGCGTTCGCGTCGATCGCGATCGTCCGCGCGCCGGCGCGGGCGGCGGACTTCACCTTCAAGTGGGGTCACGCGACGCAGCTCAACCACCCGCTGCACGTCAACGCGGTGCGGGTGAAGAACGAGGTGCTGGCGCGCTCCAAGGGCCGCTTGCGAATCGAGCTGTTTCCCAACAACCAGCTCGGCGGCGACCCGGCGATGCTCTCGCAGGCGCGCAGCGGCGCGATGCAGCTCTACGCCGGCTACGGCGGCATCTTCGCCAGCGTCGCCTCGCTGGCGGGGATCGAGGGCATCGGCTTCGCGTTCAAGAACCAGGCCCAGGCGCTGGCCGCCTTCGACGGGCCGCTCGGCGCGCTCGTGCGCAAGCAGATGGACGACAAGGGCTTCGTCACCTTCGAGCGGCCCTGGGTGAACGGCTTCCGCCAGATCACGACCTCGACCAAGCCGATCCGCACCGTCGGCGACCTGGATGGCCTGAAGATCCGCACGCCGCCCACCAAGATCTGGGTCGACATGTTCAAGACGCTGGGCGCGGCGCCGACCCCGATCGCGGCCAGCGAGATGTACACCGCGCTGCAGACGCACGTCGTCGACGCGCAGGAGAACCCGTTCACCATCCTCGAGACGTACCGCCTGTTCGAAGTCCAGAAGTACGTCTCGGTGACCAACCACATGTGGTCGAACTTCTGGCTGGTCGCGAATGCCGATGCCTGGAAATCGCTCCCGCCCGATCTGCAGACGATCCTGCGCGACGCGATCAACAAGTACGCTCTGACCAACCGGCGCGAGATGGAAATCTCCAACGCCAGCCTGGCCGAGAAGATGGGCCGCGTCTACCGCATGCAGATCAACGCCGTCGACACGGCGCCGTTCCGGGCCAAACTGAAGCCGTTCTACGCCAGCGAACGCAGCGACTTCGGCGAAGCCGCTTGGGGGCTGCTGGAAAAGAGCGTCGGAACGCTGGCCTGAGGCTCTCCTTCAGCCGACGATCGTGCCGACCACTTCGCCGAACCCGACGCGCGCGTCGCCGCGCACGGCGCGAGCGCGGATGATCGCGGTGTCGCCGTCCTCGAGGAAGCCGCGCGTCTCGCCGCCGGGGAGCGCGAGCGGGTTGGTCGCGCGCCAGGTGAGCTCGATAAGCGAGCCCTGCGCGCGCTCGCCGGTGAGCGAGATCGTGCCGGTGCCGAACAGGTCGCCGGGACGGAGCGTCGCGCCGTTGGAGGTCGCGTGCGCGAGCTGCTGCGCGGCGGTCCAGTACATGCCGCGCAGGTTCGTGCGCGAGACGGTGAGCGGCGGTTCGTGGTGCTCGCGCATGCGCGGCGTCTGGAGCAGCAGCTCCAGCTCGATGTCGTAGGCCCACGACTCGCGGGTGCGCAGGTAGGGCAGCGGCTCGGGGTCGCGCTCGGGCTCCGCGACGCGGAACGGGTCGAGCGCGTCGAGCGTGACGACCCAGGGCGAGAGCGACGTCGCGAACGACTTGCCCAGGAACGGTCCCAGCGGGACGTACTCCCAGGCTTGGATGTCGCGCGCGCTCCAGTCGTTGAGCAGCACGTAGCCGAATACGTGCTCGCGCACCAGGTCCGAGGAGATCGGCGCGCCGAGCGCGTTGCCGGGCCCGGCGATCCAGCCCATCTCGACCTCGACGTCGAGCGAGCGCGACGGCCCGAACGTGGGCGCGCTCTCGCTGGGCAGTTTGCGCTGGCCGTGCGGGCGCCGCACCGGCGTGCCGCTGACGACGACGGTGCCCGAGCGGCCGTGGTAGCCGATCGGGAGGTGGCGGTAGTTGGGCAGCAGGGGCTCGGAGTCGGGGCGGAACATGCGGCCGATGTTCGTCGCGTGCTCGAGCGAGGAGTAGAAGTCGACGTAGTCGCCGACCGCGATCGGCAGGTGCATCGTCACGTCGGCGCGCGCGAGCGAGGCCTTGCGCACCGCTTCTTGTTCGACCGGCGTCGCGGCCGCGCCGAGCAGGTGGCGCAAGCGCGCGCGCACCGCGCGCCAGGCCGGCAAGCCGCGCCCGAGGAACGCGTTGAGCGTCGCTTCGCCGTGCAGCGTCTCCTCGGCGAGATACTTGGCCCCGACCAGCGCATCGAGGTCGACGACGCGGTCCTCGAACGCGACCGCCGCGCGCGGGCGCTCGCCGCCGACCGAGACGATGCCGAACGGCAGGTTGTCCAGCCCGTAGTCGCGCGGGTCGATCACGCGATGATGCCCAGCGCTCGCAGGTCGTTGACCGGCTCGTCGAAGCTGCAGCTGCCGTAGGAGACGACGTGCTCGCGCGCCGCGGCGACCGCTTCGGCTTCGACTCGGACCTCGCGCCAGCTGACGTGCAGCGGGTCGACCACGAACGCGCGCGGGTCGTGTTCGGCCAGCACCTCGGCGACGCGGGCCGGTTCGAGCGCGCCGGCGTGCAGCGCCACCGCGGCGACGAAGAGGTTGAGGAAGCCGTGCTGCACGACGCCGCCTTCCACCCCGTGCTCGCCGCGCACCGGGTGGTGCAGGCCGGCGGTGGCCTTCCAAGGGACGCCGTGCTCCTGGGCCGCGCTCACGAAGGCCGCCAAGTCCTCGACCGAGGGCGTCGCGCCGGGGCGCGGGCCGCCGCAGCGGACCTTGGCCCCCAGGGTGACGTTGGCCGGCGCGGCCGCGCGCGCCGCGGCGAGCACCGCCAGCCACTCGGCCGGCGGGGTGGCCCAGCCGGCGTCGTACGTCGACTCGTACCAGAACGCGACCGGGTCGCTGGGCCAGCGCTCGACCACGTCGGCGACGATGCGCGCGGTCGCGGCAGCGTCGAACGTCAGGCGCGGCAGGCGGGCCTCGAGCGAGGCGACGGTCACGCCCGGCAGGCCGCTGATGCGCGCCACCCGTTCCAGGTCGGCTCGCACCGTGTCGCCCTTTGCACCGAGCGCCCCTGCGTCCAGGATGATGCTCAGCTCGATCGGGCCGGTCGCCCCGGCGCGCGCGCGAGCGAGCTCGTCGACTCGCGAGGCCGGCAGCACGAACCGCCCGCCCAGCCAGGCGTAGGCACTCTCCCGGTGACGGGCGTGGGCGCGCAAAGCAGGGACCATCGCCAGCTTGGCCGGCGGGAAGAGGCTCGCGTCGTCGATGAGCTGCTCGAGAAGCGCGCGCTTGGCGGAGTCGGTGGTGACGGTGGGCATGTCGTTGCCACACCTACTCAGGAAAGCGACGAGACCCTCCGTTGAAGAGGGTCTCGTGTGTCTGGAGCTGCCGGTGGGGATTGAACCCACGGCCTCGTCCTTACCAAGGACGTGCTCTACCACTGAGCTACGGCAGCGCCCGGGGACCGAAAATGTGTACCACATCGGCACCTTGGGCGCAAGGCCTCGGTGGCCGCCGCGGGCCCGAGCGGTCAGTTCAGCCGGACGTAGCGCAGCACCAGCGCGGCGCGGCTTTCGAACGTGAACGGGCGCACCTGGCGGTGCGCGACCGGGGTCTCGTCCTTGTCGAGCTCGACGATCGACTCGAACAGCGGAAAGCTCTGCATGTTTCGAGTGATCGGCTCGACCGGCCGGGATCGTGAGGCCGGGCGACGGCTCGCCGGCCCCACGTCTTCAGCGCGCCGGGCGGAGCACCCGGTGAGGCGTCAGCAGGCCCCGCTGCAGCCGTAGTTGGCCGTTGCGCAGCAGCCCAGCGTGATCTCGCAGTTCTGCAGCGACTGCTGCGTCGTGATATAGCCGTCGGCGTTGTCGCCGCGGCTCGGCTCTTCGCGCAGGTCCAGGTCCTCGAAACGGTGTTCGGTCGGCATGACGTGCTCCATCCCCTAAGCGGCGTGTACTGCTCGCAGGGCTTACGAAAGGAGCGGTCCGCGTCCTCCGCGGGGTCCGCCGAACGCGCGGGTCCGGCTAGGCCTCGGTGCCGGGCGGCGTCTCGTCGGGCATTCCCGACGGGGCGTCCGGCATCGGCGGCACCTCGGGGACGGTTGCGGGCGACTGCTGTTCCATCGAACTCATGCCTGCGGCGTACCCGCTTTCGAACCCTCAGCCCAGGCCGCGGTCGTCGGACGGCATGAGCGCGCCGTAGAGCGGCGGCGTTGCTCGCGCAGCGCCCGGCGATCCGCGCCGGCGCGGCCGCCAGCCCGCTTCCGCGCGACCACCACGGGACGAGCCCGCCGAGCGCCAACCAAGGCGCGCCAGGGTGCGCGAAGTACGCCTCGACGGCGTCGCAGCGGCCGCGCAGCAAAGGCGGCATGTCCTCGCGCAGGAGCGCCCAGCGCAGGTAGCGCCGGACCGCGGGTGGGGCGTCCCACGCAATTCCGGCGAGGCGCGCCGCGAGCACGGGGATGTTGTAAACCCGATTGTGCACGAAATAGACCTGGCCGTTGCGATTGAGCTCGCGTATGATCGCCTTGCGAATGAGCTCCGCGTCGAAGCGGCAGATGCGCGCACGACGGCGCGCAGCGCGGCGAAGTCGGCCGGCTCGAACGCGGTCAGCGCGCGCGCCAGCAGCGCGACGTCGCGCAGGCGGGTGAGCCCGATCGCGTGGATCGCCAAGTGCAGCGCGCTGCCCACCGGGTCGAGCCGCAGCACCGTGCCCGCCGGCCCGTCGACTGCGGTAAGATACGGCGCGAGGTGCTCCCAGCCGGTCGGCGTCGAGAGCGCGTCCGCCCGGGCGAGCGCGTGGTGCACCTCGATCGGGAACGATCCGGCCGGCGGAAAGAGCGGCACGGCGTGATGGTGCCGCTCGAAATTCTCGGCCGCCGCCGCGTCTGGAAGATCGGTGTACCCGCGCCCCAGCAACGCGGCGGTGACCGCGGCTAGATCGCTCCGCCGCACCAGCACGTCGACGTCGTCCGAGGTGTGGTACGCGGCCTCGGGCTCGCCCGCATAGATGCGCGCCGCGCCTTTGAGCAGCGCGAACGGCGCGCCGGTTTCGCGCAGCGTTTCGATCACCGCGCAGAGCGCGCGGTGCATGCGCGTCGTCGCCAGCAGCGCCTCGAGCCGCGTCCGCCGCAGCGCCGCCGCGCTCGCGACCGGAATGCGCTCGCCCAGAC
>CAXTNU010000172.1:0-7902 GCA_964245595.1 uncultured bacterium | reverse complement strand
CTCCCCGACCCCGACTCCGGTGGTGACGCCGTCGCCCACGCCGACGCCTGCCGCGACGCCCACACCCACGCCTTCCCCGGCGCCCACCCCGTCGGGGATCTTCGGACCGCTGATCGTAACCCCGACGAGCCTCGATCTCGACAAGCACAGCCCGCACGGCCTGTTCACCGTGCAGCAGCTCGGGCTGACGGGCCAGATCGCGATCTCGGCCAGCCTGGCGAACTGCAACGGTGACGTCGCCACGATCTCGGTGAGCCCGGCGACCGCCCCGATCGGCCTCCTGCTCACCACCGTCGGCGTCTGGGCCACCGGCCACGGCGCGAGCGGTCCGAACGGCTCGTGCGCGATCAAGGTGCAGGGCGGCGGCGGCATGGCCACCACGGTCAACGTGCGCTTCGGCGACTTCGGCTTCGACCAAGACCTACGGCGCCGCTTACCGGCCGCTGCGCCGGCCGCCCCTTCCACTCCGAACCCGGGACCGGCCAAGGCCTCGGCTCCGCAGCCGGTGCCGGCGCCGGTTCCCCAGCCCGTGCCGGCTGGGCTCGGCTCACCGGGCCGGCCGGCCGCGGGCCTCCCGCACTAGCTCAGCGGCGCGGTCCGCGGATCGCCGCGTCGAGGATCTCGACCGGGTGCGCGGCGTGCAGCGTCACGCCGCGCTCGCGCGCGATGGCCTGCATCTGCAGCGTGCAGCCGGGGTTCGCGCTGGCGATCACGTCGGGCGCGACCGATTGCACGTTGTCGACCTTGCGCGAGCCGATCTCGTGCGCCGACTCGGGCTGGAAGAGATTGTACGTGCCGGCGCTGCCGCAGCACTGCTCGCCGTCGGGAATCTCGAGCAGCGTCAGCCCCGGGATCGAGCGCAGCAACTGGCGCGGCTGCGCGCGCACCCGCTGCGCGTGCGCCAGGTGGCAGGCGTCGTGATATGCGACCTTGAGCGGCAATTCGTGCCGCTTCGCGCGCGGCTCGAGCGTCGCGAGGTACTCGTTGACGTCGCGCACTTTGAGCGCGAACGCCTCCGCGCGCTCGCGCCAGGCCGGATCGTCGGCGAACAGCTCGCCGTACTCCTTGAGGGTCGAGCCGCAGCCCGCCGCGTTGATGACGATCGCGTCGACCGGCTCGCCCTCGAAACGCTCGATCAGCGCGCGGGCGAACGCCCTCGCCTCGCCGTCGCGCCCGGAGTGCAGCGAGAGCGCACCGCAGCAGCCCTGCCCGCGCGGCACGACGACCTCGCAGCCTTCCGCGCTGAGCACGCGCAGCGTGGCATCGTTGACGCCGGGAAAGAACGTGCGCTGCACGCAGCCGGCGACCAGCCCGACGCGCGCGCGCCGCTCGCCGCGCGCCGCGACGCGCGCGGGCAGCGACTTGAACGTGTCGGCAAGCTTGAGCGGGGGCGCCATCGTAGCGAGCTGGCGCAGCCGTGGCGGGAGCAGTTTGCCCAGCGGTCCGGCGGCGAGGCGGGTGAGACCGAGTTTCGTCGCCAGCCACAGACCGGGCGCGAGCACGTGCAAGCGCTCCGGGTACGGAAAGAGCGCGAACACGAACTCGCGGAACGCGCGGTCGCTCGCCGAGCGCGGAACCTGGTCTTCGATCTTCGCTCGGGTCGCTTCGATCAGCAGGTCGTAGCGCACGCCCGACGGGCAGGCCGTCACGCAGGCCATGCAGCCCAGGCAGGCATCGATGTGGCCGGTGACGAGCGCGTCGAGCGGGATGATCTCGTCGGCGACACCCTTCATCAGGTCGATGCGCCCACGCGGCGAGTCCATCTCCTCGCCCCACGAGTTGTACGTCGGGCAAGCCGGCAGGCAGAAACCGCAGTGCACGCAGTCCGCGATCAAGTCGCGGTACTCGCGCTTGTTCGACTGCGGATCGTGCGCCTTGGGATCGGTGACCGGAACGGACACGAGCTCAGCCTCCGCCAACGAGCGTGCGGTAGGTGTAATTCTCGGCTTGCTTGCAAGAATCGGTTTGCCGAGTCTCCGTGGCTTCGGGCATCAGATTGTCTTCACGGCGTTAGGGCCAATCCCATGTAGCAACAAAGCAAGCCCGTAACTTTACCCAAAACAAGCAAGCCAAACACGAGCCGAACGCCGCGAGACAGAGAAGTCTCGCGGCTATTCGGTGAGCAGGCCGCGCGACGCCGCGACGGTGATCAGCTCGGTGCGGCTATGGACGCCGAGGGCCTCGCGTGCCGCTGCCACGATATTTCGTGCCCTGGAGTATTTGACCCCAAGAGCACTTCCAATTTCTTTGTCCGTCAAGCCCTTCGCGACGAGCTGCACGGCTTGAAGCTGTCGTGGGGTCAAGCGGGCTGGCAACTGACATTGTGCGAGACGTGCCTTCACCCAATACTTGTCGCTCGCATCCCGTAGAACTTTGGTAGTAAAGTCGGCGTACTGCTTCTCGCCCGTAAGCGAGAAAAGGTGATAGGCAACGATGGCAGCCCCGCGCATGAGCCCGGTGGAACAAATCGTTTCGAATGCGCGACGGTACGCTTCCTCAGCGCGAGCGCGATTACCACGACGCTCCTCTAATAAACCGAGCACCGTAGCGTATCTCGACTCGATGACACGACCTTCGGCCTTTATGCTGCGCACGTTCGGCGCGATCACTTCCGAATAGTATGTCACCAAATGCGCCGCCGCTGACGGTGAATCGGAGTAAAGAATCTCCTCGGCAACGTCGAGCGATAATGCCCACTGCTCCCGTAAGCGTACGTCTTTCAAAAATACGTCGTACTTTTCAATAGCCTTGTCAGTGAAGTATTCGTGACCGCCTTTCTCGCCGTTGCGCCCAAACCGAGCAGCGAGGCGACACCAAGCAACGATCAGGGACGTGGTGTCGTAGGCTCCTTCTTCCGCTACTCTGGCCCAGTAAGTCGATGCGGATAATTCACCGAGGAGCTCGGTTATGAACGATGCTTCGATCGCGATCCGGTACCGCCATTCCGCTACACCGGTCACCGACCAATCGAATTCATCGATTCGCTTCAGCAAGTCGGGCCATAGATCGAGACAGGGCATTTCGCCGCATAAGTATATCAGAGCGAATAGGAGCTTGGCCTCGGTAAACCGATCATGGTGGCGACATTGGCCAAGAAGGGCCAGTGCCTTTTGGAACTTCTCGAGTGACGCTGTAAAGTTCCCCAAAGCACAAGCTACGCCGCCAAGAAACTGGAGGGCTCGAACATAGACAATATCCTGAGTTTCGGGAATTCCTTCGAGCAACCGAGACGTTTCCGCGTATTCTCCCTTCCGGTAATGAGCAGTCGCCAGGGTGAGGGTTAACTCCGATTGTATGGTAGGGTGTGCTTCACCGATTTCCTCGCGGGCCTCACGGGCGACCTTGGCTCCCTCATTGTAATTTCCCAACGCTATGTATGCGGCACTGATTAACATGCGGCCAGTGATATACTCATCATGTTGATCCAGGCGGATTTGCAAGCCACGCAAAACTTCGAGTGCATGGTCACCTCGCCCAAGCGAAATGAGGCAGCGAGCACGAAGGAACGCGATTTGAGCCGCGTCCGTCGCATCTTTCGAGGAGAGGACATCACACATGGCAAGACACGCTTCAAAGTCGCCGCCGAAGTACGTGTCTTGAATCAGGGAAAGCGTAACACGCTGGCCCTTCTTACCCATCGTTGCCATGTCACCCTGAGCCTCACACCAAAAGAGGAGACCCGGCCGGACTACCTAAACAGCCCGACCGCGCTAGGGCTATCGCTTCGTCACCCTCTGCGGTGCTCCGCTTTCTTGCTGGCAGGATTGCCGCAACTTAGTACATTAGGTCCACTTTTTAAACCGGCCCGATGGGAGTTGCGTCCGAAGGCGTGATGACTACAGCATGATGAGATGAGTGGTTTGCGATCGCTCCTCCAGTCGTGAACAGAGCGACAGCGGCGGCCAGGGCCAGAATGATCTGCGTCATGTGAACCTCTATGGATTGAGAGTGGTCCGGTGCCATTAACCGGGGTAGCATGACCGAAATCATGGCGATTCGGCCCCAATGCACCCGAATTGGCCCGGTAAACTCCTTGAGCCGTTCGAGGCGACAGTCCCTCGCGAGCCAGCTCTAAGACCGGGATGGTAGTGTAGTTCTAACCCTGGACAGCTCGTAGCTAAAGCGGAATCATAGTGGTGGCTCGCGGCCATCGCGTCGTGCGCCAAGCCCGGTCACTGGTCTGTCCTTGCGAGCCACGCTCGCCTACACCCGGGGACGAGTCGGTGGCCGGGCCTTCATCATTCCGAGCCGGCACGGAGGCCGAGAACGTGATCTCCTGGCGTCGGGATGACAACTATCCCACAAGGAACACCAAAAGTTCCGCGTCGGACGCGTGGTATGGCCCGGCCTCGGCTTGAATCCGTCTCGGCGTAGGCAACCGTGACGAATCATTATGTCAGCAAAGTAATCACGAAATCTATTCTACGGCGCGGAGACGTTAGGGATGATCACCCTCCACACGACAGTTTGGCGCGAACGTATCGTTGGGTGTTCGATTCGGCAAGGTCATTGTAGGTGGACGTCGACTCAGCCGCTTGGAACAGCTTCTCAAACGCGTCGCTTAGCCGTATCCGACGTTCCGGCGTCCAGAGGGATGGTGGAATCTGCGCGATGCGGTCCACCAACGGTTCCACATCGATAAGCGCGTCTTGCGCCAGCCCCTCGATCAGACGCGGCAGAAAGTACGGTACGTCCATCGCCGTGCCGAGAGTGGAGACGAGCTTCGACGCGATCAATGAAAGATCGCCGCTGGTGAGTTCGGCACGAGCCGTCTGCCTGAGGTAACGCAAATCGCTTTCGGTGAAACAATGGGGACAGCCGTCGAAGTCCTCGGAGAGGCGAGCCGTCGAGAACGCTTCATAGAGCAAGTTCAGCGCTTCACGAAGCTCGATTCCGTGCGGCCCCGCCAGTAGTGGTGCTGCCGTGCCAAACGTCCTCTCGTAAGCCGGAAAACGGACTTCCCGGCACGGTTCTAGCTCACCCATCGCGCAACGACTGAGTCACCGGAATAGGTCCCTTAGAGGCCTCCGAGGTAGCGACCCGGATTGCACAGTCCGTGCGGGTCGAAGCGTTCTTTGAGCGTGCGCATGAGCGCGAACGAGGGCGGAAGCGGGCCCCAGGCGTCGACGTGGTCGCGCGCCGCGTCGGGCATGGCGTGCACGACGACCCGGCCGCTGCCCACGGTGCTCGCCGCGATACGCTTGCGCAGGCCGTCGACGTCCCAGTCGGGTCCGGCCGGCGCGGCGCCGGTCGGGACGACGCTCTCGCCGTAGGCGTGCAGCGCGACGCCGAGCAGCGGGTAGGCGATCGGCACCGCGGCGGCCGCCGTGCCGTCGACCGCGGCCAAGCGCGCGACCGGATAGGCCGGCGGGGCGACGACGTGCAAGCGCCACGTACCGTCGCGCCGCACGGCGCGCTCGCGCTGCTCGTACGACTCGCGCTCCAGCTCGGTCAGCTCGCTGCCCTGCGCGCGCGCCGCGGCGGCGATGTCGTCGAGCACCGTCGTCATCTGCGCGTCGACGCCGCCGCGCGTGCCGGCGAAGCCGACCGCCAGCGCGTCGTAGTTCGACAGCGTGACGAACTCCGGCTCCAGGCGGCGCTCGACCAGCAGGCGCAGCGCGACGTCGGCATCGGCGGCACGTTCGAAGCGCAGCAGCGCGCAGCGGGTCACCTCGGGGATCGGGTAGACGCGCAGCGTGGCGGTCGCGATCGCGCCCAGCGTGCCCAGCGAGCCGACCGCGAGCTTGGGCAGATCGAAGCCGGCGACATTCTTGACCACCTTGCCGCCGCCGCGCGCGAGCGTCCCGTCGGGGCGCACCATCGTCACCCCGACGATCAGATCCTTGGCAGCGCCGTAGCGCTGGCGGCGCCGGCCGTACGTGTTGGTCGCCAGCACGCCACCGATCGTCGCGTGCTCGCGGTCGACCACGTCGAGCGGCAGCATCTGGCCCTTCGCGCCGAGCACGCGGTCGATCTCGGCCAGCGTGATCCCCGCTTCGACGCTGATCACCTGGTCCTCGGGCGCGTGCTCGATCACCCGGTCGAGCGCGACCGTGCGGACCACCGTGTCGAGCGCGCGCGGGCGGTTGCCCAAGTCCAGCTCCGTGCAGCCGCCGACGAACGCGAACGGCGCGCGCGCGTCGTGCAGCGCGCGTACGGTTTCAGACAATTCATCGAGCGTGCGGGGCGTGACGACCTCGCGCGGCGCCACGCCCGCGATGCGCAGCGTCGCGGCCGTCACCCGCGGCCCGCCTCGCCGCTGAGCTCGCTGGCGTGCGCGACGTACCGGCCCGGCTTGTCGCCGCACAGGCGCGGGGTCGGGAAGACCTTGTCGGGATTGAACATCCGCTCGGGATCGAACGTGCGGCGCACCATGTCCATCGTGTCGAGGTCGTCGGCGCTGAACTGCTCGCCCAGATAGCAGACCTTGTCGTGGCCCACGCCGTGCTCGCCGGTGACCGAGCCGCCGTAGCGCAGGCAGACCCGCAGGATGTCGCCCGCGACCGCTTCGGCCGCCGCTTCCTGGCCTTCGATGCGCGCATCGTAGAGCACCAGCGGGTGCAGGTTGCCGTCGCCGGCGTGGAAGACGTTGGCGACCCGCAGCCCGGCCCGCGCGCACAGCGCGGCGATCTCGCGCAGCACCGGCGCGATGTCCTTGCGCGGGATCACGCCGTCCTGGACGTGGTAGTTGGGCGAGATGCGGCCGACCGCGGCGAACGCGGCCTTGCGGCCCTTCCAGGCCAGCATCCGTTCGGCTTCGTCCTTGGGCGCGCGGATTTCGAGCGCGCCCGCGTCGCGCAGGTGCCCGCGCGCGCGCGCCGCGATCTCCTCGACCTCGGCGCTGACGCCGTCGACGTCCATCAGCAGCAGCGCGCCGACGTCGAGCGGCCAGTCCATGCCGGTCGCGGCGACGATGGCCTCGATCGCGAGCTGGTCGATCATCTCGATCGCCGCCGGGATGATGCCCGAGCCGATGATGCGCGAGACCGCGTCGCCCGCCTCGTCGGTGGAGGGAAAGGTCGCGAACAGCGTTTGGGTCCGCTCGGCGGTGCGCAGCACGCGCACCAGCACCTCGGTGACGATCCCGGTCATGCCCTCGCTGCCGACCACCACGCCGACCAGGTCGTAGCCCGGCAGGTCGGGCTCGCCCGCGCTCGACCCGAGCTGCACGATCTCGCCGTCGGGCAGCACCAAGGTCAGGCCGAGCGCGTGGTTGACGGTGAAGCCGTACTTGAGGCAGTGCGCGCCGCCGGAGTTCTCGGCCACGTTGCCGCCGATCGTGCAGACGCTCTGCGAGGACGGGTCGGGCGCGTAATAGTAGCCGTCGGGGCCGAGCGCGCGGCTGATGTCGAGGTTGATCACGCCCGGCTGCACGCGCGCGACACGGTTGGGCAGGTCGACGCCGAGGATCTTCTTCATCCGCGCCAGCCCGATCAGCACGCAGCCTTCGACCGGCAGCGCGCCGCCCGACAGCCCCGTGCCCGCGCCGCGCGGCACGACCGGCATGCCGTACTCGCGGGCCAGCTTGACGCAGGCCGCGACTTCCTCGGTCGAACCGGGCAGCACGACGATCGCCGGGCGCACGCGGTAGCCCAGCAGCCCGTCGCACTCGTACGTGCGCAGTTGCGAGGGCTCGCTGATGGCGTGCTTGGCGCCGACGATCTTGGCGAAGCGCTCGTGCAGCGCGGTCTGCGCCGCGCTGAGGGGGGCGGTGGCGGTGGTCATGCCTGCTCCTGTGCGCCGGTGGGCGCGGGCGTCAGCCGCAAGACGGCGGCGCGGGCGCGCGCGATGTGGTGCGCGGTGCGCTCGGCCGCGGCGGTCTCGTCGTGTGCCCGCAGCGCGGCGAGGATCGCGTCGTGCTCGACGACCGTCTCGCGCCGCCGGCCGGGATCGGACAGCGAG
>CAXTNU010000171.1:327-7940 GCA_964245595.1 uncultured bacterium | reverse complement strand
CGCATCGGCAGGGCAGGTGCGCGCTGCGCTCGACGACGCGGGGCTGCTGGCCTTCCCGTCGCTGTGGGCGGAGCCCTTCGGCCTGATCGGGATCGAGGCGTTCGCGCGCGGCCGCCCGGTCGTCGCCTACGACGGCGGCGGTGTCCCGTCGTGGCTGGCCGACGGGGTCAACGGCCTGGCGGTGCAGACCGGCGACGAAGCCGCGCTCGCCCGCGCGCTCGAAGCCGTCGCCGCCGACGGCGCGCTGCGCATGCGCCTCGGTACCCGCGCGCGCACCGATGCGGAACGCTACCGCCTCGGTCCGGTGCTGAACGAGCTGCTGGGCACGGATTGATTAACATCTTTCTCGATGCTTCAGAACGACCAAGAGCTGGTCGGCCGAGGATAAGGAATGCTCTTTCACCGCTCGAAGTCGACTTAACCGAGCCACTCGCCATTGCTAAAACAATAGATGCTGCCAATGGTGGCACGCCGCTGACGTACCCGCTCGGGAGATAGTCCGCGACATACTCTGGATCGAGCGCGTCGTCGGCCAGCAGCGGGATCAGGGCGAGCAGGTCGATCGCGCTCAGCAGCCGCCGCTGCCCGCCCTCCCCTAGCGCCGGTACGCGCGTGAGCCACGATATCGCCGGCTCGCTGCTCGCGAGCGCCGGTTCGCCACGGAGTTACAGCTCTCCAGGTTCTGGCTGCAAGTTCATCAAGCTCGAAGTTTACGCATTAAAGGAAGGGGAAGTCGCCGGCCGCCTCCTTAGCTCCGCGGGAGGCTACAACAGCCCTCTGCACGTCCCATTCGTACGCCTTAGGGGCGCACTTGAACCGCCAGAAATCAAGCCAGTCAACATCGCCCACTGGCCACAGAGACTCATAGGCATATTCACCATTGTGACTCGCTGGCACAAGCAGAAAGATCTTCATTGCAATAGGCATTTCGTCGCTTGGGGCCACACTCATCGTAGTTACCATCCCTGCTGCAGACTGTTGAGTACCTCGCCGGTGGCAAGGCTATGGACAGCTCGGCACTAGTGACGACGCGACAGCAACTCGCCCGGCCGCTGCTCGGCTTAGAAGAGCGGCACTAGCCTGAGCACGCCGTGCGTGAGGCGAGCGGGTCGAACGCGACCAGCGTGTACTCGCCAGTAGCCGCTGCTACACGCCTCACCCCAGCACCGTATGCGTGAGCCACGATCGCCGCCTCGCCGCTCACGAGCGCCGGTTCGCCCACAGAGTTACTTTAAGAAATCAAGAAAGTCGATGGTTTCCACTGGATCGCCATCGTCATTCCAGACCTCGCGGAAGCGAAGGCCGACGAGCCCAGCCTGCTCCACTGCCGTTTTGAAGGCACTCGAGCAAAACACTCTCCGCGTATCGTCGGCCAGTTTGAAGACCGCGCTCGTCGGCACAGCATTCCGACGAAATGCAAATCTTTCGATTCGCATCCAACGCTTGCCATCAGAGAAACGCTTGCCGCGCGTATTTTCCTGGTCGAGAAAGTCATAGCATGGACACGGATTGCATAAAGCAAACGAACGGCCGTCGATACACTGCAACGGTAGCAGTTCGCAACATAGCTCTAGCAAGTGTCGGAGCGACGATAACGCCTTAGTGCTCAGCACGAGACAGCCATGGGTCAGGTAAGGAAAGTCGCCCACCGGCTCACCAACTTCACTGGGAGCCACGATGGCCTGGGTCGCGTCCCAGTTCTGCCCCTTTGCAATACAGTCGAAGCGCCAGAAATCAGGCCAGCCGGCGTCGTCTACCGGCCACAAGGACTCATAAGCATAGTCACCGTTCCGGACCAATGGCTGAAGTAGGTAAACTTTCATAGCGAATGTCCAGCTCTCCAGGCTCTGGCTGCAAGTTTATCACGGTGACCAGCCCTGCAGCAGTTTGTCCGCAATCCCGTGCAGAATTTCGCGAGCATCACTCGCACTCCTTGCCGTTGACAGCTCAAAGTTTACTGCATCGTAATAGCTCTTCGTATGTAGCCCCTGATGGAATGCTTTATCAAGAACCACGAGATTATCCACATCGTGAAAACCAATGCCGAGCTTCTTGAGGACCGCGCGAGCATCCGCGGCTCGCCAGGCTTTCTGCGCTACGATATGGTGCACGGCCGTGGCCCTCGTAATCCCTGCGACCGCAAGTGCTTCAGCGTCATAGGGGAGCAAGGCAACTCCCATCGCAGTTGTCTGGACACCGCCGATGAGGCGGTTTTGGCGGTCGATCGACTGTGCGACGGTGTCGCCGTTCGGCATACGGCTCGCGCTGGACGGCCGCGACTGCGTACTGCCGATTCTCAGCGTCGGTATGCAATTCTCGCCGTCCCAGCCCTGTCCGAACGTGCAAGCGTCATACCCGGTTGGGTCGACGTACTGATACGGGCTGTTCCGGTTCCACATGTAGGGGAGCTGGGAAGCCGGGTCTTCGATCTCGCCCGCGTAGGCGTCCGGGACGGTCCATTGCGATGTGGCCGTGTCGTACGAGCGGCGGCCCTGGACCGTGCCGTGGCCGATGTCGAGCCCGTCGATACGGTCGTAGACGAGCACGCCGAGATTGCCCGCCGCCTGGCCGCACTTGATCGGCAGCGTCTGGTAGTTCCCGTAGGTCCAGGCATTCTGGCGGCACAGGCCGTCGGTGCCCGACGCGCCGTGCTCGGACACCCGCAGGCCGCTCATGTCGCGGTCCGTCACGATGGGCGTGCTGCCCGCCTGCACGACGAGGCTCTGCTCGACGTTGAATTGCTCGAGCGCTCCGCTCGCCGTCGTCGCGAACAGCAGATCGTCGCCGTCCCAGTGGAGGTCCAGGGTCGGCTGTCCCTGGAGCGTCACGACGGCAGGATGGCCGTTGACGCCCCACTGCATCGCGTCGATGACGTACGAGTTCCCGCCCTGCTGGGTGGTCGAGTAGTTGATCTCGTGCCCTTCGCCGTCGTACGCGGATGCGGACGTACTCGTCGACGTCGACTTGGACCATAGGCAAGTTCCGGTCCACGGGTAGGTGGTATTCGTCGTCGTCGAGTTCATCTGGCGGCCGGCCGCATCGTAGCCGAACGTGGTCGTCTTGTTGGGGGTCGGCGTATTGCTGCAGGACCCAGCGAATTTCGGTGGCGGCGAGGGTTCGGTTTGAGGAGTGTATTGCGATCCGACGGCGCCGCTGTGAGGGTCGCTCTGGGCTGTCGTGGTCGAATTTTTGAACGTGTTGTTGGCGCAGTTCGTCGCCGTCGAAGTCGAAGACGTCGGCACGCCGTTGGTGTATGCGTATGTGGACCAATTCGGCTTGAACTCGGGTTGGGAGGCCGGGCAGTTCATCGGCGAGTCCTGGTCGCTCAGCAGTTCCCCGATCGCATCGTACTTGCGCATCGTCGTGAGGCCGTAGGCGCTCGAGCCGATCGTGTTCTCCTCGCTGTCGTATTGCAGCCCGTTGAAGGCGCCGCCGGGGACCGCCAAGCTGGCGATCCGGCCGAAGGCGTCGTATGCCAGCGCCTTGCCGCCCCACGAGTCACCCTGCGACAGCGTCCGGCCGGCGGCGGTGTATGCCCAGGTCAAGGAAGCGGAGTTGCCGTTCCACGACGTGGCCAACGACGAGCGCAGCCCGTCGGGCCGGTACGCATAGGCGATGCTCCCCGATAACGCGGCCGACTGGATCGACACTCCGCTCTGAGTTCCGTCCGGGTAGTATGCGTAGGAGTAGGTCGCGGGCGACGTCAGGGCGCTTCCCTCGGCGCGCTGCTGCACGTTGCCGGCGCCGTCGTAGGCAAACTGCTCGGTGCCCGACGTGCTCGAGGTTCGGGTCAGGACGTTTCCGTTCGCGTCGTAGGTGAACTGGCGAGCCGGCGTCACCCCGCCGTCGTTGGCGAAGGAGACCGACGTGCGGCGCCCGAGCGCATCGTAGCCGTACGAAGCGACGATTCCCGTCTCGTCGGTGGTTCTGGCCGGCAAGCCCAGACCCGTGCCGGGATCGTCGTAGACGGTCGTCGTCGCGTCGAGCGTCCCCGAGCAGCCGGAACAGCGATAGGCGTAGCGGAACGACGAGACCGTCCGGTCGAGCGCGTCGGACGCCGTCGCCCCCTGTTCCGACCAACTGCTGCCCTGGCCGATGAGCTGGGCATAGAGGTTGCCGTAGGCTCGGAACGATCCCGAGCCGCTCACCGACACCGACCCGCCCTGGGACAAGTCGTAGTAATACCGCAGCCTGGTCCCGCGCTGCACCTCCACGAGCCGATCGGCTCCGTCGTAGTAGCTGGAGAAGCTAGCGGAGCCGTTCCCGCGGGGATCGGGAAAGCTCTCCGTCAGCTCGTCGCCGTCCTGATCGTAGGCGAACGCGTGCCCGGCGCTCCCCGGCACCCCGCTTGCCGTGGATGCGGCGTGCTGCGCCGGCGTTTCCGTGTACCGCACCGAGCCGTCGAGGTAATAGGCCGTATACGAGGCGGTGCGCGTCCCCGAGGTCGGGTTCCCGCAGGCTCCCGAACCGTCGTCGGGGTCGGCGAGGACGGTCCTGCGATTCATGCCGTCGTAGGCCATCGCGTGCGGTCCGTTGCCGGCATCGTAGCAGACGACGTTGCCGTTCGCGTCGTAGGAGTAAGTCTCGGACGGCGTTCGGTTCGGCGTGCTGGGATCGCTTTGGGAGAATGCCGATCCGCGAACCGCCGTGGGCAGTCCGAAGTCCATGCCGCCCTGCTGGGCCACCGAATACTCCACCGTGCGCACGTAGCCATTGAGGGCGGCAGCGATCCCGGGCGTTACGATCGAGGCCAGCTCGCCGAACGGCTCGTAGGACACCGGCACGAGGTTCGGCCCCGAGCCCGGCGTGTTGGACCACGCGACCCGGGTGGCCCTTGCGTTCGCCGGGCACGAGCTTTGACCGGTTCCCGGCGGGCCGGTCCAGTCCAACCCGTCCGCGTGCGTGGCGTTGGGGTCGCAGTACGCCGTGAGGTTGTCGAACGCGTCGTATGCATAGAGCGAGGTCGGCCGGAACGCACCCGCGCTCGGTGCCGGTTGCGCGACGGCCAGCATGTTGCCGCGCCCGTCGTAGGCGTAGTCCGTCTCGTTTCCGCGCGCGTCCGTCTCCGCGAGCAGGTTGTCGTCGCCGTCCCACGTCTCGTGCGTGGTCAGCCACGTCCCGGTGCACTGCTGGCCCTGCGTCGCCGTGCACGCGCTGGTCTGCGTCACCCGCCCCAACCCGTCGGTCTGTCTGCCAGGCCGTCAGGTGGCCGTCGGTGTCGCTCCAAACCGGCGCCGACGCCGCTCCCAGCGTTCCCGAAGTGTAGCTCTCGAACCCGAACTGCTGGCTGCCCGAGGGCTGCGAGGGCTGCACCGGCCCCGAGGCCGAACCGTCGTTGATCGTCGGGTTGACGTACCCCACGTGACCGACCGAGCTCAGCGCCGCCATCGAACCCACCGGCTGCACCCCGAAATACACGTACGACCCGTCGGCGGCGTTCGAGGCCACCCAGCGCGGGCTGGACGCCCAGACCAGGTACGGCGCGCCGTTGGACGACCGCCCGTAGCCGAACTCGTGCCAGCGGTTGTTGCTCGTGCTCCCGTCGTTGGGCGGAAGGCTGACCTGCGTCAGGTTTCCGTTGTCGTCGTAGCGGTAGTACACCACCGACCCGTCGGGCCGGGTCAGTCCCGACGCCAGCCGGTGGCCGTTGAAGTCCCACAGCACCACCGTCGCCTGCATTCCCGACTCCGTCCCGGCCGTGATGCTGGCGATCTTGCCGCTCGGACCGGCGTTGCCGTTGTCCCAGACGTAGCTGAATGCAATCGACGTGTTACGGTTGCGACCGACGATCTGGTGCAACCGGCCCGCGTACCCACCGTACTGCGCGTACAGCCCGCTGCACGTCGGGCTGGCCGCCAGCGCGTAGAAATAGTACGTCGTACCGCTCTTCTTCGTCCACAGCAACCCGCAGGCGCCGTCCGAGGCCAGCGTCGCGTGCTGGCCCGCCGGCGGCACCCACGTCACCCCGTCCGCGGCCAGCGTGTAGTCGTAGCGACCGCCGTCGACGTCCCATACCGTGAGCACCCGGCTCGGATCACCGCTCAGGTGCGCGTCCCAGGTGCTCGTCCAGCCGTTCCCCTGCACCGTCGGCCACGAGCCGTCGCTGCCGGCCACGTCGTGACCGCTCTGCAGGTTGTACGTCCGCCGGTACGCCAGCGCCACCCCCTTGTGCGCCACCTCCAGGTCGTCCTCGGCGAGCACCACGTTGCCCGTCCCGACGTTGGCCATCACCCGACCGCCGCCGGGCACGGCTTGCTCGGTGTAGCGCCACCACGGGTTGATCCCCGTCCCCGCCCCGTAGGCCGGACTGCTCGCGCCCGCCATCACGCGCATGTTGCCCGGACGGCGAACGCCGCCGGGCAGCACCGCCCGGTGCAGGTTCGCATCGGACGGACGCACCCCGCTCGACCGCAGCGTCCGCAAACGCGCTCGCGCCGCCGCGATCGGCCCGTCGATCTGGTGCGGCGAGAGCATGCGCGGACCGGCCACCGCCAGCCCGTGCGCCGCCTGCACCTTCGTCGTCACCACCGCCCGAATCGTCCGTGGATCGGGCGGCTGCGGCACCGCATGACCCTGCAGACGACGCACCGCCGGCAGCGCCGTCGTGGGCAGCGCGGATGCACGCGACAGCACGGGAACCGTTCGAACCTGCGCGCCGAGCGCAACCGGCAGCTCGAACACCGGCACGAACGAAATCAGCGCTGCGAGCACAGCGCGACGACGAGCCTTCACCGGCGACCTCCAGACGCGAGAATCATGCGGAAACGGGCTCCGAACGCCCGCCGACGCCGTTCACTCCACCCGATGACGACGCCGAACGCCACCGTTCGAATAACTCGAACGATCCGCCGCAAACTACCTGAACGCTACCCCGGCTTTGCTCCAGCGGTCAAGGGGATGTTCGGCCTAATCCCGCTGCTCGAGCGACACCCGTGCCAGCGCGTCGTGGTCGATCTTGCCGTTGATGGTGGTCGGAATGACGTCGACGAGAACGAACTTCTCGGGCACCATCGCCGGCGGCACGAAGCGGGTGACGTGCCGCCGCAAGTCCTTCGGCGCGAGCGGGCCGGCTTTCGTCTGCACGTAGGCGACGAGGATCTCGCGCCCGCGGTGGGTGCGCACGCCGACCACGGCTTCGCGCACGGCGTCCATGCGGCGCAGCGCCGACTCGACGTCGCCGGGCTCCATGCGCACGCCGCGCAGTTTGAACTGGCGGTCCTTGCGGCCGTGGAACTGCGCCGGCCCGTCCGCCGGCAGCGTCGCGAGGTCGCCGGTGCGGTAGTAGCGCAGCTCCGGCTCGCTGGCCTCGTGGAAACGGGCCGCGCTCAGCTTGGGATTGTTACAGTAGCCCAGCGCGACCCCGAGGCCGCCGATGCACAGCTCGCCCAGCGTGCCGGGCGGCAGCGGTTCGCCGTCGTCGTCGAGCACCGCCAGCCAGCTGCCGTCGATCGCGCGGCCCAGCGGGGCGCCGCCGGGCAGCGGCGGTTCGGCGTGATAGCCGTGGAACGACGAGATGATCGCGCACTCGGTCGTGCCGTAGCCGTTGTGCACTTCGAGCGCCGGCGCGGCGGCCAGCGCGCGCCGCACCTGGCCTTCGTCGACCGGCTCGGAGC
>CAXTNU010000171.1:0-317 GCA_964245595.1 uncultured bacterium | reverse complement strand
CCTCGTCCGGACCGAGCTCCGCGCGCGCGCCGACGACCAGCGCCGCGAGCACCTCGTACAGCCACACGTCGAAGCTGACGCTCGTCCAGACCGCGTGCGCCTCGTCCCGCCGCAGCGGCCCACGATGGCGCCGGTAGTCGTGCACCATGATCGCGGCCAGCCCGCGGTGCGTGCACAGCGCACCCTTCGGCCGCCCGGTGGAGCCCGACGTGTACAGCAAGTACGCGGGCACCAGCGAGCCGCGATCGCGCCGCTCGGGCGCCGGTTCGCCGCCGCCGCCGAGCTCGTCGACCGCCAGCAGCGGCAGCGCCGCGTCG
>CAXTNU010000170.1:0-7947 GCA_964245595.1 uncultured bacterium | reverse complement strand
AAGTCGGCGCCATGGGCGTGCACTTCGTCAACGGGACGCTGGTGGACGGCACGCTCGAAGTCGAGCGCCCCGAGGCGTTGATCTACGAGATCAAGAACGGCGTGGCGCGGCTGGTGGGGGTCGAGTTCATCACCCCCGCGCCGGTCTGGGACGCGCAGTTCGCCCGCGGGCCGTACGTGCTCGGCGCGCACCTGGCCGGCCGGCGCGTCGAAGCCGCCATCGTGCCGGGCAGCGCCGCGATGCACCAGCTGTACGACGCGCTGCTTTCGCTCGGGCTGATGGCGAGCGAGTCCGAACCCGCCTAGCGGCAGGAAGCGTGCGGTCAGCGCCTGCATCACATGAGGGTGTCGAAAGCGCTCGCGGACATGCTTCGGAAAAGCCGCTCGTCGTACGGCGAGATGTGGCAAGACCGCTCGCGCACCGGGTTCGCGACCGAGCCCGGGGCCGAAGTCGTGGCGCAGCATTTCGAGTACTGGGACGCGATCATCGCCGCTGCCGAGAGCGGCGAGGTCGAAGCGCTGATGGGCTTCGCGCGCGAGGCCGGGCGCTACCAGTTCGGCAAGGGCATGACGCTCGAAGAGGCGATCCGGCGCACCGTGGCGGCGACGAACATGATCGAGATCGCGCTGCTCAACGTCGGCGGCGACGAGCTCACTCCCGGCGAGCTGATCGCCGAAGTCGGCGACCTGCGCTCGATGATCGTGATGGCGGTCGTCGACGGCTACCGCGGAGCGGCCGCCGAAGCCGAGGCCAGCGCGTCCGAGCGCCCCGGCGAGCGGCTGCGCGCGCTGCTCATGCGCGACGTGCGCAAGCGCGCCGCGATCGATCTCTTGGCGGGCGCGGAGATCGGCCCGCTGTACGACCAAGAGCTGCGCTTCTACGTCGTGGAGAGCGGCAAGGTGCGCCTCTACAACCTGCTCCCCAACGGCCGCACCGTCACGCTCTCGATCCTCGGCGAGGGCGACGTCTTCTTCCAGTGGCGCACGGAGGCCACCAGCCTATCGTGCATCTGCGCCGAGGCCATGCAGCGCTCGACGGTGCTGGCGGTGGCCGAGAAGGAGCTCGTCGAGCTGCTCGGCGACCAACCTGCCGCGGCGATCGACATCATCACCAACTTCGCCCGCCGGCTGACCGAGAGCCAGATCCTGATCGAAGACCTGATGGCCAACAGCGTCAACCTGCGGGTCTACCGCACGCTGGCGCAGCTGGCGCGCCAATTCGGCCGGCAGGGTGGCGGGAACGGCTCGGTGCTGATCGCGCTCCCGCTGACCCACCAGCGGCTGGCCGACATGATCGGCAGCAACCGCGTCACCGTGACTCGCAAGCTGCACGATCTGCAGCGGCGCGGAATCGTCGCGGCGCGCGGCGCCGGCTCGATCGAGATCCTAGACCTGGACAAGCTCGAAGCGCTCGTCGCCAGCAGCGATCAGTAGGCGGGCGTCAGCCCGACGAGCGCGCCCAGCAGCGCCGCGGCGAAGGCGATCCGCCCACCGCGCCGCGAGCACGGCGCGAGGCGGTCGCCGGCAAGCGCCGCCGCGCCCGCGCACAGCCCGATCCGCAAGCCCCCGCCGTGCGCCGCGATCAGCGTGGGCACGAGGACTTTGAGCGAGGACAGCACGACGACCGCCACCGCGACGACACGGTACAGCACGCGCACGACCGCCATCAGCGCGTCGCGATCGCGCCGGCGCGGGTCGACGCCGAGGAACAGCCACTTCGCGATCGCACCCATCGGCACCGAGCCCAGGATGAAGCCGGAGACGAGCGCGCCGGCCACCCGAACCCAGTAGTTGCCGAAGAACCAGCCATGAAGCAGCGCTTCGTTCACCTGCACTATCAATTTCCTCGCGCGAGCGGCGGGAGCGAGCGAAGCTCCGCAGAATTAGACGCGACCTCCGCGGTTCCTGTGCGCATCCGTTCTTCCAAAAACGTGAAAGCAGGATCAATGATGTCGACTCGTTCGCTCTTCGCTCGCATCGCCGCAGCCTTCGCGCTGTTCGCGGCCGCAGCTGCACCCGCGGCCGCGCAAACGCCGGCCGCAACCATCGATCAAGGAGGCCCGAGCCTGTTGTGGGTATGGGTCTGGATCCTGGTCGTCGGGATCATCGTCTTCGTGGTCGGCACCAGCATGGGTGCCAGGAAAAGGCCGCGCTAGCGCCCCGGCTCGTCGTTTGTAGCCGCCGCCACAACCCGCCGCGGCGCACGGCGCTATACTGAGTCCGTGTTCTGGTGGGTTATGGCGGCATTCTTCGCGGCTCTCTTCATCTCGCCCGCGCTCGCGGTCGTGACGGGGCGCCGCCGCAAGTAGCTTCCGCTCGGAGCTCTTTACCGCATCGCACCGCGGAGGGCGCGACGTGGCAATGATGACACTGCTCCACGTCGTGTTCGGAACCGTGGCACTGATCGTCGCGCCGCTGGCTCTCGCCGTCCGCAAGGGCGGGACGTGGCACCGGCGCTGGGGAAAGGCGTTCGTCTCGTCCATGGCGATCGTCGTGCTCAGCGCGGGCTTCCTGTGGCAAGAGCACGGCCACCTGTTCCTCGTGCCGCTCGGTGCGATCACCGCCTACCTGACGTTCAACGGTAGGCGCGTGATCGCGCGGCGCAAGCGCCGGCGCCCGGACGAGATCGACGACCGGGCCGACCTGCTCGCGGCCTATGCGGCCCTCGCCGCCGCCGCGGCGACCATCTATCTGGGCGCGAGCGGAGCCAACCCGCTCCTGCGCGAGATCGGCCCGGCGCTGATCGGCATCGGCGGGATCGGGCTGGCCTTCGGGCTCAACGAGGTGCTGGGCTTTCGCGGCCCGCGCAGCGGGACGGGCTGGGTCCTCGCGCACCTCTCCGCCATGATCGCGGCCTACGCCTCGGCCGTGACGGCGTTCGTGGTCATCAACGCCCATGCCGTGCCGATGATGCTGCGCTGGACCGTCCCGGTCGCGCTCGCCGGCGCCACGATCGCGGCGTACGCGCTGCGCTACGTGCGCCTGCGGCTGCCGGGACTCCCGGCGAGCCGAGCCCGGGCGGGCCGTGGAGAGGCCGGTTCCCCGGTAGTAGCGGCTACACCGCTGCCTGGCCCGGGGCCGTAGAGTGGAACTACGCTAACGAAGGTCCGCCGCACTTCGAGATGGGAGAACGTTTCGTGGAAACCGCAGTCCAACCAGTATACGAGGTCGGGAACGACGCCGTTCCGGAAGTCTACCGCGATTTCTTCAACAACGCGGATTGGACGATCCACAAGTTCGTGGTGGCCGGGTCGTGGTCGTTCTTCATTGTCGCCGTCGTGGCCCACATCTTCGTGTGGCTCTGGCGGCCGTGGTAGGCGAGGAGTCGTACTATGATGGTTCGTAGGACCTACAATTTCCGCGCCGTGCTCGCCGGGTACATCCTGGCCGGCATCGTGGTCGCGTTCTTGATCCACTTCATCGTCTTGAGCTCGCCGCGCTACAACTGGATCTTCCCGGTCAACGGCGCCCAGACGGCGACCAGCGTGGTGAATCCGGCACCCGGCGCCAAATAGGACGCCGCCGTGGCCCAGCTCGATTTCGAGAGCGCCTACCGCAAGCCCGGCAACACGCTGCTGACCCAGATCGTGGGCAGCGATCCCTTCGACATCTGGGTCGGCCCCTTCTACGTGGGCTTCTTCGGCGTGATCGCCGCGATCGCGATCGCCCTGGGCGTCGCGGTCCTGTTCGTCGCCGTCGGCCAGTACGGCGACTGGGACCTGCTGCGGGCCAACGTCCCGCCGCCGATACGCTCGTTCGGGCTGAGCCCGGCACCGTTCTTGCAGGGCGGGGCCTGGCAGATCGTCGTGTTCTTGGCGACGGTCTCGTTCTTCGCGTGGGGTGCCCGAGAAGTCGAAATCTGCCGCAAGCTGCAAATGGGCTTCCACATCCCCGCCATGTTCAGCTTGGCGATCTCGGCCTGGGTGATCTTGCAGATCGTCCGGCCGCTGCTCTTGGGCTGCTGGTGCGAAGGCTTCGACCTGAGCTTCACCGGCCACCTGACCTGGGTCTCGAACACCGGCTTCCGCTACATGAACTTCTACTACAACCCGTTCCATGCGTACGCGGTGCTCGGCTTCTTCCTGACGGCGATGGTTCTGGCGATGCACGGCAGCGCCATTCTCGGCACGTACAAAACCCATCCCGACCCCAACGTGGAGATGCGCCGCGAGGACAACTTCTGGCGCGACTACATCGGGTACTCGATCGGTGAGTACGGCATCCACCGGCTCGGATTCTACCTTGCGATCTTCACCCTGATCATGTCGGATCTCTGCATCCTGTTCAGCGGTGTCGTCGTCAAGGACTGGATCGACTTCTGGCATCCATTCTGATGGCAACAGTACTTCCGCCCCCCGTCCACGAACCCATCGAGGAGTTCGAGCCGCAGAGTTCCGCGGTCGACGACCCGCTCGGGCTTCGGCTCGGCAGCCCGACTCGCTGGGAGCGGCTGCACGACCTCAAGATCGACACCCAGATCGGCACGATCTGGATCGGTTTCTACGGGCTGATCTCCGTGCTCTTCGCCATCGCCGCCGGCGGAGTGACGTTCCTGGGTGCATTCGACCAAGCCGGCGGCAATCCGTGGCTGATGGTGACCCACTTCGCCAACCTGGAGCTCGCGCCGCCGACGGGCCTGGGCATGGCGCACTCGCTGCGCGACGGTGGCTACTGGCAGGTCACGACGCTGCTGTGGGCCGGCTCGGTGATGGCGTGGGCCGGCCGCTGCTGGGAACGTCTCGCCCGGCACCAGTGGCGCCCGTTTCTGCTGTTCTCCTGGCTCTCGGCGATCTTCCTGACGGCCTGCATCTGGATCTTCCACCCGCTGATCATCGGCTCGTGGTCCGACGCGCCCGCCATGGGCCTCAACGGCGACCTGCAGTGGGCGCAGAACTTCAGCGTCCTGTGGGGCAATCTGTACTACAACCCGTGGCACCAGCTCGCCATCTTCTTCCTCTTCGGAAGCACGATGCTGTGGGGCATGCACGGCGCGTCGATCCTCGCCACCGGCGGCGAGGGGAGCCATCACGAAGACGCCGAGATCCACGAGCTCAACTCCGGCTCACAGAAAGCGATGCTGTTCTGGCGCTGGACGATGGGCTTCAACGCGACGCCCAAGACGATCCACGACTGGCTTTGGTGGTTCGCGGTCGGTACCGTCCTCTCGTCGGGAATCGGCATCCTCACGACCGGTGTCGTGACCAACGACTGGTACGTGTGGGGGGTCGACCACGGGACGGTGGCACAGTACGGGCCGATCACCCGCGAGGCGATCAACCAGCGCCCGCAGCCGATGCCCTCCGGAGCCGGGTCGGGCTACATGCCCGGACCGAGCAAGTAGCACGATGGCCAAACGCTTCCTCCTCGCCATCGTCGCGATGCTCGTGCTGGTCCTCGGCGGGCTGATCCAGCCGCTGGTGAGCACCAGCCGGGCCGCGTCGCCCCAACAAGACGCCGGCCCCGCCAACACCGTCGGCGCCCACCGCGCGCAGTACGGCCCGGTCGACCAGAACGCGCCGCTCGACTTCGCGACCCAGCCCGCGGCCGTGCCGCGCACGTACGCCGCCGGCCGGCTCTACAACATCCAGGTGCTCAAGGGCCTGAGCTACCCGCAGGTACTGGGCCAGATGGCGCTCTATACCCAGTCCCTAGGCGTGTCGTGCACCTACTGCCACAACGCGAACAACTACGCCTACGACACCTCGACCAAGAAAATCGCGCGAACCATGATCGTCATGACGCAGAAGGTCGACGCCAACTGGATCCAGCCGGTGCACCGCGACTACCCGAACTACGCCGTGAGCGGCGCGGTCGGTTGCGTCACGTGTCACCGCGGCCAGCCGCTGCACGACGTCGCGCTCAACGTCGTCCCGGTCCAGTACCTCGACTGGCCGGCCAAGAGCGCCCGCCAGGCGGGCTACGTGGTCAACTCGATGTACTCGGTTTCCAAGTCGCTGGGCGTGAACTGCCTGTTCTGCCACAACAGCGCTGATTTCGTGACCCTGCAGTACTACCCGACGAACCGGATCGCACACCGCATGTGGCAGATGGTCGACGCGATCAACCACCAGTACATGCCGGCCAACATCGAGGCGGTCACGTGCTATACGTGTCACCACGGTGCGAAGTGGCCCAGCGCCATGGTGACCTCGCCGCTCAATCAGACGGCGGTGGAGCCGCTGCCCTCCCATCCCGAAGTCCACGACAACCCGGGAGCCCATCTCAGCGCGGGAGTACGCTCGTGATACGTTTCTGGAGTCTGCCGCGAACCAGCGTCGCCGGATTGGAGGCGGCGGTCGGCACGATCTTCGCCGACGCGCACGTGCGGCACTACGACGCCGGGGTCGTTCTGAGCGACCCCGGCGCCGCACCGCAGTGCGCGTTCCAAGTCGCGGCCGGCGCGCTCAAGGTCACCAAGCTGCTCTCCAACGGGCGCGAAATCTTGATCACGATCCTCGAGCCGGGCGCGGTCTGGAGCGACGACGCGCTGATCAAGGGTTACTGGCGCGAGACCTACATCGAGACGATCTCTCCGGCCCACGTCCGCTCGGTGGGCAACCAGCAGTTCGAGGAGCGGGTCTACCGCGATCCGGAGATCGTCGCCGGGCTGATGAACCGCATCGGCGAGCAGGTGAGCGACGCGCTCACCCTGCTCGACGATTTCCGCGGGCGTGACGTCGCGACCCGGCTGGCCTCGCTGATCGTGCGCCTCTCCAAGCAGTACGGGGTCGCGCAGGGCGAGTCGGTCCTGATCGACCTGCCGTTCACGCACCAGGACCTGGCCAACATGATCGGCACGGCGCGCGAGACGGTCAGCCGCAACATGTCGCGCTTGCGCGCCGACGGGCTGGTGCGCGACGACGGCCTGGCGACGCTCGAGGTCCTCGACCTGCGCAAGCTCGAAGCGCTCTTCTGCTAATACACCCGGCAAACCGCGCGCCGGGGACGGGTGACAGCTATCACGGCCGCGGGCAGCCCCAGGTGCTAGCATCGAGGCGAGGTCTTCTCTTGAGCCCAACACCGCTGAAGCTCGTTCTGGAGCGCCGGGCGGCGAGCATTTGGACGCGGATCCATCCCGTTTTCGCCCTCGCTCAGCTGTTCGTGTTCTGCGTGAGCGTCTCGCTGCTCGCCGCCTACCTGCTGCACGCCGTGCCTTATGTCGCGGTGCACGTGAGCGTGCTGGTCAAGATCGGCCTGATGCTGGGCGCGGTGATCACCGGCGCGCTGTGGGAGCACGACGTGTACGGGCGCTGGTGGTTCGCGCCCGAGTTCATCATCGAGGACATGATGACGGCGAACGTCTTCGCCCTCCACGTCGGCTACCTGGTGGTGGCCTACGCCTGGCCGGCCAACGGTCCCGCGGTGCTCTCCATCCTGGGGGTCGCCTACGGCGTCTACGCCCTCAACGTCGCGCAGTACATCGTCCAGCACCGCACGAGCATGCGGGCCCGCAGGGCTGAGCCGGCCGGCGAGGAGCTGGCGGCGTGAAGGCGCGGGCGGTCGTCTTTCCCGCGGCCGGCCAAGTGGAGCTGCGCGACGTCACGCTGCGCGAGCCGGCGCCCGACGAGGTCGTGGTCGAGACCGGGTTCTCCTCGATCTCCAGCGGCACCGAACGGCTGTTGTTCGACGGCAAGCTGCCCGGGATGCCGCACCTGCGCTACCCGCTGGTGCCCGGCTACGAGGCGGTCGGGACGGTGCTCAGCGCGGGGCCCGAGGTGCGCGAGGTGCGGGTCGGCGACCAGGTCTTCGTCGGCGGCTGCATGTGCTACACCGACGTGGCGGCGGCGTTCGGCGGGCAGTCGTCGCGCCTGGTGAAGCGCGCGGCGCAGGTGGTGCCGCTGTTCGGCCTGGCCCCCGCGCAGGCGCCGCTGCTGGCGCTGGCCGCCACCGCGCTGCACGGCGTGCGCCGGCTGGGCAGTGATTCCGAGCCCGGCCTGGACGAGACCGA
>CAXTNU010000169.1:0-7961 GCA_964245595.1 uncultured bacterium | reverse complement strand
CCCGGTCGCCCGAAAGCCGCTCGCCCGGCAGCGCGCCGCCGACGGCGGTGCCGGAGAGCTTTTCGCCCGGCAGGGCCGCCATCGCGGGCCGGTCGAGCTTCTCGCCCGGCAGGGTGGTGACGGTGACCTCGCGGCCCTTGCGCCCGGTGGTGCCGACGCCGTCGTAGGCCTTTTGCGCGGCCGTCTTGGGCGGTGAATCTTCCGCGGGCGCGCTGGAGGAGATGCCGATCGGGGCGGTCCGGCCGCCGAGGCCCTTCTCGGCCTCCTCGGCCAGCTCGCGCAGCTCGTCCGCCTGCTCCTCCGCGGTCAGCGTGCGCTTGCGCCCGCCGCGGCGGCCGCCGCGGCTGCGCTTCTTCTGGCCCTGGCGCGCTTCGGCGGCCTGCTCCTCGAGCGGCGTGCGCGGCTCGGCCAGGATGTCGTTGCCGTCGACGTCGAGGACCCGGATCTTGATCGTCTTGCCGACCGCGCTGGCGGCGTTCTCGACCTCGACCAGGCGCCCGGCGACGACCGCCGCGGCGCTCGTCGCGGTCGGCAGCCGCAGGTTGAGCAGCTCGACCTCGAACTCGTCGCCGACCCGGATCGGCGGGAACTGGGGCAGCCCGGCGTCGCCGAAGACGACCCGCGGCTTCTCGGGGTGGACCGCCGGGTCGACGAAGACGTCGATCGGCGCGCCGATCTGGGCCGAGAGCTGCTCGCGCTCGTCCTCGTACCAGTAGTCGGCTTGCGCGGCGACGCTCGGCGCGGCGGCGATGTGGACGTGCTGCGCAGCACCGTTGCGGTGCGACGCGATGCTGCGGAAGGCGTCGATGGTGACCGACTCGGGCGACATCACGCTGCCCAGGCCCTCGCAGGTCGGGCACTTGCCGCGCAGCTGCTGGCCGAGGTCCTTGCCGACCCGCTTGCGGGTGAACTCCAGGAGGCCCAGCGGCGAGAACGACTGGATCGTCGAGCGGGTTCGGTCCTTGCGCAAGCCCTCTTGCAGCGCCCCGATGACCCGGTTGCGGTCGGTCTCGGAGCCCATGTCGATGAAGTCGCAGACGATGATGCCGCCGATGTCGCGCAGGCGGACCTGGCGCGCGATCTCGCTGGCCGCCTCGACGTTGGTGCGCACGATCGTGTCGTCGAGGTTCTTGCCGCCGGTGAACTTGCCCGAGTTGACGTCGATGACGGTCAGCGCCTCGGTGGACTCGATCACGATCGAGCCGCCCGAGGGCAGCTTGACGGTCGGCTTCATCAGGCGCGCGATCTCGTCGTCGATCTTGAAGTCGGCGAAGAGCCGCTTCCCGCCCTCGTAGTACTTGATCCGGTCGACGTACTGCGGCCCGAGCAGGCGCATGAAGTCGCGCACGTCCTCGACCTCGTCGGGCGCGTCGAGCCAGACGTTCTGGACCTCGGGCGTGATGAAGTCGCGCGCGGTCTTGTAGACCAGGTTCATGTCCTTGTGCAGCAGCGCGGGCGCCTGGCTCGACTTGAACTGCTCGAGGATGCCGTGCCACATGCGGATCAGCACGCCGAGGTCGGCGATCAGCTCGGCGTTGGAGACGCCGCCGGCCGCGGTGCGGACGACGGTCGCCATGCCCTCGGGCCGGATCGCCTTCATGATCGCCTTGAGCCGGTTGCGCTCGTCGGCCGACTCGATCTTGCGCGAGACGCCGCTGAACTTGCCGGTCGGCATGAGGATCAGATAGCGGCCGGGGAGCGAGATGTTGGTCGAGACCCGGGCGCCCTTGAGGCCGCGCGGCTCCTTGACGATCTGGACCAGCACGTCGTCGCCGCGGCTGACCTTCTCGTTGATGGTGTAGCCGGTGCGGCCCGAGGTGACCTCGACGTCGCCGATGTTGAGCGGCGTCTTGTTGATGTCGTCGACGTAGAGGAAGGCGTTGCGGCCCAGCCCGATGTCGCAGAAGCTCGCGCCCATGCCGGGCAGGACGTTGACGACCTTCCCTTTGTAGATCGAGCCGATGACGCGCTCCTCGCGCTCGACGTAGATCTCCGCGAGACGACCGTCCTCGAGGATCGCGACGCGGTTCTCCCACGGATCGCTCGAGACGAGAATGTCGGTCGACAAAGTGTTGTGTTCTCCAGGACGTCGGCGTTCCCGACCATCCGTGGGGCGCACTCGCGACGACGGTTCTCCGTCATCGAGCGGGCGTCACGGGCGGGCGCTCCCGTCCTCTGGTGTTCGTGAAATCGGTGTCGAGCCCGCGGGCCGATCCAGCGCGAACCCAACGGCCCGGCGCGATCACCCCAACGAGTACTCTGTGGGCGGCTGTTCCGGTTGGGTCCGGAATGGTCCTTCGCAACGACGTAGGTCGTAGCGGCTACGCGTCGTATCGGCTCGTGCAATAACGGACGACCCTTCGCTCGCCTTGGAGAACGAGCCCTGAGACCGGCTGCGCGGCGGCGATCGCCACCACGTCCGGGTCGCTCAGCGGCGGGCATCGACGATCAGAAAGCCCGGACCCGCGCGGAATTTCGCCGCCAGCGCGGGGTTGCGCTCGGCCATCGCGACGGTGGGCTGCGGCTCGTGCAGGCCGCGCAGCTCGAAACCGGCGGCGAGCAGGTCGGCTACGATTCGCTCCAGCGGGCGGTGGTAGTAGCGCACCGCGACCGGGGCGGCGGCGAAGCCGTCCCAGGCATCGTCGACCAGCCGCACGGCATGATAGGCCTCGCCGGGCGCGACGGTGACGAACGGGTGGTGGGTCGAGAGCACGAGCCGCCCGCCGGGCCGCAGCACGCGCGCGAACTCGCTCAGCACCGGCAGCCAGTCGCGCAGGTAGTGCAGGGTCAGCGAGGAGACGACCAGATCGAATGCGCCCGCGCCGAACGGGAGCGGCGCATCGAGGTCGGCGCACAGCACGCGGGCGCGTTCGCCCAGCCGCTCGCGCGCGAGCGCGACCATCGCGTCGCTCGCATCCAGCGCGATCACCCGCGCGCCGCGCTCGCTCAGCCAGAGCGCGTGCTCGCCCGCCGCGCAGCCGGCGTCGAGCACGTCGAGGTTCGCGACGCCGCCCAGCAGCGCGCGCAGCGCGGGCCGCTCGTAGGCGGCGTTCGCCGCGTTGGCCGCGCTGATGCGCGCGTACGCTGCGGCCAGCACGGGCTCGTCGTAGAGCGAGCTGCCGGCCTCACTCATCGGTGACGTCTTCGGCGGTATAGGGATAGCCGTCGAGCTCGTCGAGCGCGATCTCGAGCCGCATCTTCACCTGGTCGATGCGCCCCCGCGCGCCGACCTCGCCCCCGAACGCCTTGGCCTTCACCGCGACCTCGTTCGCGGTCGCCTCCACCTCGCGGCTCAATCGCTCCAGATGCGCCAGCGTGCGCTCGACCTCAGCCTCTGCGTCCATCTAACGGCGCTCCGCCCCAGGCTGCGCGCCCCCCACGCGTTGCGTGGGTCCCCCGGTCCGCCCTCGCCACAACCTTGTCGTCGATGCACGATGCTTCTGCGCTCGGTCCATCACGGTATGCTTCTCCTCATGCGCGGTTCGCGGCGGTGTCGCCGAAGACGAGCTTGTCTTTTTGCAGCACGATGTTGAGCAGGATGCCGACCGCGATGTAGTCGGTCATCAGCGCGCTGCCGCCGTAGGACATGAACGGCAGCGGGATGCCGGTGATCGGCATGATGCCGATCGTCATGCCGACGTTGACCACGATGTGAAAGGCGATCATCGTGACGAGTCCGACCGCGAGCAGCACCCCGAAGCGGTCCTTGGCGGCGAACACCGAGCGCATCGCCGAGCCGATCACGACCGCGTAGAGCCCCAGCAGCAGGAGCGCGCCGGCGAAGCCCCACTCCTCGCCCAGCGCGGTGAAGATGAAGTCGCGCGAGTTCTCGGGCACGAAGTTGAGCTGCGTCTGGGTCCCGCGGAAGAGCCCCTTGCCGAACCACTCGCCGCTGCCGACCGCGATCTTGGACTGGTTGAGGTTGTAGCCGACGCCCTGCGGGTCCAGCTTGGGGTCGAGGAACACGAGCAGGCGCGCGCGCTGGAACGGCTTGAGGATGTGCTCGCTGGAGAGCACGTAGGCGGCGGCGGTCGCGATCCCGCCGACGTAGAGGCCGAAGTCGAACAGGTTGGGCAGCCCGAAGAACAGCTCGGCGGTCAGGATCGCCCCGATCACCAGCGTCGTGCCGAGGTCGGGCTGCTTGAGGATCAGCAGCGCCGGCACGCCGACCACGACCAGCGGCAGCGCCAGCTCTTGCAGCTTGCGGTACGAGCTGCGGCAGAGCAGCGCCGCGATCGTGATCGCGAGGATCACTTTGGCCGGCTCCGAGGGCTGGAACTGGAACGGCCCGATCGCGATCCACCGTGCCGCGCCCAGCGCCGAGTGGCCCTTGAAGGTGATGAACACCAGCAGCCCCAGCGTGACCAGGTACAGCGGCAGCGCCCAGCGCCGCCAGAGCCGATAGTCCAGGAACGCCGCGCCGACCATCATCCCGATCCCGACCAGGCCGTAGATCAGCTGCTTGCGCCACTCGTCGGCGGCGTACGGCTCGTGCAGCGTCGCCGAGCGGATGAAGACGATCCCGAGCACCGTCACCAGGACGGGCGCGATCGCCAGGGGCCAGTTGAACCGGGTGTACCAGGGACGTTCCATGCGCTACCGTGACGGCCGTGAGGCCCGGGGAAAGCGCTTCTTTCCGCGCCGGGCCCGTCTTTTCAGCCCGGGACGGTGCGGAAGGTCAGGTTGATCCGGCCGCCTTCGACGCGGCGCTGCTTGGGAACGCGGTGGCGCCAGCGGTGCTGCGTCTCACCGGCCATCACGAGCAAGCTGCCGTGCTCGAGCGGGACGGCGACGCGCTCGCGGTCGGCGCGGTGCTCCAGCTCGAAGGTGCGGGTCGCGCCCAAGCTGAGCGAGGCGATGGTCGGTTCGCGGCCCAGCGCGGCCTCGTCGTCGGCGTGCCAGCCCATCGCGTCGTTGCCGCTGCGGTACCAGTTGAGCAGGACGCTGTTGAAGCGGATACCGAGCCGGTCGGCCAGCCGCTCGCGCAGCTCGCTCAGCCGCGGCGTCCAGGGCGCGGGCACGTTCAGCAAGCCGGAGTAGGTATACACCGCCTCGGGCTCGCCGTGCCACGCGGTCAGCCGCGGCAGCGGCACGCGCCGCCCGAACATCAGGATCGACTCTTGCTTCCACGCCGCCTCTTCGACCAGCGCCGCGTACGCGCCGTCGGCGGCAGATGCATCGAGGAAGCCGGGCTCGTAGGTGACCGTGCCGTCCCGCGCGAGCACGACGCGCGGACCCGAGTCGCGTGAGCCCGGGCCGAGGTCCAGTTGGGTCGGCGTACGGCTACGTCGGCTGCGGTGAAGCCGCGCCGGCCGCCGCGGCACGTTTGCGCCGGCGCCGGCGCTGCGAGCGCGATCCGCTGCTGGCGGTGTCGTCCGCCGTCGACGCTTCCGATTCGAGCGCGAGCTCGGGCTGACGATCGTGCTGCCGTTCATGCTCGTGCGCGACGGTTGCCGAGGCTCCGGCGGTGCCGAACGACGGCGGTTCCGGCGCGCGGGCGGGCGGTGGTTCGGGTGCGGGCGGCGGAACTGTCGGCGGTGCGGCCGGCGGCTGCGCGAAAGACGTTGCGCGCGGGCGCGATTGGCGCATCGCCAGGATCGGGATGTTGGCGAGCATCGCGACCTGTTTGTCCTGCTGCTCGAAGGTCACGTCGCAGTTGGACGAGTCGACCTCGACGTAGCGCGAGATCACCTCGACCAGGTCGCGCTTGAGCGCCTCGACCACGTCGGGCGCGAGCGACAGGTGATCGCTGAGCAGCACCAGCCGCAGCCGCTCCTTGGCGGTCGTGCTGGAGGCCGGCTTGCCGAAGAAGCGCTGAACGAACTCGAACACTATCTCTTGCTCCCGAAGAGCTTCTCGAGGAACGACTTCTCGCGCGGGATCTCCGGCGCCGAGCTGTCGGTGCCGTCGATCCGCCCGGCGATCGCGCGGTACGCCGCCCCGATCGGCGAGGCGGGGTCGAGCGCGACCGGTTCGCCGCGGTTGGTCGAGACGATCACGTCGGGCGCGTCGGCGATCACCCCCAGCAGCGGCAGGCGCAGGATGCCGTTGACGTCGTCGACCGAGAGCATCTTGCCGCGCTTGACCAGGCTGGGACGGAGCCGGTTGACGATCAGCTTGACGCTGCGGTCGTCGCCCAGCAGACCGACGACGCGGTCGGCGTCGCGCACCGCCGAGACCTCGGGCGTGCAGACCACGATCGCCTCGTCCGCGCCGACGATCGCGTTGGCGAAGCCCTTCTCGATCCCGGCCGGGCAGTCGATCAGCACGTAGTCGAAGCGCTCGCGCAAGCTCGCGATCAGCGCGGAGAAGGCCTCGGTGTCGACGTCGTCCTTCTCGCGCGTCTGCGCGGCGGCCAGCAGCTTGAGGCTCGGCACGCGCTTGTCGCTCACCAGCGCGTCGTCGAGCGTGGAGACGCCCTCGAGCACGTCGAGGACGTGATGGCGCACGCGCGCCTCCAGGCCCAGCACGATGTCCAGGTTGCGCAGGCCGACGTCCGCGTCGACCAGCACGACGCTCGCACCGGTCGCTCCCAGCGCCGCACCCAGGTTCGCGGTGGTGGTGGTCTTGCCGACGCCACCCTTGCCGCTGGTGACGACGATCGCCCGCCCGCGCTTGCGCGAAAGCGTCCCCGCTGCCGGAGCTTCGTGCTGCTGCCCGGACTCGTTCACGCGATCAACCTGCATGCGATCAACCTGCCTTGCGGAAGAGCTTGCCGAAGAACCCCGGCGCGCTGAGCTGGGTGAACGGCACCAGCTCGCCGTCGAGCCGGCGCGCGATCTTGTCGTAGATCGCAGCCAGGCGCGACTCCGGCTGGAGCACGATCGGTTCGCCCCGGTTGGTCGTGTCGATCACCTCTTCGTCGTCGGGCACGACGCCCAGCAGCTCGGCGGAAAGGATGTCGGTCACGTCGTCGACCGAGAGCATGTCGCCGCTGCGCACCATCTCGGGCCGGATGCGGTTGACGATCAAACGCAGCGGCAGGCCGCGCTCGTGCAGCTTGCCGATCACCCGGTCGGCGTCGCGGATCGCGCTGACCTCGGGGGTGGTCACCACGATCGCCTCGCTCGCACCGGCGATCGCGTTGCGGAAGCCGTGCTCGATCCCGGCCGGGCAGTCGATCAGCACGAAGTCGCACATCTCGCCGAGCTGCTCGACGACCTGCGTCATCTGCAGCTCGGAGATCGCGGTCTTGTCGCGGGTCTGTGCGGCGGGCAGGATCGACAGGTTCTCCAGCCGCTTGTCCTTGATCAGGGCCTGGCGCAGCTGGCAGCGCCCTTCGACGACTTCGACCAGGTCGAACACGATGCGCTTCTCGACGCCCAGCACGAGGTCGAGGTTGCGCAGACCGATGTCGGCGTCGACCAGGATCACTTTCTTGCCGCGCTTGGCCAGCGTCGCGCCGAGGTTGGCGGTGGTCGTCGTCTTGCCGACTCCGCCCTTGCCCGACGTCAGAACGATCCTGCGTGCGCTCATAGTGCTTGCTCCTTCCGCAGATCCGCGGCGGCGAACGGGACGACCACGATGCGGTCGCCCGCGATCGAGGCGTGCTCGGGGCCGCGCGGCTTGGCGCTGGTCTCGCCGCCGGCGATGGCGGTCGCGATGCGCAGTTGGGTCGGGTCGAGCTCGAGCGCGATCACCCGCGCGCCGCGGTCGCCCTGGGCGCCGGCGTGCGCGACCCCGCGCAGCGCCCCGAAGACGACGATGTCGCCCGAGGCGACCAGCTCCGCGCCCGGGTTGACGTCGCCGATCACGACCAGGTTGCCCAGGTTGTGCAGGGCCTGGCCGCCGCGCAGCGTGCCGCGGTGGTAGAGCGTCGCGACCCCGACCGGCACCGCCCGGGCGGCCGGCGGGATGACGACCGAGGTGCCGGTCACGCCGGTCCGGGCGACGGTGGAGCGTGCGGCCGGGCCGGCCGCTGTCGAACCCGGAAAGCTTCTACGGCTTCACCGGCGCGGCGC
>CAXTNU010000168.1:0-7964 GCA_964245595.1 uncultured bacterium | reverse complement strand
GCGCGGCGCCCAGGATGCCGGCGACCGTCGCCCGCGCGTCGTCGAGCGCGGCGCGCGCGGCGCGGCCCTCGGCGTGCAGCGAGCTGGCGTTGTAGCCGCCGCGCAGCAGCGGCACCATCGCCTCGACGGCCTCGGGGCGCACCGTCGTCGTGGCGGCGTGGTCGAGATAGATCCGGTCCATCGCACCGTACGACTCCGCTCCGACCGGAAAGTTGCGCCGTTGGGGCGTGCCGGGCTGTTCTAGGCGGACCGCGTTACGGTCCGCTCGCCACAAGGCGCGCGGGGGCTTGCCCGGGTATGCTCGGGGGATGGAGCCCATGGATCCGGACCCGCTCGGGGCGCAGGACGATGACGACGACGATGATGACGAGGGTCCGCCCCAGTTCTACCTGACCACCTTCATCCCGCGCCCGGCGTGGTACGACTTGAACGCCGGCGAAGCGACCGAGTTCCTGCGCAACCGCGTCGCGCAGCTCAACGAGGCCTTCGTCGAGGACGACGAGGGCGTGATCTGGGCCTACCGCTACCACGTCATGGAGCGCGCGCGCGAGGTCGACGCGGTCGTGCTGCTGTGGATGATCGCCTCGGACGAAGCGCTCGAGACGCTGGAGAGCACGCTGCGCCGCTCCGACGTCAACGAGTACTTCGACTGGAGCGTGATCGGCGGGCCGCAGAACAACGAGCCGCAGGACATCCTGGGCGCGTTCCTGGGCACGCTCGTGCCCGGCGGCAGCACCTCTCCGCCGCCCAGCCCGAGCGAGAACTAGCCGCCGGTCCGGCGCTCAGCCGAGCTGCACCGTCGCGCGCATCAAGTGCGCGTCGCTGATCGAGTAATAGAGCCATGTCTCGCCGCCGTCGGCCTGGACCGCCGACGCGGCGAACGCGATGTCGGTCCCCGCGCCGGCGAGATCGTGCGGCACGACCAGCGGCTCGCCCGAGCGGGCGACCACACGGTCGTAACCGGCGTCGAAGACCGCCCAGCCGATGCGCCAGTGCGCGTCCTCGTTCGCGCCGTTGTAGAACATGGTCGGCCCGGCAGGCGTGTCGAGGATCGGGCCGGCGCTGAGATGGTGCCGGTCGAAGCGGTCGCGGCGCGGCTCCAAGTTCGCCGCGCCGGGCTCGAACGGCCCGCGCGGCCCAGACCCGACGACGTGGCCGATCAGCGAAGCGCCGTCCTTCGCGTACTCGAAGAACAAGCGGTAGCGGTCGCCGTCCAAAACCGCGGTCGCTTCCTTCGCGTTGGCGTAGGCCGCGCGGTCGATCACGCTGCCCGGCTCCTTGCGCAGCGACGCGACGGATCGGCCGACGGCGCACAGCAAAGTCGACCGGCGCTGCTCGCGCGACCAGCCCGAGTAATAGACCCGAAAGCCGTCCCGCTCGACGAGCACGGTGGGATCCTCGCAGCCTCCGTCGTCGTCGCTCGACGACGCGTCGGGTGCGAGCGCCGGTTCGTCGTCCAGGACGAAGGCGAGGCCGTCGGAGGAGCGCGCGTGGTAGACGCGGGCGACCTTGCGGTCGGGATCGGGATCGTCGTTGACCACCCGCACCAGCATCCGGTACGCCGCGCCGTCGCGCCAGACGAACGGCGAAAGCACGAAGTGCCGCGCGAGCTTCGCCGGCCGGGCGAGGGTGAGCGCGTCGGTCGCGCTCAGGCGGAAGACCGGGTCACGCACCTTGGCCGGTATTCTGCATCAGCGCACCGTCGATGACCACGCTCGCGCCGGTGATGTATTCGGCCTCGGCGCGCACCAGGTAGACGATGAGGTTCGCGACCTCCTCGGGCTGCGCCCCGCGCTTCCACGGAATCGTCGCCTCGTCTTCGGCGCGCTTGCGGGGATCGTCGAGATCCGCTTGGTTCATCGGCGTGAGCACCATGCCGGGCGCGACCTGCACGACCCCGATCCGCAGCGGGGCGACCTCGAGCGACAGCGCGCGGGTCAGGTTGCGCAGCCCGCCTTTGCTCGCGCAATATTCCGCCGCGCCGGCGCGCGGGATCTCTTCGTGCACGGACCCGACGTTGACGATCTTGCCCCCGCCGCCCGCGCCGCGCCGCGCTCGCACGAAGGCGCGCGCGCACAGGAACGGGCCGGTCAGGTTCGTGCGCAGGGCCGCGTCCCACTCGGCGAGCGACAGGTCGGCGACGTTCTTGCCCAGCGCGTCGATGCCCGCACTGTTCACCAGCACCCTGGGCGAGCCGAGCCGCTCGGCGACCGCGCCGAACAGCGCTTCCACCGCGGCTTCGTCGGTCACGTCGACCGCGTGCGTCATCCCGCCGCCGTCCGGGTAGGCGCGCGCCAGCACCTCGGCGGCGGCGGCCTGCTGCGCGGGCAGGTGCGCGATGCAGACGGCTGCGCCGGCGCGGGCCAGGGCGACCGCGGTAGCCGCTCCGATGCCCGTCGCGGCACCGGTCACGACCGCGACCCGGTCTTTGAGAGGTTGGTCGATCACATGGTCTCCTCGAAGCGCTCGCGCGCCGGCATGCCTCGTCCGTCGAGCACGAGACGGGTCAGGACGATCGCGATGCGCGCGGCGGCTCGCAGCGAGCCGCCCAGCGTGCCGGCGACCTTCGACGTGCCGCCGGCTCGCAGGCGATGGCGCACCGGCACCTCCAGCACGCGCAGGCCGCTGCGCGCCGCCCGCGCCTGCATCTCGAGCCGGCGCCGCGCGCGGTTGACGCGCGCCATGCCGGCCTCGCTGAGCACGAGACCGCGCCGACTCTGCCGCTGCTTCTTCGCCGCCATGTCTTTGCCGCCGGCGCTTCTGGCGCTCGAAGCGCGCATTCCTCCATTTCCCGGCCCGGCGGTAACTGTCCCATCTGGCGTAACTTCCGTTGTTGCCGGCCGTGGCTCGGACTAGACTACGAGGGTGAAATTCAGCGTGCATGCCCCGCTGTCGAGCGCTGAGCCGGCCTCCGAGCTGCTCGCGCGCCTGGAACGCATCGCGCGCTGGGGGTTCGACGGGGTGGAGTTACGACTGCGCGATCCGCTCGATCTCGATCTGCTCCGGGCCGCGCGCAGCCGCCTGACGCGGCTCGGGCTCGAGGTCACCGTCGCGGGCATTGCGCAGACGGCCGTTCCTACGGAACGCCAACTGCGCGGGCTGATCGACGCTTGCGCGGTTCTCGACGCTCACCTCCTGTGCGGCCCGTTTTCGTTCGCCGGCGACGGTTCCGGCGTCGCGGTGCTCGCCGGCATAGCGGCGTGTGCCGGCGCGCTCGGCGTCACGCTGGCCCTGGGCGGTCGCGACGACAGCGCGGACGCCTCGGCGCTCACGCTCGCCGCGACGTGCCGCCTGGTCGACGCGGTCGGAGCGCCGAACCTCGGGGTGCTCTACAACACGTATCAGGCGCACGTGACCGAATCGTCGATCGGCAGCGCCATCCTGGCGGCAGGCCCTCGGCTGCGGCACGTGCAGATCGCCGAGAACGACCGGGCCGCTCCCGGGAGCGGGCAGGTCGGCTGGTCCGAGACCTTCGCGGCGCTCGACGCGATCGGCTACGACGGCTGGTACGCGATCGACGCGCGCCGCGACGAAGACGTCGAGGCGATCGCGCTCGAGGGGCTGCGCTTCCTGCGCCGTCATCGTCACCGCGCCCAAGTCGGCGCATAGTGTCCCATCTGTCCGTTCCAGGCCGAAGTTACGTTGCGCGGATCGGGCTCGCGGCCTAGGCTGGGCGGCGAAGCCTGAGAGCAGGTTGAGAGTTCGACCACCAGGGAGAGATCGTGATTTCCAAGCAATACGGTATGTCCGGCATCGGCGCGCTCGCGGCGGCGATCGCACTCGGTATCCAGTTCGCGCCGGCTGCACGCACGAGTGCATCCGACCACATCGACTCGCCGATCATCGCGCAGGACCGCGGCGCCGATATCGCCGACATGTACGCGTTTCTCGATCCGAACGACAACTCGAAAGCCGTTTTGATCATGAGCACGCAAGGATTCATCGTTTCCGGCGAGCACTTCGGGATGTCGATCTTCGATCCGAACATCCGCTACCGCTTCGAGATCGAGAACACCGGCGACGCGAAGCCCGACGCGTTCATCGACGTCACCTACTCGAAGGGGCTGGGCCGGCTGACCGGGCAGACGGCCACCATCGTGCTGCCGGGCGGTAAGACGTTCACCGCGCCGACCACCGTGGCGACCCAGGACTACGCCCCGCTCAAACCCGTCATCACGACGGATCCCGCCACCCAGGTCAGCTTCTTCGCCGGCGTCATGGACGACCCGTTCTTCTTGGACGACACCGGGGCGAATCGCTTGGTCGCGTCGTCGCTCATGCATCCCGGGCATCCCGACAAGTCGCTCCTGGGAGCACGCGGCGGGCGGGACACGTACGCCGGGTTCAACACGATGATCACCGCCCTCGAAGTACCCACGAGCATGCTCAAAGGCGCGGGGAACGTGATCGGAATCAACTCCCTCACCCAGCGCCGCCGCACGCAGACCATCGGGGACAACGGTGAGATCGCGGTCAGCGGCGACTGGAAGACCGTGGACCGCGACGGGAACCCGCTCGTCAACAACGGCCTCATTCCGGCCGCTCGCAAAGACGAATACAACGCGTCCACGACCGAAGACGATGCGAACGGCAAGTTCAAAGCCGACATCGTCAAGAATCTCAAGGGTTTCGGAACCGACGATGCGCACATCGCGATGCTGGCCGCCGTCGCGGTGAGCAAAGGCGATATTCTGCGGCTCGACCTGACCGTTCCGAACAAGGGTGCCGGCGGCGGAGACAACCCCAACGGCGGATTCGGAAAGATGGGCGGGCGGCGGCTGCGAGACGACGTCGTCGACGCGACGTTCACGATCATCAACAACGGCGTGCCGATGACCGATCACGTCGACGCGAACGAGCTGCCGTTCCGCAACGTGTTCCCGTTCGTGGCCGATCCGACGCAGCCGTTCCCGCCGGGCAAGAACTCCGACGACCATACCCGGCAGTAGCGGCCGGCAGACGAGCGATGCACGCGGCAACGATCCGCATCGCGCTCCTCATCGCGCTCGCCGGCGCGGTGTGGAGCGTGCGCGCGCTGGGCGACCGGTGGCACCAGCGAGCCCCGATCGCCGCAGCGGCTGCGGCCGCCTTGGCGGCGGGGCCGTCGGCTTCCGACGAGGGCACGGAAGTTCGAGAGACCATCCGTTTTCTCGAAGCGAAGATTCGCCGCGATCCCGGCGACGCGAGCGCATACAACAAGCTCGCCGGCTATCACCTCTCGCTGCTGCGCGAGACGGGCAGTATCGACGACCTGGAGGCTGCTTTGCGGGCGGCCCGCGCTTCGCTGGCCTCCGTGCCGGCCGTTCGTAACGGCGACGGTGTCACCGCGCTTGCCCTCGCCCAGTTCGCGGCGCACGACTTCAGCGGCACGCGCGACCTGGCCCGCGAGCTGATCCGCCTCGACCCTGCCAAGAGCTACCCGTACGCGATCCTGGGCGACGCGCTGGTCGAACTGGGCGCATACGATGCGGCGGCGCGCGCATACCGCGACATGACGCGCCGCAGCGGCGGCAGTGATACGAACGGCGAGCCGCGGCTGGCGCGCCTGGCCGTTCTCCACGGCGACGGTGACGCCGCGGCGCGTCACTTCACCAAGGCGCTGGCCGTGGCGATCCAGCTCTCCGTCCCGCCGCGCGAAACGATCGCCTGGTGCCAGTGGCAACTCGGTGAGACCGCCTTCGCAGAGGGTCGCTATCAGGCGGCCGAGCAGTACGACCGCGATGCGCTCACGAGCCTGCCGGGTTACTTTCGCGCGCTCGGGTCGCTCGGGCGCGTTCGCGCCGCACGCGGCGACGCCGCAGACGCGATGGCACAGTACGAGGCCGCGATTCGGCGCCTGCCCGATCCCACGTTCGTCGCTGCCCTGGGCGACCTCTACGAGCTGGCGGGCCGTGCCGACGACGCGGCCGCCCAATACGCGCTCGTCGAGGCGATCGGGCACCTGAGCGCGGTGCAGGGCGTTCTCTACAACCGCCAGCTCGCGCTCTTCCACGCGGACCACGACCTCGAGCCCCGCGCGGCATATGCCGCCGCGCAACGCGAGTACGCCGTGCGGCGCGACGTGTACGGCGCGGACGCCGTCGCTTGGACGGCGCTCAAAGCAGGGAACCTCGCCACGGCGCGGACGGCCATGCGAGCCGCCCTGCGCCTGGGCACCCGCGACGCGCGGCTGCTCTATCACGCCGGGATGATCGCCCGCGTTGCCGGAGACGCGCCCGCGGCGCGCGCTTATCTGCGCCGCGCGCTCGCGCTCAGCCCGCAGTTCGACCCGCTGCAAGCCCGGGTCGCCCGAACGACCCTCGAAGCCCTGACCCGGAGCTGAAGACCGAGGTCCCCCCGAGGCAGGAGCGATAGCCGCGGGTCAGGCCGTATAGGGCTCGTAGGGCGCGACCGGGGCCAGGATGTCGTCCATCCGCGCGAAGACCGCCGGGTCGACGTCGAGGTCGGCCGCGGCGACGTTGTCGTCGACCTGCTCGGGCCGGGTCGCGCCGACGATCACCGCCGACACGACCTCGTCGCGCAGGCACCATGCCAGCGCGAGCTGCGCGAGCGTGCAGTGCGCTTCGCCGGCCAGCGGCTTCAAGCGCGCCACCGCGTCGAGGACCGGCTGGGTGAAGTAGTCCTCCATCATGTCCTTGGAGCGCCCGGCCGCGCGCGAGCCGGCCGGCGGTTTCGACGCGTCGGTGTACTTGCCGGTCAGGATGCCCATCGCCAGCGGCGACCAGACCACGTTGCCCAGGCCGTACTCGCGGCTGACCGGCAGCACGCGCGGCTCGACCCGCCGCCAGAGCGCGCTGTACTGCGGCTGGTTGGAGACCGGCTCGGCCCAGCCGCGCGCGCGAGCGAGATCGCAGGCGGCGGCGATCTGGTCGGGGTTCCACTCGCTCACGCCCCAGTAGAGGATCTTGCCGGCGCGCACCAGGTCGTCCATGGCGCGCACGGTCTCCTCGAGCGGGGTGGACGTGTCGTAGCGGTGGCACTGGTAGAGGTCGACGTAGTCGACCTGCAGGCGGCGCAGCGAGGCGTCGATCTGCTCGCGGACGTGCTTGCGCGACAGGCCGCGGTCGTTGGGGCCCTCGCCCATGCTGAAGTACAGCTTGGTGGCGAGCACGATCTGCTCGCGCGGGAACTCCGCGATCGTGCGGCCGACGACTTCCTCGGCCCGGCCGCGCGCGTAGACGTTGGCCGTGTCGAAGAAGGTCACGCCGCGCTCGAACGCGCGCCGCATGCAGGCCCGCGCCGCGTCCTCCTCGACGCTGCCGCCGTAGGTCAGCCACGAGCCCAGTCCGACCGCGGACAGCTTGACGCCCCAGCGCCCGAGATTTCGATATCGCACGCCCTACCGTACCCAGCCCGGCCTCAGGAGCGTACCTTTGAGAGCGGCGCCGGTGGGGAACATGGGGTTCCTATGAACGATCGCGAGACGGACGAGGCCGCCGTCCTCGCCGCCGCGCACGTCCAAGAAGGCGACGTGCCGGGCGGCGAGCTCGGCGGCGGCTTGGGCAACACATCCGAAGAAGGGGCGGGCGACGCATGACCGGTGGCGGTGACCTGGACGAGATCCTCGACGGCGACGGCGACGGGAGCGACCCGGGCAAAGAGGTCGATGCCGCCGACGGCGGCTTCCTGAAAGACGCGGCCCCGACCGCGGGCGGCTCGGACGTCGGCGGCCGGGCCGGCGATGACGGCGACGACACGCGCGGCCCGGACGGGCACGAGGTCGGCGGCGGACAGACCGGGATGGGGAAGGGCCCGACCGGTAGCTGAGCCGGCGGCGGCGCGCGAGGTCGTGGTCGTCGTCAACCGCCGCTCGCGGCGCACCGACGGCGAGCTCGGCCCGCTGCACGACCTGCTGGTCGCGCGCGGTGCGCTGCGCGTGTTCGTGCCGGAGGCCGGCGTTGCGCACGGCTGATCCGCTCGAGGCCCGGCGCGCTGCTAGGCGCGCTGGCGGTGCTGACCATCAT
>CAXTNU010000167.1:0-8034 GCA_964245595.1 uncultured bacterium | reverse complement strand
CGCGCTCAGGAGCGCGGCCATGCCGACCGCCAGCCGGCCCAGAATTCGAGACCGTCCCTGTCTCCCGTGCACGCGGCACCTCCGTCTCGATCTTCCTTCGACAGTTTCGGCCGGCATGTGAAGGGCGAACCGAGCGTGCCGGGGCGCGAAACGAGGAAGCCCGCTGCGCGCGCGCAGCGGGCTTCGAGGGTTTCTCTCGGCCGGGTTCCCTGAGGAGTTCCGGGGCGGGACTAGGCCGTGGCGGCCAGCTCCCGGGTATCGAGCTCGGTCGTGACCACGTGGGTGAAGCGGCCGGCAGCGGCTTCGACGCCGCGTTTCACTTCGGTGGTCAGCATGGATGTGGCGCCCATCGCCTCCGCGGCGTATTCACACGCCGCCCACGGATCGGTGTGGTCGCCGCACGTATAGAAGTCCATCGCGGCGTAACCGGTCTCCGGCCACGTGTGGATCGAGATGTGCGACTCCTGAAGCACCACCACCCCGGAAACCCCTTGGGGCTGGAAGCGGTGGAAGGCCGTCGTCACGATGGTCGCGTTGGACGCCAGAGCGGCGTTGCGCATCATCGTTTGGACCGCGTCGACGTCGGTGAGCTTGGCGGCGTCACAGCCGGATAGCTCGCAGACGATGTGCGTACCGAGTGCTTTCAATTTTCCTTGACTCCTCGAGAGATCTTTCGGTTGGGAGAATCCCACCTCCAGGCATGTCGTCCGACGTGTGCGGTACACCGTCTCGTCGTCGACCTTTCAGCGAACGCTTGCCGGCACGGCCCTTCGTTCCGTACGGACGGTCCACTGCGATGGCGCGTAGGGCGCGCCGCCCCCAAACCGGTACTACCGTAGACCCCGGCATTACGCACGGGGTCTCGTGAAGACCGTAGACGATGGTACCCCCCAGGGGGAGCGTTGTAAAGGGTTGAGGTCGGCGGTTTTTGGCCCGGGCGGCGCCGTTTGCCTCTCGTGCCGAGCGGCGCGTCCGGTCGCTTGCCGGGTTGGGCGATCCTCGCCAGAGCGACGGGTGCCACCCACGGGGCGTCGAACGGGTTAGAAAGTCCAGAAACGTCTGCACAATCTTGACCGAAGGTCGTGCGGACCGCTACGCTGAGGAACTGATGGCCGCTGCACCCGACACCCTGATCGAAGAGTACCGACACGGTTTCCACGATTCGGAAGAGACCTACCGCTTCAAGTCCGACAAGGGCCTGACGCGGGAGATCGTCGAGCGCATCTCGGCGATGAAGAACGAGCCCGACTGGATGCTGCAGTTCCGCCTCAAGGCGTACGACGTGTTCCGGGCCAAGCCGATGCCGCGCTGGGGCGACAGCGAGCTGCTCGACGCGATCAACTTCGACGACATCCGCTACTTCGTCAAAGCGGGCGACAAAACCGAGCAGAACTGGGACGACGTCCCCGAGGACATCAAGAAGACGTTCGACCGGCTGGGGATTCCCGAGGCCGAGCGCAAGTTCTTGTCGGGCGTCTCCGCGCAGTACGAGTCCGAGGTGGTCTACCACTCGGTCGTCGAGGCGCTCGAGAAAGACGGCGTCATCTTCTGCGACATGGACACGGCGTTGCGCGAGCATCCCGAGATCGTCAAGAAGTATCTCGCAACGGTGATCCCGGTCGCCGACAACAAATTCGCCGCGCTCAACTCGGCCGTCTGGTCGGGCGGTTCGTTCGTGTACGTGCCCAAGGGCGTGACGGTCTCGATGCCGCTCCAGGCCTATTTCCGGATCAACACCGAGAACATGGGCCAGTTCGAGCGCACCCTGATCATCGCCGACGAAGGCTCCAAGGTCCACTACATCGAGGGCTGCACCGCACCGCAGTTCTCGACTTCCTCGCTGCACTCGGCGGTGGTCGAGCTGATCGCGATGGAAGGCGCGTCGATCCGCTACACGACGATCCAGAACTGGTACCGCAACATCTACAACCTGGTCACCAAGCGCGCCGTGGCGCACAAGAACGCGACGGTGGAGTGGGTCGACGGCAACATCGGCTCCAAGCTGACCATGAAGTACCCGGCCATCTACCTGATGGGCGAGGGCGCGCGGGGGGAGATCCTCTCGGCCGCGTTCGCCGGCGAGGGCCAGCACCAAGACGCCGGCGCGAAGGTCATCCACGCCGCGCCGAACACGACCTCGGTGGTGACCAACAAGTCGGTCACCGCGCACGGCGGCAAGACGACGTACCGCGGTCTGGTCGAGATTCACGCCGGCGCGACGGGCGCCAAGACGCGCGTCAAGTGCGACGCCCTGATCATGGACGACCGCTCGTCCTCGGACACCAAGCCGACGATGAAGATCGACGAACAGCAGTCGACCGTCGAGCACGAGGCTTCGGTCTCGAAGATCGGCGAGGAGCAGCTCTTCTACGCGATGAGCCGCGGCTTGAGCGAGGCCGACGCCACCGCGATGATCGTCAACGGTTTCTTCGACTTCTTCGTCAAGGAGCTGCCGATGGAGTACGCGGTCGAGCTCAACCGCCTGATCAAGATGGAAATGGAAGGTTCGGTCGGCTGAGCCGGTCGCCAAAACCGGAGAGGCGCCGTCGTCGACGGCGCCTCTTTCGTTGTACCGGGCGTGGTTGGCGAAGCGGCGATGGCGGTTCGAAGGCGAAACGGCGCTTCCGTGCGCGCTCGATCGACCCTTGCCCTGGCAAGCGCTCTGGCCGTTTCGCTCCTCTCGGTCCCGGCTCGGGCCGAGCGGATCTGCGCCTTCTCGATCCCGGTCGAGATGGTCGACAAAGTCTATTCGGGCAACGCCCGGCCCGGCTCGCCCTTCCGCTTCCGCGTCGTCACGCCGGCTCAGCTCGACGACGGGACGCCGGTCCCGGCCGAGACGGAGGGCTACGGGATCGTCCGCTCCGCCAGCGCGGCGGGACGGCACAACCACGACGGTATGCTCGCGCTTGAGCCGCGCTACTTGGTGCTGCCGGCCAAGAAGAAAGACGGTCCGGTGCGGGTCGTCGCGGTGACGATGAACCCGCAGCTGCCGGTCGCCTGGAGCCCGTCCGAGCCGCTGCTCCAGAAGGGCGCCTCGCACATCCCGCTCCCGGTCCCGGGTCTGGCCATGAGCGCGATCAACACCGTCCGCTGGGGCCGCAACATCACGCTGGGCCCCGGCTTCGTCTTCACCGTGCTCCCGGTGGAGAATCTGGCCAAGGGCCCGGTCTGCTGAGGCCGCTTCCGCCTATTTGACCCCGAGCAGCTCGACGTCGAAGTCGAGCACCGCGTTGGGCGGGATCACGCCGCCCGCGCCGCGCTCGCCGTAGGCCAGCTTGGCCGGGCAGACCAGCTTGCGCCGGCCGCCGACCCGCATGCTCGCGACGCCCTCGTCCCAGCACGCGATCACCCGGTGCTGACCCAGCGGAAACTCGAACGGCTCGTTGCGGTCGCGCGAGCTGTCGAACTTCTTGCCGTCGGGGAAGGTGCCGGTGTACTGCACGACCGCGGTCTGGCCGGCGGCGGGCTTGGCACCCGTGCCGACCTTGACGTCGGTGTACTTGAGGCCGTCGGGCAGGGTGACGGTCTTCCCGGCCTTGGCCGGCGGAGCGGCGTGCTTGGCGGAAGGCGCGGATTTGGCCGGGGCGGGCGCGGCGAGCGCCGCGGCCGGCGCGGCGAGCAGGAGCGCGAGGGCGCAGATGGCGGGACGGGTCATGCCGCGCCATTCGCGAACCCGGCCGTGTGCCCCACCCGATCGCCAAGACGTCCGATATCCCGCCTGGGACCGCCAAGCGTTTCGAGGTCGAGGGGGTGGAAGTGCTGCTGTGCAACGTCGAGGGCACGTTCTACGCCGTCGAGGACGTCTGCACGCACGACGGCGGGCCGCTCGACCAGGGCGAGCTGGAGGGCTGCGAGATCATGTGCCCGCGCCACGGCGCGCTGTTCGACGTGCGCACCGGCGCGGCGCTGACCCTGCCCGCCGTCGTGCCGCTGCCCACCTACGCCGTCCGGCTCGACGGCGACGACATCTCCGTCGAGGTTTGAACCCGGTCCCGCCCGCGAGCCCCGGGCACGGACCGGCCTAGAGGTGCTGGTCGGGGTCGGCCCGGTTCATGTCGGCCTGGTCGTCGGCGTTCTGGTTCTCGTCGGTGTCGGCGTAGACGACCGACGGCGTGGTCGAGATGCCGGCCACGTCGGCTTCGGCCCGGCTGAGCGTCGGTTCGTCGTCGCCGCGGGTGCGGAGTTGGCGCGGCATGCCGGAGCCGGCGTGATCCGTGACCTCCGACGGAAGCGCGTTCTTGTAGTCGCCCTGCTGCTCGGTGTCGGTCGATCGTTCCATACCGGCGAGCGTACCCACGGCGGGTGCAGGCGACCCCGGCGACGCTAACCGATTGTCGAACGACGGCGCCGCCGCCGGGCGCTACGATGGCTCCATCATGGCGACGAGACTCCTGGTCTGCCCGCCCGCGCACTACGACGTGCGCTACGCGATCAACCCCTGGATGAGCGGACACGTCGGCGACGCGGCTCCCGACGCGGTGCGCGAGTGGGACCGCTTCACCGAGCTGCTGAGCTGCGTCGCCGACGTCGAGCTGGTGCCGGTCCAGTCCAGCGAGCAGACCCCCGACCTCGTCTTCACCGCGCACGCCGCGCTGATGGTCGGCAATCTGGCGATCGTCTCGTCGTTCCGCCACGCCGAGCGGCGCCGCGAGCAGCCCGTCTACCGGGCCGCGCTGGCCCGGGCCGGCTTCGCCACCACCTTCCTGCGCCAGACCTACTTCGAGGGCGCGGGCGACGCGCTGTTCGACCGCGTGCGGCCGCTGCTCTACGCCGGCTACGGCTGGCGCAGCGAGCGCGGCGCGACCCTGCAGCTACAAGAGATCGTGGGCTGCCGGGTGCTGCCGCTGCTGCTCGTCGACGAGCGCTTCTACCACCTCGACACCGCGCTCTGCCCGCTCGCCAGCGGCCACGTCATGGCCTATATGGACGCCTTCTCGCCCCACGCGCAACAGCTCTTGCGGCGCGCGATCGAGCCCGGCTACCTGATCGAGCTGTCGGTCGACGACGCGCTGCACCTGGCCTGCAACGCGCTCGAGGTGGGCGACGCGCTGGTGATGCACGAGTGCTCGCGCCGCTTGCGCGAGCGGCTGCACGGCGCGGGCTACCGGGTGTTCCGCACCGATCTCTCCGAGTTTCACAAGGCCGGGGCCTCGGCCAAGGGCTTGGCCTTGCGCTTGGACGATGGCCCGGTAGCACTCGCGGCGGCGGCGACCGCCTAGCGCGTGGCGCGGCCCACGCGGAGCAACTCGGCCCGGCCCCGCGCGGTCAACCGGTCATATGAAGAGCCTCACCATCAACGGGGTCGCGCACGACGTCGACGCACCCGACGAGATGCCGCTGCTGTGGGTCATCCGCGACCTGGTCGGGCTGACCGGCACGAAATTCGGCTGCGGCGTCCAACAGTGCGGGGCGTGCACGGTCCACCTCGACGGTGAGGCGGTGCGCTCGTGCACGACCAGCGTCGCGCAGGCCGCGGGCAAGAAGGTCACCACCATCGAGGGCTTGCCCGGCGACGGCAACCACCCCGTGCAGCGGGCCTGGATCGAGCAGGCCGTGCCGCAGTGCGGCTACTGCCAGTCGGGCCAGATCATGTCGGCCGCCGCGCTGCTGGCCAAGACGCCCAAGCCCGGCGACAGCGAGATCGACGCCGCCATGAGCGGCAACATCTGCCGCTGCGGCTGCTACGTGCGGATCAAGTCGGCGATCAAGCGCGCGGCGGAGCTGGCCTGATGCGCCGCGACGCGTTCCTCACCGTCACCGGCACGCTGGGCGCGGGTCTCGCGCTCGCGATCGCCGGCTGCGCGCCGCGCCAGCCGGCCACCGCCCCCGACGCGCAGCCCTCGCCCGAGCCGAGCGTCACCTTCGCGCCCAACGCCTGGGTGCATCTGCGCACCGACGGCACGGCCGTCGTGATGCTCAACAAGAGCGAGATGGGCCAGGGCGTCTACACCGGCCTGCCGATGCTCGTGGCCGAGGAAATGGACCTGCCCTGGGAGCGCATCCGGGTCGAGATGGCGCCCGCCGAGGACCGCTACGCCGACCCGGTGTTCAAGGACATGACGACCGGCGGCAGCACCAGCATGGCGGTGATGTACCCGCTGCTGCGCGGGGCGGGCGCGGCGGCGCGCGCGATGCTCGTCGCGGCGGCGGCCAAACGCTGGAACGTCCCCGCGGCGGAGTGCACGACCAAGGGCGGCGCGGTGCACCACGCGCGCTCGAACCGCACGCTCTCGTACGGCGACCTCGCGGTCGAAGCGGGCACGATGCCCGTGCCCAAGCAGGTCGCGCTCAAGGAGCCGGGCCGCTTCTTCCTGATCGGCACCTCGCCCAAGCGGCTCGACGTCGAAGACAAGTCGCGCGGCAAGGCGCAGTACGGCATCGACGTCAGCGTGCCGGGGATGGTGTACGCCAACGTGCTCAAGGCGCCGACCTTCGGCGGCACCGTCGCGAGCGTCGACGACGGCGCGGCGCGCAAGGTTCCGGGCGTGCTCGACGTGGTGAAGATCTCCAGCGGCGTCGCGGTCGTCGCGACCAACACGTGGGCCGCGATGCAGGGCCGCGACAAGCTCGCCGTGCAGTGGCACGACGGCCCGGCGGCGCACATCAACACGCCGCAGCTCTTCGCCGACGCGGAGAAAGCCGCGCGCACGAGCGGCGTCGTGGCGGGCAAGCACGGTGACGTGGACAAGGCATCGGGCCGCGTGCTCGAAGCGGTCTACAAGGGCCCGTTCCTCGCTCACGCCGCGATGGAGCCGATGAACGCCACCGCCGACGTGCGCGCCGACGCGTGCGAGGTCTGGGCCCCGACCCAGGTCCAGACGCGCAGCAAGACCGCCGCGATGAAGATCACCGGCCTCCCCGCCGAGAAGGTGAACGTCCACACGACCTTCATGGGCGGCGGCTTCGGGCGCCGGCTCGACGCGGACTACGTCGTCGACGCGGTCGAGATCTCCAAGGCCGTCAAGAAGCCGGTCAAGGTGACCTGGCGGCGCGAGGACGACATCAAGAACGACTTCTACCGCCCGATGAGCGTCAACGTCGTGCGCGCCAAGCTCGCCGGCACCAAGATCGCGGCCTGGGAACACCGCGTCGCCTCGCCCTCGATCGTCAAGCGCTGGCTGCCGCCGATGTTCACCCACGGGGTGGACTTCGCGGCGGTCGACCAGGTCACGCCCGAAGCCTACGCGTTCCCCAGCGCGCGCACGACCTACGCCGACTTCGATCCGGGCGTGCCGGTCGGCTTCATGCGCGCGCCGGGCGCGAACTGGAACACCTTCGTGACCGAGTCGTTCGTCGACGAGCTGGCCCACGCGGCCGGGCAGGACCCGCTGGCGTTCCGCCTGGCGCTGCTCTCGCCCAAGGCCAAGCGCGAGCGGGCCGCGCTCGAGACGGTCGCCAAGGCCGCGAACTGGGGCCACCCGCGCACGCCCGGCGCCGCGCACGGCATCGCGCTGACGAACTGGGGCGGCAGCATCGCCGCGCTGGTCGCCGAGGTGTCGATGAAGGGCAAGGACATCGTCGTCCACCGCGCGACCGTCGCGGCCGACTGCGGGGTCGTCGTCCACCCCGACATCGTCGTCGCGCAGTTGCAGGGCGCGATCATGTACGGCATCGGCATGGCGATGACGGCCAAGATCACCTTGACCAACGGCCGCATCGACCAGAACAACTTCTACGACTACACCGTGCTGCGCATGGCGAACGCCCCCGCGATCGACGTCCACGTCATCAAGAGCGCGGAAAAGCCGACCGGCATCGGCGAGCTCGGCACCCCGCCGATCGCCCCGGCGATCGCCAACGCGATCTTCAAGCTGACCGGCAAGCGAGTGCGGCAGTTGCCGTTCAGCGACGGTTTGGCGTAAAGCGCGCCTCGGCCGCAGCCCAGCTTTCCGGCGTGTCGACGTCGGTCACGTACGCGTCGTCGTGCTCTGCGAGGGCGATGGCGCGCAGGGCGGGGTCGCGGCGGATGCGGGCGGGGGGCTCGTCGTCGCGCAGCGCCGGATCGTCAGACGGCATCGGCACGTTGAAGCCCGG
>CAXTNU010000166.1:0-8060 GCA_964245595.1 uncultured bacterium | reverse complement strand
GGGTCTGGGAGGCGCTGCTTCCGTCCCTTCCGGCGACCGCGCTGCTGCGCAACCTTGCCACGCTGACCCGCGTCGGTCTCATCACCCCCCGGGGCGAGGCGACGCGGGCGGTCGTGGCGCGGCTCGGCGACCCGGCGTGGCTGCGCAAGGCGCGCATCCACCCGATCGCCGTGCTGGCGGCGCTGCAGACGTACGCGTCCGGGCAGAGCGCGCGCGGCTCGTCCACCTGGACGCCGGTTCGCGCGGTCGTCGACGCGCTCGACGCGGCCTTCGTGGGCGCGTTCGAGCAAGTCGAGCCGACCGGCGCGCGGACGCTCATCGCGCTCGACGTGTCGGGCTCGATGAGCAGCGGCCGAATTGCGGGCATCCCGGGTCTGACGCCGCGCACCGGCGCGGCGGCGCTGGCGGTCGCGCACGTGCGCAGCGAGCGCGCGGTCGAGGTCGTCGCGTTCAGCGAAGGCATCGTGCCGTTCGCGATCGGGCACGGGGAGTCGGTGGCGTCGGTGTGCGCGCGCACGGAGGCCCTGCCGTTCTCGGGAACCGATTGCGCGCTGCCCATGCTCCACGCGCTGAAACGCCGGCTCGCGGTCGACCTGTTCGTGATCTACACGGACAGCGAGACCTGGTTCGGCGCCGTCCACCCGGTCGAGGCGCTGCGGGCGTATCGGGCTCGCACCGGGATCCCGGCGAAGCTGGTGGTGGTCGGGATGACCTCCAGCGGCTTCACCATCGCGGACCCCGCGGACGGCGGCATGCTCGACGTGGTCGGCTTCGACGCCGCCGCGCCGGCCCTGATCGCCGACTTCGCGCGGACCGCGTGAACGAGGGTGCTACGCGACGGCCGGGGCGGCGGTCGCGTAGCGCCCGATCGCGCTAGGCGGCGCCGCCGAGGTAGGCCGCCTGGACCGCTTCGCTGGCCATCAGCGCGGCGCTGCTGTCCTGGTGGACGATCTTGCCGACTTCCATCACGTAGCCGCGGGTGGCGACCTGGAGCGCTTGGCGCGCGTTCTGCTCGATCAGCAGAATCGTCGTACCGTTGGCGTTGATCTCCTTGATCACCCCGAAGATCGTCTGCACCAGGATCGGCGAGAGCCCCAGCGACGGCTCGTCGAGCAGCAGCACCGCCGGGCGCGACATCAGCGCGCGCGCCATCGCGAGCATCTGCTGCTCGCCGCCCGACATCGTGCCGGCCTTCTGGTCGATGCGCTCCTTGAGGCGCGGGAAGATGGTCAGCGCGCGCTCGATGTCCGAGGCGATCTCGGTCTTCGAGCTGCGCGTGTACGCGCCCAGGTCGAGGTTCTCGCGCACGGTCATGCGCGGGAACACGCGCCGGCCCTCGGGCGAGTGGCCGATTCCCAGCCGCACGATCTCGTCGGGCGAGGTGCCGGTGATGTCCTTGCCGCGGAAGCGGATCGAACCGGCCGCCGCGCGCACCAGGCCGCTGATCGTGCGCAGGGTCGTCGTCTTGCCGGCGCCGTTGGCGCCGATCAGGGTGACGATCTCGCCTTCGCCGACGGTCAGGCTGATGCCGTCCAGCGCGGTGATGCGCCCGTAGCGCGCGACGATGGAGTCGACTTCGAGCAGCGCCATCAGGCCGGGGCTCCCAGGTAGGCTTCGATCACGTGCGGGTCGTTGCGCACCTCGGCGGGCAGGCCTTCGGCGATCTTCTCGCCGTGGTCGAGCACGGTGATGCGCTCGCTGAGCTGCATGACCAAACCCATGTCGTGCTCGATCAGGAACACCGTCACGCCGCGGTCGCGGATGCGGCGGATCAGGCCGACCAGGTCGGCCTTCTCGCGCGGGTTCATACCGGCCGCCGGCTCGTCGAGCAGCAGCAGCTTGGGCTCGCCGGCCAGCGCGCGGGCGATCTCCAGCCGGCGCTGGAAGCCGTAGGCCAGGTTGCGGGCGTAGTTGTCGGCGTATCGCTCGAGCTCCACGAAGCGCAGCAGCTCGTGCGCCTTCTCGCGCGCCCGCTTCTCCTCGCTGCGCTGCTTGGGCGTGTGCACGAGCGAGTCGAACAGGCTGGCGCGCAGGCGCGCGTGCTCGCCGGTCATGACGTTGTCGAGCGCCGACATGAACGCGAACAGGCGAATGTTCTGAAACGTGCGCCCGATGCCCAGCGCCGCGACGTCCGAGGTCGTCATGCCGGTGATGTCGCGGCCGTCGAAGGTGATCGTACCTTCGGTCGGCTTGTAGATGCCGGTCACGAGGTTGAACGCGGTCGACTTGCCGGCGCCGTTGGGGCCGATCATGGCGACGATCGAACCCGGCTCGATCGTGAAGCTCAGCGCGTTGACGGCGACCAGGCCGCCGAAGCGCTGGGTCACGCCGTTCATCTCGAGCAGCGCCATCAGCTTGCCGCCTGGTTGTACATGGTCTGCTCCTGCGCCGCGGCGCCCGGATCGTCGTCCTCGGCGTGCAGCTCGGCCGCCCGCTGGCGGCTGGGCAGCAGCCCCTCGGGGCGGAACAGCATCATGACGACCAGGATGACGCCGTAGATCATGAAGCGCGAGTTCGCCAAGTCGATGGTCGAGAAGAACCCGTGCAGCGCGGCCGAGCCGGCGAACACCGGCGCGACGGCGTCGTGCAAGAAGTTGGTGAGCTGCGGCAAGATCAAGCGATCGAGCGACGAGATCACGATGCTGCCCAGGATCACGCCCGGGATGTTGCCCATGCCGCCCAGCACCAGCATCGAGAGCACCGCCACGCTGACGTTGAAGCCGAACTGGTCGGGCGAGACGAGCTGCAGCTTGGCGCCGTACGCCACCCCGGCCAGGCCGCTGAACGACGCGCCCAGCGCGAAGGCGGCCAGCTTGGTGGTGGTGGTGTTGATGCCCATGTGCGCGGCCGCCAGCTCGTCCTCGCGGATCGCCATCCAGGCCCGGCCCAGGCGGCTCGAGCGCAGGTTGCTCGCGACCACGATCGCCAGCGCGATCAGGGCCAGCATCACGTAGTAGTACGGCAGCACCTGGAAGCCGAACCGGAAGCCGAAGAACGTCGGCTGGTCGAGCGAGCTGATGCCGTTGGGCCCGCCCGTCCACTGCGACAGGTTGAGGAACGTCTGCGGCACGATCTCGCCGAAGCCCAGCGTCACGATCGCCAGGTAGTCGCCGCGCAGCCGCAGGGTCGGCGCGCCGAGCAGGAGGCCGAAGATGGCCGCGATCCCCGACGCCAGGAACAGCATCACCCAGAACGGGACGTGGATCCCGAACTGGGGGCTCGAGAGCATCGCGAACGCGTACGAGCCGATCGCGAAGAACGCGGCGTAGCCCAGGTCCAGCAGGCCGGCGAAGCCGATCACGATGTTGAGCCCGAGCGCCAGCAGCACGAAGGCGCCGGCGTCGGTCAGGAAGTTGGTGAAGCCGCCGTTGTTGACCAGCAGCGGCAACAGCGCGGCCACGGCGAACAGGCCGATGGCCTGCACGCGGGGTTCCTTGAGTGCCGCCAGCGGCGAGGGCGACTGCGCGCGCGCCGCCATCAGACTTTACTCGGCACCGATTCGCCGAGCAGACCGGACGGGCGGAAGATCAGGACCAGGACCAGGACCGAGAACACCACCACGTTGCTCCACTGGTCGGAGATGAACTGGGTCGTCATCGACTCGACCAGGCCGATCAGGAACCCGCCCAGCATCGCGCCGGCGAGGTTGCCGATGCCGCCCAGCACCGCGGCGGTGAAGGCCTTGAGGCCGGCCGCGAAGCCGTTGAAGAAATAGGTGCTGCCGTAGTACACGCCCGACACGAAGCCGGCCGCTCCGGCCAGAGCCGAGCCGATCAGGAACGTGAGCGCGATCGTGGTGTTGATGTTGATGCCCATCAACTGGGCGGCGTCGCGGTCCTGCGCGGTGGCGCGCATCGCCTTGCCCATCCGGGTGTTGTAGATGAACAGCTGCAGGGCGACCATCATCACGATCGCCAGCACGATCACCAGGATCTGCTTGGCCGCGATCTCGATCGAGCCGACGTGGAAGCTGGGGTTGGGGATGAACTGCGGCACCGGGATCGGCGCGGGCCCCTTCCAGTACTGCATGATGTTCTCGAGGATGAACGACATGCCGATCGCGGTGATCAGCGGGGCCAGGCGGGGCGCGTTGCGCAGCCGCCGGTAGGCCAGCCGCTCGATGATCACCCCGCTCAGGCCGCACAGCAGCATCGAGACGAGGATCGTGAGCAGGGCGACGCCGATCAGCGGCAGCCCGTGGAGCTCACCCGAGACGCCCAGCAGCGACAGGGTCGCCAGCGAGAAGAACGTGCCCAGCGTGTAGACGTCGCCGTGCGCGAAGTTGATGAGCTCGATGATCCCGTAGACCATCGTGTAGCCGAGCGCGATCAGGGCGTAGATCCCGCCCAGCGAGAGCCCGTTGATCAGCTGTTGGAGAAAAACGTCCAAGCGGGGCATCTTTCATCGACATCGAGGTACCGGCTTCGCGCTTCGTGACGCTCGTCGCGGCGGGCATTCCCTCCCGCCGGGAATGCAAGAACGGCGAACGCGCGCTCGTTAAAGCGGGTTCCAGTACGCCGAAATCGCACCCCTCCCCTCCAACCGTTCGCGCACGATACGAAAAAAGAACCGGCGCGCGAGCGCCGGTTCTTCTTTGGGCCGACCGCCGGAGCGATCAGAGCGCGATCTGAACCTGCTGCACGAACTCCGCCTTGCCACCCTTGATCTCGTAGAGGCTCAGGATCGGTGCGGTCGTGTCGCCGTTCTTGTCGAAGCCGACCTTGCCGATCGGGGTGTCGAAGTTGCTCGTCGCGGTGACGTTCTTCACGACCTCGGCGCGGGTCGGCGTCTTGCCGCCGTCGGCCTTGGCGGCCTTCACCACCGCGGCGACGATGATCTGGGTCGCCGCGTACGCATTGGCGCTGTACGGGCCGGGGTTGCTCTTGAACTTCTTGGAATACGCGGCGTTGAAGGCTTTGGCCGTGGCCAGCTTGCTGGTCTCCGGGGCCGCGACCGTGTAGTACGAGTTGTTCGCCATGTCGCCGGTCTCTTTGACGAACTCTTCGTCGCTGATGCCGTCGCCGCCGAAGTACTTGATGTCCTTCATGCCGACATCGGACATCTGCTTGCGCAGCAGCCCGCCGCCGCTGGCGGTCGTGCCGCCGAAGAAGATCATGTCGGGCGAGGAGCTGTGAACCTTGGTCAGCAGCGCCTTGAAATCTTGCTGGCCCTTGGTGATGTGCTCGTGGCCGAGCACCGTGCCGCCGGCCTTCTTGAAGTTCTCTTCGAACACGTCGGCCAGACCCTTGCCATACGTCTCGTTGTCGTCGATGACGAAGGCCTTCTTGAGGTTGAACTTGCGCGCGAACTGCGAGCCGGCCGCGCCCTGGCGGTCGTCGGTCGTGCAGACGCGGAAGAACGTGTTCACGTCGGGGTGCGACGTGCGCAGCTTCTTGGCGTCGTCGCCCTTGGTCAGGCCGGGGTTGGTGACCGACGCGGCGATCTGCACCAGGCCGGCGTCGTTGGTCAGCGGGATCTCGGCCTTGGCGACGTTCGAGTTGAACGGCCCGACGATGCCCAGCACCGACGAGTCGGCGATGAACGTCTTGATGTTCTGCGCGCCCTGCGCGGGATCGTGGACGCCTTGCACGGCGTCGTCGAGCGCGGACATCTCGAACTTCATGCCGCCGTTCAGCTTGGCGTTGGCATTGATCTCTTCGAGCGCCAGGATGACCCCGTTGCGAGTCGGGATGCCGTTGGTCGCGTCGGCACCTGACACGGGCATGTCGACGCCGATCTTCACGACGTTTCCGGCCGCCATGGCGGGCGTCGAAACGCCCAGCGTCGAGCTGGCGATGATGCCGAACGCTGCGGCTACGGCGGTGACGAACGCCGCCGGACGCCTGTGGGTTGAGAGCATAGATTCCCTCCGTACGAATGCAATGAAACCCCGGCGTCGCAAAGACCCGCTCTTGCGCGACTCGGTTAGCGCCGAGTACGCCGGGCGCAGCGGCTTCCCTTTGGCTGCGCGGTTACGGTTCAACGGAGGCCGCGGGACGGACGTTTCACCACCCTCTGTGAAGCGTCCGTAAACCCGCGGCCCCCGGGGAGCCCGCTCCTCTTTTTAGAAGGAGAGGCGCGTTTCGAGGAACAGCGCCTGCCCGTCGTCGCGCTGGATCGAGCAGCCCAGGCAAGGGGTCACGACGCGGCCCGTGCCGCTGCCGAACGAGTAGGAGTCGATCGGGATCGCGGTGTGGAGGCCGTAGCCCTGGTAGATCAGGCCGATCTGCGCCTTGTCGCTGAAGAAGTGGTGCACGCCGACGTAGCCGATCTTGTAACCGTTGGGGTTGTTGATGAAGAACTGCTGGTAGTCGGGCGTACCCTCGATCTCGGTGTGGACGCTGGTCGAGTTCATGCCGGCGTAGATGTAGCCGAAGTCGGCGTAGTTGTTGCCGGTCTTGCCGCTGGCGCCCAGGGTGCCCTGGCCCCAGAAGGCGTTGGGCTGGTTCCAGTTGCCGCCGCCCAGCGGGTTGTTGCCGAAGCGGTGCAAGAACTCGGCCTTGAGCCCGAAGTACTTGCTGAACGCGTAGCCGGCGTCGACCGAGCCGACCGCGAGGTTCGTGGAGACCGTCTGGTAGCGCAGGGTGGCGGGGTTGAACACGGTCGGGCCGCCGCCGTAGAACGCCAGGTCGTTGATGAAGTTGGCACCCAGGGTGCCGTTCGCGCCGACCGTCGTCTGCAGGCGGCCGAAGATCGACTGGCTGCTCAGGCCGTTGTACGGCGCGGCGTTGCCGTTGGAGGCGCGGTTGAAGCTGTAGCCGGCGAAGCCGCTCAGGCGGTTGTCCTTGCTGGCGTAGCCGATTTCGGCGCCGTTGAAGTAATCCGCGTAAGCCAGGCCGATGTCGCCACCGCCCTCGACGAAGCGGCCCAGGCGAGCGTACAGGCCCGAAGGATCCTTGTACGCCAAGCTGGCGTAGTTGAGGCGCAGCAGGCCGTTGTTCGGATACGAGCTCGCGCTCGGGGTGATGCTGCTCGTCGAGTCGCCCAGTGCGCCGCCGTTGCCGACGGTGTTGTCGAGGTAGTAGCGGTCCTCGAGCCGGATCGCGTAGGAGACCTTGGGATCGATGTTGCCGCTGAACACCATGCGCAGCGTCTGGTAGCCCGTGCCGTGCGCGTTCTCACCCGAGGTGAGCTGCTGCGGCCCGACGCCGTTGTTCGGGCCGACCACGGCCGCACCGGCCGGCAGGGCGGCGCCGGCGGCGTTGTAGGTCGACACCCGGTCGCGGTACGCGCCCGGGGCGCGCAGGAAGTAGTAGAGATGGAACTGCTGGCGGTCCAGCGCCGCGGTGTTGGTCGCGACCTGGTCCTTCAGCGCCGCGACGTCCTTCTGGACGGCCTTGAGCTGGTCGCCGAATTCCTCGACCAATCGGCGCACCGCCGCGATGTCGTCGGCATTGACCTTTTGAGCGGTCTGCGCGTCGGCCAAAGCACCTTCAAGCTTCTTGACCGTGCGTGCGACGACCGCCGCCATCTCGTATCGCGTCAGCGGGCGATTGCCCTTGAAATAACCACCAGGGTAGCCTTCCACGAGCCCGTCGGCCTGCAGCTGCTGCAGGTACTGGTAGGCCCAGTGATTGGCCGGAACGTCGGAAAACTGGACTGCGGTGGGGTTGGCGGACGTCGCGGGCGCCGCCGGCGCCGCTTGCGCGACGACTGGGTTGTCGGCCGCGAAAGCGGCCATCGGACTCGCCGATAGTGCGACTCCGATCGTGAGTATGGCTGCTAAGCCATTGCGTGAACGCAAGAGATCATCTCCTTGATCAGAGGGACCGGCTGATACGGCGGAGTTCGGGGTTCGAAGCGTGATGGAACGCCGCCGCATGCACCAGCGTCCGCATGCCGTAGCGTTGGAGCTACGACAACGGTGAGCCGCCTGCTTCTCCAAGCGAGGAGGAGGTCCCCTCATCCGGCGTTTCGCAAAGTTTCTTTAACGCGCGCAAGTATACAATCACGGGCTCGCTCGTATACAATCGCGGATCACGGTGTCGCCACGGCCAGCACCACGTCGCGCCAGAACCCGTCCGCGTCGAAGCCGACCGGCCCGGCGACCGTGGCGAAGC
>CAXTNU010000165.1:3497-8114 GCA_964245595.1 uncultured bacterium | reverse complement strand
GCGGCGGGCCGGGTCGCCGTCGACCAGGTACTGCTCGAACGCGACGATCGACAGGTCGCCGCGCCGGATCTCGGCCGTGCGGCGGAAGTGGTAGAAGCGCTCGAGCTTCTTGATCGAGTAGCTCTCGTGCGACTGCACCAGCCCGCCGCGCACGACGTTGTGCAGATCGACCAGCACCTCGCCGCGCAGCAAATCGTCGACCGCGTCCTCGCGCGTGCCGTGCTCCATCGCCAGCCGCCGCAGCGCGATCTTGTCGTACGGCCCGTAGTGGTAGACGTGCGCGCCCGGGTGCGCGCGGCGGTGCTCGCTCAGCCAGTCGACGAAGGCCTCGAAGGCGGCCCGCTCGCCGGCGCGCGTCTCGCCCCAGAACGGCCGGTAGCGCGGTTCCCGCGCGTCGTGGACGTACGCCCCGAGCAGGTACTCCAGCGTGCGGCCCGGCTCGTACAGCGGGTCGCCCTCGACGTCGAAGTAGACGTCGCCGCGCGCGGGCTCGGGCAGCGCGGCGAAGCCGGCCCGCTCGCGCGGCTCGAGCAGCTCGTAGCGCGGCACGCCCGTCGTGCGCTGCTGCACTTGCAGCGCGGCCTGCTTGCGCAGCGCGGCGAAGGTCGGCCCGCTCATGCGCGCCGGCTTGCCGCCCTCCGGCGCCGCGGCCAGCGCGGCGAGCGTCGTCAGCCCCGCGCCGTCCAAGCGCGCGATCTGCGCGCGCCGGATGCCGGCCACGAACGACAAATGGTCGACTTTGCGGCGGCGCTCGTCGCAGCGCTCGAACCACGCGCAGCCGTCGCAGGCGCTCACCCGGTCGGGCACCACCTCGGGGTCGAGCGAGGCGATCCGGCGCTCGAAGCGCTCGCGCGCGAGCCGCACGTAGGCGACGTAGCGGGCCGGATCGTAGCGCACCTCGCGCCCGTCGCCGAGCAGCGCGCGGATCGAGCGCGGCAGCACGCCCTGCACCGCCGCGACCAGGTCGGCGTACACGCAGAGCTGCACGAGAAAGCTGGCCTTCTCCGAGACGGCCAGCTTGGCGTCGGCGATGTCGTAGGACCATGAACCCAGCGCACTTGGATGGTCCACGCGGATCAAGAAATCGGCGCGGCCCGCCCACGCACCGTCGTGAAACGCGCCCTGGTAGATCGCTTCGGCGCCCGCTTCCATCGCGGCCCGCGTCGCCGCGACCGCGGCCCGGAACGAGCGCAGCGACGCGTCGCCCTCGTCGATGCGCACCACGCGCACGCCGGCCGCTTCGAGCCGGGCCAGCGCGGCCCGCTCGTGCTGCTGGCCCTTGCGCGCGATCAGCTCCAGCGTCGGGTCGTCGGCGGCGACCTCCTCGTTGCGGGCCAGCGCGCGCAGGCCCAGCGCGATGCGCTGCGCGCAGGCGAGGTAGTCGTTCAGATCCGAGCTGGAGTAGACGACCTCGCCGTCGATCAGCCGCACGCATCACCCATCGCCGTCATGATACGACGAGGATGACACATCACCGTGCCAGCAGGTTGGCAGCCTACGGCTCTAGGCGCGGTGCCCTACTGGTAAGCTCGTTAGCTTGCGTCGTGAGGCGACCGGTCGCTTCTCAACGCCGAGGCTTCGGGCAAACCCTGTGCGGCTAGAGCGGGAACCGGCTAGGTGGCTTACCGACGTCCTCGCCTCGCCTCGCCGGACCAGTATCAACCGCTTCTGGTCCGCAGAATTTCGGTATGGTTAATGCTACCGCTGGTGGACCTCTAGACCCACACCCTCGCCGCCGAATGCTTTCAGCGGCTGCGCGTGACTGTTCCGACTCACGATTTACCCGAATCAGCGGCCGGCGGTACTACCGTAATCGGCTGGGGCGTCGTGGGCATCGGCGGCGCCGGACGGGAGGGGCCGCGATGGCCTTTTTCCGCCCATTCCGGACTCGGTGAGGGTGGTCGCTTTTCGTCGCTCAAGATTTTTTCGGCACCTGCGCGGCAGGAACGACAGATACGGGCTCTTTTGTCGTCGCCATCGAGGGCGCAGGACCCTTCGGGCCACGATGGCCTTCTTGGAGCTTGGAGACGTACACGTTCACTTTTTCTTCGGCCATTTCGCTACCTCGAATCGGGAGGGGTTGGATTTGAAGGGGGCGGCTCAACAGTGACCGCCGCCTCGGCTGCCGGAGCTGCTGCTGCTGCTGCCTTCCCGTCAAACGCTTCGATGATGAGTATGTCCGACCGTTTCACCAGAAGACCCTTACTAGGTTCGACTCGTTGCAGAAATCGCCCGCTTGCTTGGTCTATCTTAACAGGCACTGGGATGTATAGATCTTCTTCGGCTGGGAAGGACGACGCGAACGGGGATTCCGACCAAAAGCCGCCGATCTTATCGCCGTTCGTAAGTGTAAGGACGAGCGCAACAGACCGATCGTCGGGCAGTTTGCTCAACCGTCCAAAAAACTCGTCCCAAGCCTTCGGAATCGCTGACAGAACGAGCCCTTTGCTCGCGAGCCATTCTCGAAAATCGACAACGTACCAACCGATAGCGATCGGAATAACAACATCAAACATGAACCCGACGAAGACCGTGGACGCGACGTTCCCTTTCGCAATCGGAAACCAAAAAAGCACCAACGCCGAAAGCGCGTCTATCACGACGCTATAGGAGACGAGCGCAATTCCCATGTCGCCGAACTTTCTCCGCTCGCCTGGAACACGCAAATCATAAACTGATACCGCGACGAACCCAGGGAACAACAGCGCAAAAAATCGCAACGCGCCCGCCTGCGTTGCAAAAAAAGAAAGAACGTCAACGGCTTCTTTCACAACCTCATTCTAGCACGCCTAGCCGCGAAGAGTAAATCGACCACCGGGTGCGCTGACGCTGAACGGGCACCGCTCCGGGCCGCGTACCGCACTGTTAAGGATGATTACATCTGGTTTGCCGACATAAGATCACCGCGCTAGCAGTACTGTCTCGGCCGCTTTGCGGCGCCCCCCGAGCACTCTACCGTCGCCGCCTGAACCTGGCTACGAGCCGAGCGCAGGCGGAGTAATGCCGCTGGCCGGCAGGGCGGTGACCTCGCGGCGTTTGTCGAGATACGTCTTGGCTTTGCCGACCTCGTCGCCCAGCGCGTTCACCGTCGTCTCCATCGACGACAGGGCCTTGATGCGGTAATCGGCCATCGAGTCGATCGTCGCGCGTACGTTGGCGAAGGCGAGCTTCAGCTTCTCGACGTCGATCGTCGAATTGGTCGCGACCTGGCCGATGCGGGTCGCGTTGTCGCGCAGCAGCTTGGAGTTGCCGACGATCAGGTCCGAGGTGGTGGAGTTCATCGCGGTGATCTGGTCGAGCACGAGCTTCTGCTGGCCCAGCGCCTGCGCGATGACGATCGCCGTCTTGAGCGCCGCGACCGTCGTCGTCGTGGCGCGGTCGACGCCCTTGGCCAATTCGCTGTTGTTGCGCTTGATGAGGTCGAGCGCCATGTAGCCCTGGACGTTGACGGCGAGCTGGGTCGCGATGTCCTGCTGCTTCTGGCGCGCGGCGAACAGCGGCTCTTCCTGCAGCACGCGGGCGCGCTCGGGATCGGTCGGCTGCAGCGTCTGGACCTCGCGCTCGATCGCGTCGCCCAGCGCGCGGGCGAGGTAGCCGTGCTTCTCCAGCTCGCCCATCAGCGCCCACATGTTCGTCTTCTCGACTTCGATCGCGGCGTTGTCGCGCAGCAGCTCGTCCTTGGAGCGGCGCAGGTTCTCGATGATCGCGTTCAGGTGCGACTGCGAGGACTCGTAGCCGCGGAAATAGTCGCGCAGCTTGTTGCCGAAGGGCAGGATGCCCATCAGCTTCTTGGCCGGCGCGAACAGGTCGCCCTGACGCGAGGGGTCGAGCTTCTCGACCGTGCTGCGCAGCTCGAGCAGGGTCTTGGCGACGGGCGCCTCGCCCGTCAGGCTGCCCATCGCGCGAGTCGGCCGCTCCAGCAGCCGGCCCGAGACGCTCGACGAGCGCGCGATCTCGTCGTTGCCCAGCGTCTCGAGCGCGCGCACGCGCTCCTTGAAGCCGTCGCTCTCGGGCGCCAGCGTGGCCAGTTCCTTGGCCAGCGTGGTCACCTGGTCGTCGAGCTTGGTGCGCGCCTCGGGCGGAATCGGCACCTTGCCGATCGCGTCGGAAACCGCCACCGCCGCGACCGGTTCGGGCGGGGTGAGCATCGGCGGCTGGAGCTGGTCGTCGGCCATGTGCGGTGCGCGTTCCTCGAAAATTCGGTGAGTGCGAAGCGGCGCGGGCGCCGTTCAGAGATCGTTGACGTTGAGCTCGCGCGGTCCGCCGGCGAGGTAGCGCGTCGAATCGACGAAAGCCGCCTCGCCGCCCTCGGCCGCCGACGGCGAGGTCGCTTCGCGCATCTGCTCGCGCGCCTCGCCGAACAAGCCCAGGCCCTCGGCCAGACCGCCGAGCAGTTCGCCGAAGCCTTCCATCGCGCTAGTCGTTGAGCCCGACTTGGAACGTGAGCGGGACGGACTTGGGCTCGCCGCGCTTCTCGACCGAGGTGCCGATCGCCATGAACTCGATCACGTGCGGGCTCCAGATGTGCGTCTTCTCGACGATTTGCATGCCGACGATACCGTCCGCGCCGTGCGACTCGGCCTCCGCCTGCATCCGACCCATCGCCAGCTCGCGCGC
>CAXTNU010000165.1:459-3397 GCA_964245595.1 uncultured bacterium | reverse complement strand
CATCGCCAGCTCGCGCGCCTCGTACATCGCGGCGGTCAGATAGTTCAGCTCTTGGTTCTGGTAGAAGTTGCCGTACTGGATGCCGACGTGGTAGATCGAGCTGCCGAGCACCAGGCCCAGCGGGCGCCATCCCATCTGCTCGAGCAGCACGAACTCCGAGACCGAGAGGTCGCTGGTGAACAGCGGCGCGCCGCCCTCGCCGCGCATCCGGCGCAGGCGCGAGACGGCGTCGACCGGGACCCCGCCCTCGGTGGTGCGGACGTTGTTCTGCTGCTGCTGTTGCTGGCGGCCGATGCCGAAGAAGCTCATGGATTCTCCTAGAAGAGCCGGGTGAGGGCGTCGCGCGTCGCGCGGTCGCGTTCGCTGTACGCGCCCAGGTCGTCGATCAGCCCGCGGGTCCACTCGCCGATGTCGACCGCGAGCGTCTTGTTCTTGATCCCGCGCAGGTAGCGCGTCACGGTCGCCTCGACCCCGCCGTGCGGGGTGCGGGCGAGGCTGTAGCGCAGCACGTCGCTGGGGCGCGGCACGTCGAGCGAGACCGCCTCGACCGGGCCGCGTCCGAGAAAGCCGCCGCGCTTGACCTGGGCCAGCGCCGGAAAGGCCTGCGCGAACCGCACCCCCGCCCGCTCGAGCAAGGCGGTAGGCGCGGGGCCGGCTTCGGCTTCGAGCTTTTCGAGCATGCGCCGGACGAGCAGCGCGGGCGGCGACTCGGCCGGCGCGATCTCCAGCGCCGAGGCGTCGGGAAGGGTGTCGAGCGCGCCGAAGCGCTCGGTCAGGAACGCGCCGTTGGCGGCCAGCGCCGTCTGCGCGCTCTCGGCCAGCGCGGCCAGGCGCTGGGCGGTGGCGCGCTCGAGCAGGCGGAGCTGCTCGACCAGCATCTCGGCCGCCGCCGCGTCGCGCCGGGCGGGTGGGATGTCGGCGTAGGCCCGGACCGTGTCGGGCAGGTAGCGCCGCTCGGTCTCGCGCAACGCGTAGCCCGCCTCCTCGCCCCCCGCGCCGGTCGCGAGCAACGGCTCGGCTTGCGCCAGCAGGCTCTCGATCCGCGCGACGAGCGTCTCCGCCTCGGCCGGCAACGCGTTCACCCCGCGTCCTACCGAGCCATCGTTCCGAGGTTGCACCTTCCCAGAGTACGCCGCGAGGCGCGGCGGCTCATCGCGCCCGCCCCGGGAGGATGGCTCGGCCGGGTCGGGTCAGTCGTTGCCGGGTTTGCGCTTGTGGAGGATCACCGCGTTGCCGTCGGGGTCCATGACCATCGCCATGAAACAGACCTCGCTCTCGTGCTCCATCACGACCGGGACGTCGTGCGCCCTGAGCGCAGCTTTCGCCGCAGCGAGATCCTCGACCGCGAACAGCACGCCGTTGTTGGTCTGGAACGGCATCGAGTCGCCGGGATTCCACACCCCGAACGTGGTGCCGTCGCCCAGTTCGTACTCGGCACCCGCACCGTCGGGGAAGACCTTGCTGGGCTTCAGCCCGAGAATGCCCTCGTAGAACGCGCTGGAGCGCGCGTAGTCTTTGGTCATGTAGCCGGTCAGGTCGATTCCGGTGATGCGGATCGAGCCGGTCTCCGTCGTCGTACTCATGAACGGTCCTTCGCGAGCGAACCGCGCGCGCCCCGGCTCGAACGACTCACCCGGAGCGGATGCGCTCGCCGACCACGGCGCGCACGACCTCGGCCGGGAAGCCCTTGCGCAGCAGATATGCCTCCGCTTGCGCCAGTCCGACCCCGCCGGCGTGCAGCAGCTTGAGCGACTGGCCGACCAGCGCCCGCGCCCGGCGCGCCTCGCTCGCCCGGCGCGCCTTTTCGTTGACCTGCCGAGCCTGCTCGCGCGCTCGCGCCAGCACCGCCCCCGCCGGCGTCGTGATGCGCGCTAGGAGATCGTCGAGCCGCGCGTGATCGGGATCGGCGACCGCTTCGGCGGGCGGCTCCGTCGCCGACCCAGGCACGGATGCGGCCGGTTCGGCGGATGCCGCAACCGGTTCGGCCGCGATGAGCTTCAGATAGCGCACCATCAGCTCGCGCACGGTTTCCATCTCGGCTTCCAAAGCGGCGGCGACGGCGGCGCGGGCGGCGGCGGGGTCCTCGCCGGGGCGCGGGCCGCGCAGTATGTAGTCCGCGATTTGCTCGGGCACCTCGATCCAGCCGATCGCCCCGCCCGCATCGGCGCTGACGAAGAAGGCGACGAACTCGAACAGCCGCTCGCGCGTCCACGTCCGGTCCGGTGCCGCGTTGTAATGGTCGACCGCCGCGACGATCTCCGCCGACATCGCCGGCGCGAGCGACGGATCGCGCCGCAGCCGCGTCTGCAGGGCCTGCACGCCGTGCCGCGCGAGCTGTTCGGCGACCGCCGGAGCGACCGATTTCGCCAGGAGCGAGGTGAGCGCGGGAAACATCGTCCTCACGTGTTCCCGTGCGGCGGCGCTATGCCCTCAGGTCTCGTCGCCCGGGCCGAAACGACTGGAACCCTAGGACACGGCAGTCACGCTTGCGCCAGGCGCGTGGGTTCGGCGAGCACCGCGACCGGTTCGATGGCGATCTCGGGCGGCAGCTCGGCGTAGGCGTAGACCGCCACGCCGGGCGTGGTGCGCTCGAGGAACTCCGCCAGCAGCGGGCGCAGCGGCGCGGTGACGACGAGCGCGGGCGGGCCCGATGTTTCGGCGAGATGGCGCGCGACGGCTTCGCGGACGTGCAGGGCGGTGCGCGGGTCGGGCGCGAGGCCGCCGTCGGGCGACCACATCCGGCCCAGCTCCGCCTCGAACGCCGGGGTGAGGATCAGCGGGCGCAGCGCGCTCACGCCCTCGCGGCGCAACTGCTGCGGCACGATCGCTCGGCGGGCGGCTTCGGCCAGCTCGCGCGGGTCGCGGGTCGTCGCGGCAGCGTCGGTCAGCGCCTCGAATACCGCGACCGGATCGCGCGGCCAGGCACGCTCGCGCAAGA
>CAXTNU010000165.1:0-449 GCA_964245595.1 uncultured bacterium | reverse complement strand
CGGCGTGCCCGTCAGCGCGAGCCGCAGCGCTCCCTCCGGCAGGCCCTCGGCGAGCCGCCGCACCGCGCGCGTGCGCTTGGCGCGCGGGTTCTTGACGTAGTGCGACTCGTCGAGCACGAGCGCCTTCGGCTTGGCCAGCGAGAGCCGCGCGCGGTGGGCCGCGACGATGGGCAGCGCGGCGCCGCCGACGGCCTTCATCACCGACGGCACGGACGCGCGCAGGTGCTCGACCAGCGTCTGGAACTCTTGCCGGCCGAACAGCTCGGCGGCGTGCCGGCGCACGATCTCCGAGAGGTGCGAGCCGACGATCGAGATCGCGTCGAACACCAGCGCGCCGGTGATGCCGAGCCGGGCGACGGTGAACATCTCCTCGAGTCCCTCGAGCAACGACCCGGCCGCGTGATCTCCGGCGATCAAACCACCCTCGGCAACCCCCAGGGTGTCGCCAC
>CAXTNU010000164.1:0-8175 GCA_964245595.1 uncultured bacterium | reverse complement strand
TCTTCCGCCAGCGCGGGCACGGCGCGCGCCGCGCCGGTCTCGGCCGCCACCGCGGCGACGAACAGCTCCAAGCCCCGTCCGCCGTGCAGGCGGACCTTGCGGCCGAGCAGGTCCAGGCCCTGGATGCCGGTCGTGCCCTCGTGGATCGGGTTGAGCCGCTGGTCGCGGAAGTGGCGCTCGACCGGGTATTCCGGTGAGTAGCCGTAGCCGCCCAGAACCTGGATCGCAAGCGAGGTCGAGGTGATGCCGTGCTCGGAGGGCCAGGTCTTGGCGACCGGCGTGAGCACGTCGAGCAACAGGCTCGCCGCCTCACGCTCGGCCGGCTCGACCGCCGCGACGCTCTGGTCGACCAGCTTCGCGCAGTACAGCACCAGCGCCAGGCCGCCCTCGGCGATCGCCTTCTGCGCCAGCAGCATGCGCCGCACGTCGGCGTGCTCGACGATCGCGACCGGCGGCGAGAGCGGGTTCTTGTCGCTGGGCAGGCGCCCTTGCGGGCGGTCCTGCGCGTAGCGCAGCGCGTACTCGTAAGCGGCCAGGTTGAGGGCGGCGGCGCCGCCGCCGACCGCGACGCGCGCCTCGTTCATCATGTGGAACATCTGGCGCATGCCGTCGTGCGACACGCCGACCAGGTAGCCGACGCACTCTCCGCGCTCGCCGAAGGTCAGCACGGTGTTGACCACGCCGCGCTGGCCGAGCTTGTGGTTGAGCCCGGTCACGTGCACGTCGTTGCGCGTCGTCGCATCACCGTTCTCGTCGACGAGGTGTTTCGGCACGATGAAGAGCGAGATGCCCTTTACCCCGGGCGGCGCGCCGGGCAAGCGCGCCAGCACCAGGTTGATGATGTTCTCGGAGAGGTCGTGCTCGGCGGCGGAGATCCACATCTTCGTGCCGCTGATGCGGTAGGTGCCGTCGCCGGCGGGCACGGCTTGCGTCTTGACGTCGGCCAGCGACGAGCCGGCCTGCGGCTCGCTCAGCGCCATCGTGCCGAAGTAGCGGCCCTCGATCATCGGCGCCATCCAGCGCGCGCGCTGCTCTTCGCTCCCGAAGTGCGCGAGCAAGTTGGCCGCGCCGATCGTCAGCCAGGCGTACGCGTTGGCGGAGTTGTTGGCCGCCGAGAAGATCAGCCCGACCGCCGAGCCCAGCGTCGCCGGGAGCTGCAAGCCGCCGCGGTCGCCGGGAAAGCCCATCTGCAGGAAGCCGGCCGCGACGAACGCGCCCAGCGCCGCCTTGAGACTGGCCGGCGTGACGACCTCGCCCTCGCGCAAGCGGAAGTCGTACGCGTCGAGCTCGGCCGCGCACGGCGCGAAGTACTCGCCCGCGACGTCGTACGCGGTGTCGAGGATCGCGGTCAGCGTGGCCCGGTCGTGATCGGCGAAGTACGGCAGGTCGAGCAGCGTCTCGAGCCCGAGGACGTCGAAGAGCTGGAAGTCGAGCTCTCGGCGCCGCGGAGCGACGGCGGTCGTGGTGGCGAGCATCGCGCTCACTTCGCGACCTGAGCCCGGGCATCCGGCCCGGGTCTACTCCACAGCCGGCAGCGCGACCGTTTGCGCTCGGCGCGTCGCAGCCTCAAGCCGGCTGCAAGCGCTCGAATGCTGCGACGCGCTGGCGCCACGCGGCGGGAATCACGATGCTCTCGTTGGCGTCGTAGTCGAAGGCGACCAGCAGCGCCTTGGAGCGGAACGCGCGCTGCTCCCGCTCCGGGACGAGCACGGCGGTTTCGAAGTCGAACGACTTGGTGCCCCAGCGGACGACGCGGCCGCCGACCAGGATGCGTTCGCGGTAGGCGATCGTCGCCTCGTAGGTCATGTCGTGCTGGGCCAGGATGATGCCCTCGCTGCTGAGGATGTCGCGCTCGAGCACGTCGGCGAAGTAGACGGTCCGGATGCGCTCCGCCCACACCGCGTAGCACACGTTGTTGACGTGGCGCATCATGTCGATCTCGCCGAACTCGACCTCGTGCTCGAACCGCAGCGTGTAGGTGGCCTCGAACTCTTCGCGCGTCATCGCCGCCTTGTACGCGGGCCGGCACGGGGTTTCCCCGCGCGCCGCTCAGACGATGGCGGGGGCGGTTTGCGGCGCGCCGGGCGGCGCGCTCGGCTGCGGGCCGGCTTCTTCGGCTAGCTCCTCGGCGACGTCGCGGCTGGCTTGCGCGTGACGCGTGCGGCGGGGATCGGGGAGCAGGAACAGCAGCGGCAGGGTGCACGCGAACAGGATCGCCGAAACGCGGAAGAGGTAGAGGTAGGAGATCGCGTTCGCGTTCGCGGCGATCGAGCCGAACAGCAGCGCGCGCGCTCGTTCCATGCCGAGGCCGCGCACCGCTCCGGCGACCGCGGGGTGCTCGAGCGTCGCGCTGGCGGCCAGCGCCGCGGCGGCCGCGACGGCGCGCCGCACCTGCAGCAGCTGCAGGATCGCGATGCCCACGTTGCCGCCCAGGTACCGGACGAGCGTCGCGATGCCGGTCGCGTCGGAGAGGAATTCCGGTGCGATCTCGGACAGCGTCACCGCGACGAGCGGCACGAACAGCAGCCCCAGGGCCAGCCCTTGCAGCACGCGCGGCACGAACACGTCCCAGTAGCCCGCGCTCGCGGTCAGATCGCCCATCATCCACGCGCCGACGGCGAACATCAGCAGCCCGGCGCCGATCACGAGCCGCGCGTCGACGCGCCGGGTGAGCGGGCCCACGAACGGGATCACCACGGCCGTCGCGATCGCGCCCTGCACAGGTACAGCCCCGTGTCGAAGGCCGGCAGCCCGAGCGGCCCTTGGAAGAACAGCGGCGTCACGAGGTTGATCCCGTACAGCCCGAACCTGCTCACGACCGTGATCGCGCAGCCGACCGCGAACAGTCCTCGCGCTGGCCGCGCGAGAGGACGTACTGCAAGCACGCGAGCGTCACGGCCATCGCGGCGAAGCCCGGCCACTCGATCGGCGCGGCGGCGCCTTGCACGCGATCGTCCTCGAGCACGACGTAGGCCAGCACGATGCCCAGCACGCACAGCGGCAGCTTGAAGTAGAACAGCATCCGCCAATCGGCGTTGTCGAGCAGATAGCCGCCGATCACCGGCCCCAGCGCGAACGGCGCGACCGACGCGAAGCTGAACGCCGCCACCATGTCGCCGCGCCGGTCGGCCGGCGCGGAGCGCAGCAGGATCGACAGCGCGATCGGCTGCAATGCGCCGCCGCCGAGCCCCTGCAGGACGCGAAAGGCGATCAGCATCCAGATCCCGTTCGCCGCCCCGCACAGCGCCGACATCACCGTGAACAGCCCGAACGCGCCCAGGTAATACCACTTCTGGCCCAGCCGCGCGGTGAGCCAGCCGTTGAGCGGCATGACGATCATCATGCCCAGCGTGTAGCCGGTGGCGACCCACGCCGCTTCGTCGGAGGTCGCGCCGAGGTTTCCGGAGATCGAGGGAATCGCGACGTTCACGATGGCCGCGTCCAGCACGGCCATCAGGACGCCCAGCATGACGGTCGCGACGACCAGGAAGAGCGCCGGACGGAGGCGCGCGGCTGCGGACACGGGCCATCCTCTCACGCCGCCGCGGGGCCGGGAAGGGAGCCGTCATGGTGGTATCCGGATACCACCACCCATGGCTCAGCGGGCGGCGGGAGGCAAGGAGGCCGGGCGGCGCTCGCTCCTGGCCGAGTTCCTGCGCACCCGCCGGGCGCGGCTCAGCCCCGTGGATGTCGGCCTCCCGGCCGGTACGCACCGCCGCGTGCCGGGCCTGCGCCGCGACGAGGCCGCGGTCTTGGCCGACGTCGGGATCACCTGGTACACCTGGCTCGAGCAGGGCCGCCCGATCCGCATGGCGCCCGCCACGCTCGAGCGGATCGCCGCCGCGCTCCGGCTCGACCGGCACGAGCGCGCGTACCTGAGCCACCTGGTCGCGTTCGATCACGAGGAGACGCGCTGGAACGTCCCGATCCCCGCCCGCGTCGGCGCGATCGTGCGCGCGTACTCCGCCGGGCCGGCGTACGTGCTCGGGCCGCGCTGGGACGTGCTGGCCTGGAACGAGATCTTCACGCGCGTGTTCGGCTTCCCGGGCAGCGCGCCGGGCGAGACGAACGCGTTGCGCCACACCTTCCTCGACCCGCACGTCCGGCACATGCTCGTCGACTGGCCGGCACAGGCGCGGCGCATCCTGGCCGCGTTCCGCACCAGCTACGCGCAGCACGTCGGCGACCCGGCGTTCGAGGAGCTCGTCGCCGAGCTGACCCGCGAGAGCGCGACGTTCGCGCGCCTGTGGAGCGAATCCACCGTGCTCTCGCCCACCGAAGCGCGCTCGGCCCGCTTCCGCCACCCGACGCTGGGCGCGGTCTCCTACGACACGGTGACGTTCCTGATCCCCGAAGTCCCCGAAGCGACGGTCATCTTCGGCATGCTCGACCCCGCCGAGCCCCCCAAGACGGCCACGTAGCCCGAACCGCACGCGGGCGTTCCGTTCGCACAGTAAAGTCCGTTCCACGCAAGCGGCCGACGCTGGCGCCGCGACGAGACGAGCCTAAGCGACGCCGATCGACCGGCGCCGGTTCGGCTTGAGCTGGTGCGCTTTTCCGCTCCCTGAACGGCCCACGACGACCTTCCCATGCCGCGAACGTGACGGCCGTACCGTGATCTCGATGTCGAGACCCAGCTTCAGCGCGAACTCCATCAGCTTGTCGCTGGAGAAGCCCCGCGGCGCCGCGTCAGCCATGAGATTCGACAGTTTAGGCTGTGGAACGCCGATCCGGCGGGCAGCCTCGCTCTGCGTGATCTCGAGCGCGGCGATGCGGGCGAGAATGGCCGCCCGCAGGTACGCCTTCGCTTCCAGCTTTTCAGCGTTCCCCAGCCCTAGCTCGGCGAACGTCTGGGAGCCGCGCTCCCAGCCTTCATCCAACAGCGCGAGATATTTCTTATTCACGTTCGATTTCTTTGATGCGCCTCAGGCGAGCTTTTGAGGCGGGCGAGGACTGCCGCGGGGGTGGCTATTCCACGCCTGCTCTTCTTGACGAACACGTCGAGCACCCCAGGCGCCCAGAGGACATCGCGCCTCGGGACGCCGCACACGGGCGCGATGTAACTATACCTTTTTAGGTATAGTCGTGCAAGCGGCGGAGCTCATATCCTCCGCGGTGCCCGCGTGAACCCCGCCTTATTTCTTCAGGGCGCGAGCGTCATCCACCGCCCGTGACGAAGGGCGGGTTGAGCCGGTCGGCCTCGTCGCGCCAGGCGCGCGTCATCTGGTCGGCGCTCAGGGCGCGCGAATAGTCGGGATGAAACGCTCGATCGGGCGGGCTGTCGGTTTGCGCCGGCCGCTTTGCGCGCCCGGCACCGGCCATGCCGGCGACCCGAACCTGCGAGGTGACCGCACCGTCCGTCACGAGCGTGCCGACGACGTGTCCTTGGCCGTCCACGATGGTGTACTGCGCGCCCGTTGCGACCGCCGCCACGAGCGCGACCGCTTGCAGCACGGGTTTCACGAAGGTTCTCATGCTGTCAGCGGATAGCCGCCGTCGGCGGCGCTCCGCCGCCTGCCGCGGTCCAGGCCGTGCCGTCCGCGAACACGACCGCGGCGACGGTACAGAGGGGCGAGTCGCCGTAGCCGCCGGCGAAGTAGTCGAAGCGGTGCTCGATCGGCACGCCTTTGGTGAAGCGGCCGTGGTCGGTCACGCTCGTGTGCGTGCCGTCATGGAGGACGTCGAACGTCACTTGCGTCGCGACGCCGTCCCGCACGTTCGAGAACGAGAGCTGCAGCATGCGGTACGAGACCGGCGGTCCGAACTCGGGGTTCATCCCCGGGATGAGGTCGCTCACCGCGCACGCGTCGACCGCCACGGGGAGGTTCGTCGTCATGCTCGTCTGCGGCATCGCCAGTGAAGCGGCCGCACCGATGACCGTGATGATGTGTTGCATGATGAGGTTACGCCGCCGCAGCATTTCGCAGTTCGCACGTTCGAGACGGGCGGCGATGCCGGCCCAGCCCGGCCGCAGATGATTCCGGTGCTCGGTTAAGCTTGCGTTCGCATCGGCGTCCGGGCCAGGGGCGCTTCGCCGCATCACCGGAGTGCGGTTCGAACCTGGGCCGCGCTACCGGGCTCGAGTTCTTCATCCTCTCGGGTGGCAGGAGCGAACATCGTGAAACTCACCGCCGGGCTTCTCGCCCTCGGGCTCATCGCCGCACCCGCCGTCGCCTCGGCTCGCGGTCACGGCGGCGGCCACCACTCGTATGGTCGTCATTCCTACGGCAGCCACTCGTACCGCGGGCACGCCACCACGTTCCGTACGTCGTACTGCAAGTCGGCGGCATGCTTTCGCAAGCACCCTGACGGGAAGTACGTCCACCCCATCACGCCCCGTAACCACCGCTGAGCGCCGGGCTGATGACGACGTTCACGCGTATCGCCGCCGCGGTCCTCAGCGCGGCGGTCCTGTTTTCGCCGGTGGCCGCGTCGGCGTCCAAGCACAAGGCCGTCACGCAGGCTCCGGTCACCTCCGGCTCGCTGCAGCTCTTCGAGAACGAGTCGGCCGCGCAGCGCCACTGCCCGCGCGACGTGATCGTCTGGCTCAACACGAACAGCGGCATCTACCACGAGAAAGGCATGCGCTGGTACGGCAACACGAAGGCCGGCGCCTACGTCTGCCGCAAAGAAGCCGACACCGCGGGCGACCGCGACACCCGCAACGGCCAGTAGTGAGGGCGTGATCACGCACCTCGGCTGGGACGGCTATCATCGCCCAGACTACGACAAAGCCGTCCGGCTAGTGTAGATCACACTTCCCTCGACTGTTCGGCGAATCAAGAACGCTGAGAAATAGTGTTTCTCATCGATAGCGCGTACGCCGCCGCGGCCCCGAGTGTGCCGGCAAGCACCACCGCACCGATCGACTCCGCCGGTGCGAACGGCAACGCTCCGGCGATCGCGCTCCCGACGCCGCCGCCGATCATTTGAGACGCTCCCAGCAGCCCGGAGGTGAGGCCGGCGTCCGGGCCCGCGTCGGCCAGGGCGGCGGCGTAGGCGTTGGGCATCGCGATTCCGGACGAGAACGCGACGAAAGCGAAGCTCGCGACGAAGCCGGCCGGCGTCGGCGCGAAGGTATCGACCGCGAAGGTCGCGATCCCAGCCAGCACAGCCAGCCCGACCCCGATGCGGAACAGCCGCTCCGGGCCCACGCGCTTGGCCAGGCGGGCGCCGCCGAACGAGCCGGTCAGCAGCGCGCAGGCGTTGAGCGCGAAGGCGACCGCGTACAAGCCGCTGGGGACGTGCATCTGCGTCACCAGCGCGAACGGCGAGCCGCTGATCAGCGCGAAGTACGCTCCGAACAGGCAGGCCACGAACAGCGCCAGCGGGATCGTGCGCGGCAGCCGCAGCACGCGCGCGTACGCCGCGCCCAGTTCGCGCGCCGCGCGCGGCGACGTTTCGGGCAGCAGGAACTGCACCGCGGCGACCAGCGCGAGGCCCGCAACGACGAGCGCGCCGTAGAGCGGGCGCCAGCCCAGCAGCACCAGCATCGCCGCGCCCAGCAGCGGCGCGATCACCGGCGCGAGCGAGGTCACCCCGCTGACGTAGCCTTGCAGCGTCGCGGCGCGCGCGCGGTCGGGCGAGACGTCCTGCACGATCGCGCGTGCGACCACCGTGCCGGCGCACGCGCCGAAGCCCTGCACGACGCGCGCGCCGATCAGCACCGCGGCGTCGCTGGTGAGCGTGCAGACCACCCCGGCCAGGGTGAACAGCGCCAGGCCGCCGAGCAGCACGGGCCGGCGCCCGTAGCGGTCCGAGAGCGGACCCATCACGAGCTGGCCCACCCCGAAGGCGAAGATGAACACCGAGAGGGTGGCCTGCATCGCGGCCGCGGACGCGTGCAGCGCGCCCGCGATCGCGGGCAGGGCGGGCAAGGCGATGTCGGTCGAGAGCGGCGGCAGCGTGGTCAGCGCTCCCAGCAGCACCACGAATGCCGCCGACGTTTGGGAGAGGGTGGTCGCGCGCACGCTCCCCTAACCCGCGCACCGGGGCTTCGGTGACGGGTTCTCTCCTGCGGTATCGCGTACGAGGCGGTCCATGCCATCGCGTCCCCTCACCCGCGCCGCAGCTTTCGTCGCGCCCGTTCTGCTGGCGCTCGCGTTGCCGGCCTTCGCCGACCAGCCCTCGCGCGCACCGGCGGAGGCACCCAGCCCGCAGGCGTCGGCTTCACCC
>CAXTNU010000163.1:0-8206 GCA_964245595.1 uncultured bacterium | reverse complement strand
CTCCAGAGCGACGCCCGCCGCTGGGTGGCCGTCGAGGGGACGGGGCTCCACGCCACGCTGGTCGTCCCCGGCATCACCGTCGTCGTCGGCTCGGTCGTGGTCGACATCAACCGCGCCACAGGCGGCGCGACGGCGATCGACGTTTCGCTCAGCGGGTTGGCGGTCGTCGCGACACCGTACGGCCCCAGCGGCGGGTTCACGCCCGCGCTCACCACCGTCGCGCTGGGCGCGTCGGTCCGTTTCGTGAACGTCGACGACGCCGCGCACACCGCGACGTCGCTGGGCACGAGTGCCTTCCCGTCCGATCCGCACTTCTCGGCGAGCGCCCTGAGCGCGTCGGGCGATCGTCTCTCGACGGGCTGGAGCAGCGGCACGCTCGCGCCCGGGGCCGCCTCGCCGCCGCTGCTCGCCGACGCCAAGCAGACGGTCGAGGCGATCAACGTCCAGCTCGTTCGCTGAGCGTAGCGCACTCGCCGCGCTGGTGGCATGTACCGTCGCGCTAGGAGCGGGGCTGGCGTTCGTGCCGCGCGCGGCGTCGGCGATGCCGGTCTTCGCCCAGCGGTACGGCCTGAGCTGCGAGACGTGCCACTCGGTGCTGCCCGAGCTCAACCCGTTCGGCAACGCGTTCCGCGCGCGCGGCTACCGGCTCGACGGGGCGCCGCGGCACGGCACGACCGTGCTCGCGCTGCGCGAGCAGGTCGGCTACGCGCGCGATCCCGACCTCGGCGCGCGGCGCTTCACGCCCGCCGGCGCGGTGCTGGGCGCGCTCGAGCTCGGCCGGGTCGAAGCGTTCGTGCACGAGAGCCTGGGCAGCCAGGGCGGGCCGTCGTCGCTGTTCCTGGGCTATCTCGCGTACGGCGCCGCGCGCTCGGGCGTGCTCTACCGGGCCGGCTTGATCGAGCTGCCGCTGGTACACTCGCCGGCCCAGCGCAACGACACGCTGACGACCTACGGCTACGAGGGCACGCGGATCGGCCTGGACGACTTGACCCTGGCGACGACGCGCTGGGCGGTGGAAGCGGAGAAGACGGTCGGCGCGGTGCGGCTGGCGGGGAGCGTCGCGTTCGCCAACGGCGGCGGCTCGGCGTACGGCGGCTTACCCGAGCCGACCGGGACGACGGGGTATTTCCGCAACCCCGAGCTCGGGCTGTTCGCGCGCGTGCCGTTCGGTGACGGCGTGCGCATCGGCGCCGACTTGCTGAGCGGCACGCGCGGCGTCGCGGCCGCGGGCCGGCCCGATTTCGCCGACGCGTACACGCGCGGCGGCGTGTCGCTCGAAGCGCGGCGCGGGCGGCTGGAACTGCTCGCCGAGCAGTGGTTCGGCCGCGACCTGAACGGCGACGGCGCGGGCGGCACGATCGACTCGCGCGGCGGGTACGCGCGCCTGCGCTGGGCGCTCGGGCGCCACGCCTTCGTCGGAATCCGGGAAGATGCGGCCGCGACCCCGGCCGCGACGCGCTCGCTGCTGTGGTTCGCCGAAGCGCACGTCACGCCGCACGCCCGCGTGCTGCTGCAGCAGCGCCGCCCGATCCCCGGCGGTCCGACGACGTTAGAGGGAGCGCTGACGATCGGCGTGCCGTGGCCGCGCGGGCGTTAGTCCGGCCCGGGCGTTCGCTCGTGCGCCCCCGTTAGCCGGTGCCGCTTTCGACGGAGAAGAGCGGCGCCGTATCAAGGCAAGGCCCACCTAGGCGTTCGCAAGCGATGCAGCGGTGGACAGCGATCCACTCGCCCTCGTGCAGCACCTTGTCGCTGACGTGATCGGACTGGGCGTGCCCACACCCGTCGCGCTCGCAGCGTTCGCCTCGGCCGAATAGGCTCACCGGTCCCTCCGTCTCCGTACCATCTCGTACGGCTCCTTCCGGTAACGAAGCGCTCTCGCAAAGCGTGCCGCTGAGCGTTCATGCTGGCTAAGCGAAATGGCGAGCATAGAGTGCCACCCTGTTGGCACCGAGCGCTCGTATGCTCGGTCCATGATCGAATCGGGACATTCGAATAATGGCGCCACCGCAGAAACCGTCGCAACACCATCGACCACGCTGACGGCGGAGGATCAGGCCAAGCGCATCGGCACCTTCGCTGACGCCGTCGGAAAGCCCGCAACGGCGATCGCGACCTCCGCAGCCGTGCTTGGATCCATCTGGCTCGCCGCGGCATCCTCGCGCTTGCCGGGCGGTTTCCCGAGCCTCGACGGCTCGGCCCTACCAGTAATTGTCGGACCGATCGCGCTGGCAGGCGTGTATTTTCTGATACTGATCGCTGCGGGTACGGGGCTGGCCGGCTTTGCCTACAACGGCTTCTCGTTCGCGTCGCGGCGCGAGCGTTACGTTCCGCCGTTTCGTTCTTCCAGCATCGTCGAGACGATCTTTTTCCTCACGTTGGCCGTCGTCTCGATGGTGATGCTCGCGGCGGTTGGGGAGCGACATTTTCCCCAGTACACGATCTTTGCGATTCCGATCTTGGGTGTGCTCGCCGCTGTAATCGCATCGCACGCCGGTGAGTCCGGCCTGAGCCGCACCGAGCGCTGGATGCGATACCTTCGCTTGGCGAGAGCTGGGCTCGCATGGTTCTTCCCCTTTCTCCTGTCGATGACGTTTGCGCAGGCAACAATCAACGAGCAGCACGCCACCAATGCCGCGCTGGAATGGTGCGCGCTCGGAGCGTATGTCTTGATTGCTGCGGTGGCCAACTACCTTGCCGCCGTGGGCGGGATAGCGCGCTCGTCGATCTTCGGGGTGCTCATCATCGTGGTGCTTGTGTTTTTCGCGCCGACCGCGATGCTGCTGATGCCGCTCAGAGCACTCGGATTGGTGGACGTCCCCATGCTGATCACGGTGGATGCGATGCACCTTGCCCAAGCGTCGTCGTTGTTCCAAGGCTGCAAGGCCGTTCGATCCACGGGAAGCGGGAGCTTCCGCGTCATGGTCCTCGACGGCATTGGCACCGATTGGGTGGTCAAATGTACCAGCTATGACGACTGGAAATCCATCCGCCGCGATTGGTTGATCTCGCGCAGCAATCCGAATTTCGTCAAAGTCGGTAAGCCGTAGCCATGAGGGACTCAGTCCTTGGCGATGTAGTCGAGCGAGCCGTAGCGGCCACTGGCGAGCTTGCCGCGCTGCAGCAGCAGGTCGTCGAGCAGCGCAGAGGCGCCGATACGGAACATGTCCGGCGACAACCATGGGTCGCCCAGCGTCTCGTCGATCAGCACCAGGTATGCGATCGCGGCCTTGGTGTCGCGCACGCCACCCGCGACTTTCAAGCCGCGGCGCTCGCCGGTGCGGCGGTGGAAGTCGCGAATCGCCTCGCACATCACCAGCGCCGTGGCGAGCGTGGCGGACACGCCGATCTTGCCGGTCGAGGTCTTGATCACGTCGGCGCCGGCTTCGAGGGCAAGGTCACTGGCGCGCCGCACGGCGTCGTACGAGCCCAGCTCGCCGGTTTCGAGGATGACCTTGAGGTGGACGTCGCCGCAGACCCGCTTCACCGCGACGATCTCGGCGACCACGGCCGCTTCGTCGCCGGCCAGGAACGCGCCGCGGTCGATCACCATGTCGATCTCGTCGGCGCCCGCCGCCAGCGCCGCCTCGACGTCGCGCAGCTTGACGTCCAGCGAAGAGAGCCCGCTGGGGAACGCGGTCGCGACCGAGGCGACCTTGACGCCGGTGCCGCGCAGCGCCGCCTTGGCGGTCGCGACGAGATTCGGGTAGACGCAGACAGCCGCGACGCGCGGCGCGCCCGGGGCGGGGTAGGCCGCCTTCGCGCACAGCGAGGCCACCCGGCCGGGCGTGTCGCGGCCTTCCAGCGTGGTCAAGTCGATGCAGCGGATCGCCAGATCGATCGCGGCGAGCTTGGCCTCGTTCTTGATCGAGCGCTTCGAGAAGCCCGAAGCCCGGGCTTCGAGCATCACGGCGTCGACCGGCGGCGAGGCCGGCGCGGAGAGAAGGGGCATGGTCGGAAATTCGACTTGACCAACGTTGGTCACCTTCGCTATGGTACCGGCATGAGCACGATCAACATCGCCGAGGCGAAGGCGAAGCTCTCGCAGCTCGTCGAGCAGGCCGAGCGAGGAGAAGAAGTGATCCTGGCTCGGCACGGCCGGCCGGTGGCGCGGATCGTGCGCCTGAGCGAGCGCGAGACGGACCGGTACCCGCAGCGCGGCCTGGGCGTGGATCGCAGGCGGTTCGCGGTGCCCGACGACTTCGACGACGACCTTCCGCCCGAAGTGATGCGCCACTTCCGGTGAGGCTGCTGCTCGACACGCATGTCTGGCTGTGGTGGATGCTCGACTCGCCGCGCCTGCCCGACGCGGCGCGCGCGCTGGTGCTCGAACCGAGCGCGACGCTCTACTTCTCCGCCGCGTCGGGGTGGGAGATCGCGATCAGTATGCGCTGGGGAAGCTGCCGCTTCCGTCTGCGCCTGCCACCTACGTTCCGGCGCGCTTGGAAGGGAGCGACTTTCGCGTCGTGGACGTGCGGCTGGAGCACACGCTGGCGGTGGCGGATCTGCCGCGCCACCACGACGACCCGTTCGACCGCATTCTGATCGCGCAGACGATCGTCGAAGGGTTTCGCCTGCTCACCGCCGACCGTCGCCTGGAGATGTATTCCACCGACGTGGTCGCCATTTGACGCAGCCGACGAGTCGTACGAACCAGGCTTCGATCCCGGAAGTTTGTTGCATGCCCGAGAACGTCAGTTTACCGATTCTGAGCGTAGTTCTGCGCGTAGAATGATAGTAGCGATGCGCGAGGGCAAGCGAGGTAAAGTCGCGTTGCCGTCGAACACCATTTTTCCCTGGTGATCCATGCTCGCTCGGAGAGAGTAGCGTAAGTGCCCGTATTTCTTTCTTGGAGTGGTGAACGCAGCAGGCGAATTGCTGAAAGCCTTCGCCGCTTCTTGCCACTCGTTATCCAACGCCTACCAGTCTTTCTTTCTGGTTCTGATATTGCGGCTGGTACAAAGTGGGCAAACGTTATTGAAGATCAACTGGCTAAGGCGGCCTTTGGGATAATATGTGTGACCCCAGAGAACCTGAAATCGCCTTGGTTGAACTTTGAGGCTGGTGCGGTCGCTAATGCGGTGGCTAATGCGGTGGGTCGGCCACGAGTGGCCCCCATACTGTTTAGTTTGTACAATATTGATGTTGGCCCTCGCCTGAAACCGGGTGATCAAGCGGATATCGTTATTGATGAAACATTAGCAATCGAGACGACATCTCTTGATTTTGCTCTGCCTGAGAGTCAAGAACGACTCGTCAGAACGTCCGTTGCCAAAGTTGTTGACACGTTTAAGAACGCTGGGCATTTCCAATGGCCTGTGCGTCGTACTAGATGATCGCGAGACTGTAATGATTAGCGAGGCGATCCAGCAATATGCCGCATCAAACAATGTTGGAATTTGCCATGTTTAGAACAGGAAAGCTGTACGGCAACGAAAAAGCTTCTGAGGTAGCGTCGTGGCTTATTGACGATGTTCTATCGTCCGGCTCATGACCTCGTACAGTCCGCCGTTGGCCGGCATTCGGGTTTTGGAGGGCCGAGGTGCTCAAGGTCGAGCCCGACGAGGGCGACGGGCTGCGGACGTGGGGCGCGCCGGCGGCGGACGGGACCTCGTGGTGGTTCAAGTCGCACAACCGCAACAAGCGGTTTCTGCGCTTCGACCTGCACGACGAAGCCGACCGTGCGATGGTGCGGCGGATCGCGCTGACCTGCGACGTGCTGATCGAGAATTTCCGGCCCGGGCGGCTCGCGGCGTGGGGGCTGGGGTACGACGAGTTGCGGGCGGAGAACCCGCGCTTGGTGTACGCCTCGATCAGCGGCTACGGGCAGGACGGGCCGTACCGCGACCGGGTCGGCTTCGGCAACATCGCCGAGTCGCTGAGCGGGCTGCGCTACGTCACCGGCTATCCCGACCGGCCGCCGGTGCGGGTCGGGGTGGCGCTGGCCGACGAGCTCGCCGCGCTGCACTGCGTGATCGGCATCCAGGCGGCGCTGCTGGCGCGCGGGCGCGACGGCGTGGGCGATCTGGTCGACGTGTCGCTGCTCGAGTCGTGCCTGGCGATCACCGAGGGGCAGGTACCGGAATACGCGGCGCTGGGCGCCGTGCGCGAGCGCACCGGCAACACCTACAGCAGCGCCGCGCCGTCGAACATCTATCCCACGCGCGACGGAAAGTGGATCGCGATCGGGGCCAACGCGAACTCGATCTTTCGCCGTTTCGTCACCGCGATCGGCCGGCCCGAGCTCGCGAGCGATCCGCGCTACGACAGCAATCGCGCGCGCACCGAGCACGCCGGCGAGATCGATGAGCTGGTCGCGGCGTGGACGCGCGGCATCGACGCGCGCGAAGCGGACGGCATCCTGGCCGCGGCGGGCGTACCGGCGGGTTTGGTGCAGTCGGTTGCCGACGTCGTGTCCGACGAGCACGTGCGCGCGCGCGAGGTCGTGCGCTACGTGCGCGACGACGGCGGCGACCGCGTCGCAACGATCGGCCCGGTTCCGCGCCTGCGCGCGCACCCGCTCGTCTGCGACCACGCCGCACGCGCGGTCGGCGCTGACACCGCGGCGGTGCTGGCCGAGCTGGGTCTCGACGACGAGCGACGACCGTGAAGCGGTTCGGCCTCGCCATCGAACGTGTCCGATCGAAGGTTGTTGCCAGATCGCACGATCCGGTGTAGACTCAGCACTCAGAACTCGCTTTCCGGGTGTAGTGAAGTCGTAATGCCACCTATCCTCGAGGCCGTGATTTGCTCCGCGCTCGGCATCGCGCCGAACCGCATCGTGGACGATCTGGCCCACCAGTCCATCCCTGAGTGGGATTCGCTCGGCCACGTAGCGCTCATGCTGGCGCTGGAGGCGGCGTACGGAACCAGGATCGGCGGCGGGCTCGTGTCGCAGTTGACGTCGGTGCGCGCGCTGCGCGCGTTCGTGCTGCGCCTCGAAGGCGCCGAGCAGCCGCCTGCGCCGTCCGACGTGTCTGCAACCGCGATTGCAGCAGGCGACGCGCCGGTCGTGCAGCGCGGCTTGGTCGGCGTGTGCGTCGACCACAGCACGATCACCGAAGTCGATCCGGCCGGCGCGGCGCTGCGCTACCGCGGCTACGACGCGGGCGAGCTGGCGGAACATGCCACGTACGAAGAGACGGCGTTTCTGCTGTTGCACGGCCGATTGCCGGAACCGTGCGAGCTGGCCGAGTTTCGCGCTGCGCTGGTGCGCCGGCGCGCGCTGCCCGCGCCGATCGTCGCGCTCGTGGCGGCGCTCGTCGACGCGCCGCCGTTCGTGGCGCTGCAGGCGGCGCTAACCGGGCTGGGCGCGTTCGCCGGCGATGCGCCCGACACGCTCGACCTAGGACCGATCGCGCAAGTCCCGACCGTGCTCGGCACGCTGCAGCGGCTGCGTTCGGGCCGAGCGCTGCTCGCCCCGCGCGACGACCTCGGCCACGCCGCGAACCTGCTCTACCAACTGACCGGCCGGATTCCCGGCGCTGCCGAAGCGGATGCGTTCGACGCAGCGCTCGTGCTGCTGGCCGACCACGGCTCGAGCGCGTCGACGTTCACCGCGCGCGTCGTCACCGGCACGCGCGCGAGCCTGCACGGTGCGCTGTCCAGCGCGGTGGCCGCGTTCTCCGGTGCGCTGCACGGCGGCGCGATCGACGCGGTGATCGCGATGGCCGAAGAGGTCGGCTCGCCCGCCGCCGCACCCGCGTACGTGCGCCGGCGGCTCGCGCGCAACGAGGTCGTGTACGGCTTCGGGCACCGCGTCTACCGCACGGCCGACCCGCGCAGCCACCGCCTGCGCGCCATCGCGCGGCGCTTGAGCGAAGAGCGCGGCGACACGCGCGTCCTCGACGTGCTCGAAGCGGTCGCGCACGAGATGACCGACCACCGCCGGCTCGGCCTGGACGTCAACGTCGACTTCTACGCCAGCGTCGTGTTCGAGGCGCTCGGCGTTCCGCGCGACCTGTTCGGGCCGGCGTTCGCCGCGGCGCGCATGGCGGGCCTGATCGCGCACGTCGACGAGCAGCGTGCCAACAACGTGCTGATTCGCCCGCACCTGCACTACACCGGCGCGCCGAGCCGCGCGTACCGCCAGGCGGTGCTCTCGTGAGCGCGCCCACCCTGCTCACCGCGCCCGCCTACCTGGGCGGCTCCCTGCACGCCGGGTTCGCGGCGAGCGTCGTGGGGGCGCCCGGCGGGTTTGCCCCGAGGG
>CAXTNU010000162.1:6149-8214 GCA_964245595.1 uncultured bacterium | reverse complement strand
ATCACCGCCGCCATCGCCGCGCCCGTCTCGCGCACGCGCGCGATCGTGGCGCGGGTGAGGCCGCCGATCGCCGCGCACGGCAGCGGCGTGGCCTCGACCACGGCGCGCGTGCCGCTCAAGCCGATCGGGAGCCCGGCGTCGCCCTTCGAGCCGGTCGTGAAGACGGGCCCGACGCCGACGTAGTCGATCAAGGCCGGATCGGCGGCACGGGCCTCGGCCGGCGTCCCGCACGAGAGCCCGATGATGCGCCCGCTCAGCCCGATCCGGAGCTGGCGCAGGTCGAGCCCGGCCGCGTCCTCCTGCCCCAGGTGGACGCCGTCGGCGAGCTGGGCCAGCCGGATGTCGTCGTTGACCAGCGCCAGGCCGCCCGCGGCGCGGACCCGGTTGACGATCGCCAGCAGCGTCGCGGCGTCGATCCCGGCCTTGGCCCGGACCTGCACCAGGCGGATCCCGCCCCGCAGGATCGCCTCGGTGAACGCGACGGGCTCGCAGCGCGCCGGGTCGATCAGCGCGTAGACGCCGGACAAACGCGAACGAGGAGCGTCGCCGCTCCTCGCCGTCGTCATGCCGGGTGCGTTCCTACTGCTGCGGGAGCGCCGGGTTCACGATCGAGACGATCTGCGAACCGGTCGTGGACCCTTGGGTCGCGGTGATGATCGCGCAATAGGCGTTCGCGGCGCTGAGCGCGCCAAGGAAACTGCCGGCCGGGACCGGGATGGTCAGCGGCGGCGAGAAGATGACGTTCGCCTCGTTGCTCGGGTCGATCGTGACGTAGATGCTGTAGTCGGGCGCGTACGGGCTGAACGGGCCGGCCGCGGCGGTCGCCGAGGTCACGGCGGCGCAAGTCTTCGTTCCGCCCAGGACGTTCGCGGTGTAGCTGACGTCGTTCACGATCGCCGCGTTCCACGTGAAGGTGTTCTTCTCGACGACGCCGTTCTGGGAGCCGCGCAGGGCCAGGGCGCTGAGCGCGATGCTGCTGCCGGCAAGGACGCGCGGGACGTTCGACTGGCCGCCGGTGGTGATCAAGATGCGGTCGGAGCCCGAGCCCCCGGTGCTCAAGACCTGTCCTCCGCCGCTGCACGCGGCAAGGGCGGCCGAGAGAGCGACGGCGAGCGAGAGGACGATGCGACGCATGGATGCGACTCCCGTGAGAACGGAAAAACGCCGGAGGCCTTGCCGAAGAAGTCGCCGCCGGGCGGAGCGACCGTTCCGTGACCCTGCGGGCGGTTCCTTTCGTCGCCCGGCTCAGCCGTGCGGCGCGATGGCGACGGTCAGGTCGAACGGGGTGTCGGCGCCTTCGCGCAAGGCCGGCGATACGGTCAGGGACCAGGCCCGCTTGCCCGCGCCGATCCGCGGCGCGGCGAAGGCCAGCGAACCGGTGTACTGCGCGTTGGGCGCCAGCGGCACGCCCTCGAAGAGCTGCTTGTCGGTGATGGTCCAGTCCTTGCTCGCGGCGATCCGGTAGATGCCGCCCCGGTCGTCGCGCAGCACGCTCTTGCCGTACGGCAGCAGCGTGACGAAGTTGCTGCCCGTGTTCACGAAGGTGACCACCACGTCGATGCGGTCGGGGTAGAAGTCGACTTTCTTGACCGTCAGGCGCAGGCCCGCAGTGCTCGCCGTCGCGCTCGCCGCGAAGGCGCGGTACGGTTTGCCCGGGTCCTTGATCCGCAGCGCGCCGCCTTCGCTGAGCACGCCGATCGGCACGGTCGCCTCGACCTCGCGCTGCACGTCGTGCGCGTGGTCGACGAACGCGATCCGCTCGCGCACGAAGAAGACGCGCCCGCGCTCGTCGCCGCGCGCGCCGACGATGCGCGCTCCGCGCAGCGCGATGCCGTCGGCGGCGAACACGCCGCGATACGCGTCGGCATCGCCGAAGTACGCCCGCTCGCCCGCGGTGAGCAGCGCGTACGCATCGGCATACCGGCCGGCGCGCTGCGCATCGACGTATCTCTGCACCAGCGCGCTCTGCGCGTTGCGCGGCGCAGGCCCGTAGCGCGGCGCGCGGCTTGCTGCCGCGCTGCCGGCGGTCGCGAGGTCATCCTTCCTGGCCTGACCGAGGCTGCGC
>CAXTNU010000162.1:0-6139 GCA_964245595.1 uncultured bacterium | reverse complement strand
GTACGGGTGCGGCGGCAAGAGCCGGTGCGGCGCCGCGGGCGGGTGCAGCCCCAAGCGCGCAAGCGGCGCCGAGCGCGGCGACCAGCGAGAACGCGCACGCGATACGCGCCGCCACGCTCACGGCTGCTCCCCGAGCAGAAGGTCGACGATGCGCAGCAGATCGGCCGGATCGGCGTAGCGCAGCTCGATCGTGCCGCCGCGCTCCTGCGCGAGCACGCGCACCCGCGTCGCGTAGCGATAGCGCAAACGCTCGACGTACTCGTCGTTCGCGTCGCGCGCCGCCGCGCTCGCGCGCGCGCGTTTGGGCGCGCCGTCTTGCGCGAGCCGTTCGAGCGCGCGCACGGAGAGCTGTTCGTCGGCCGCGCGGCGCGCCATCGCCTCGCGCCGTTCGGGCGGAAACGAGAGCACCGTGCGCGCGTGCGCGGCGCTCAGCTTGCCGTCGCGCACGAATTGCTTCACCGAGTCCGGCAGCGACAGCAAACGCAGCGCGTTGGCGATGGCGGGGCGGCTGCGGCCGAGCCGCTGCGCGACTTGCTCTTGCGTGAAGTCGTGCGCTTCCATCAAGTGCGCGAAGCCCATCGCCTCTTCGAGCGGGTCGAGGTTCTCGCGCTGCAGGTTCTCGATGATCGCGACCTCGAGCGACTCGCGGTCGTCCGCCGCGCGCACGATGGCCGGGATCGTCTCCAGCCCGGCCGCCTGCGCGGCCCGCCAGCGCCGCTCGCCGGCGATCAACTCGTAGCCGTCAGGCCGCTCGCGCACGATGATAGGCACCAGCACGCCGAAGCTGGCGATCGAGGCGCGCAGCTCTTCGAGCCCCTCGGGCGCGAAGGTCGTGCGCGGCTGGAACGGGTTGGGCCGGATGCGCGCGACCGGAATCTGCGGCAAGCCCTCGCGCGGCACCGCGGCGGGCGTCGTGGTATACGTTGTGACATCGCTCGTCCCGGCCTCGCCGAGGAGCGCGCCGAGGCCGCGGCCGAGTCCGCGCTTGCTCATGCGGGAATTCCTTGCAGCTCGCGAGCGAGCGAGAGATAGGCTTGCGCGCCGCGGCTCTTCACGTCGAAGAGAATCGCCGGCTTGCCGTACGACGGAGCTTCCGAGAGCCGGATGTTGCGTGGAATCTGGGTCCGGAAGACCCGCTCCGGGAAGTGCCGGTGCACCTCGTCGAGCACCTCCATCGCCAGCTTGGTCCGCCCATCGAACATGGTGATCAGCACGCCGCGGATGATGAGCTCGGGATTGAGCCCTTCCTTAATACGGCGAACGATCGCTACTAGCTGGCTCAAGCCTTCGAGGGCATAGTACTCGGCCTGGACCGGGATGATGATCTCGTTTGCGGCGGTGAGGGCGTTGATCGTCAGCAGACCGAGCGACGGAGGGCAGTCGATCAGGATCTCGTCGTAGTTCGCCAGCACCGGCGCGAGCGCGGCCTTGAGCCGGCCTTCGCGCTGCAAGGTCGACACGAGCTCGACCTCGGCGCCCGCCAGGTTGAGCGTCGCCGGGACGATCGAGAGGTTCTCGACCTCGGTCTCGCGCGCGACATCGGCGATCGAGGCGTGCTGGAGCAGGACGTTGTAGATGTCCCGCTCGACCGCGCGCTTGTCGACTCCCACGCCGGTCGTGGTGTTGCCCTGCGGGTCGATGTCCACCACGAGGACGCGCCGGCCCAGCAGCGCCAGGGACGCGCCCAAGTTGACGGCGGTCGTGGACTTGCCGACGCCGCCCTTCTGGTTGACGATCGCGATGACGTTCGCCGTCACCGTTTCACGTGGAACTGCCGCGGACAAAGAAACTCGAACCTACGCTGACGCAGAGAAATGCTCGTCGATGTAGCGCTCAGCACGCTCGACGAGCGAGCCCGGCTCGTTCCGAGACGGGTCGTCGGTGACCTCCTCGAAGAGCGCCTGCAGCACCTCTCCCACTCGCCGGTCGCCGCGAAATCCTGACCCGGCCAGCCCCTTGCGCTCGAACAGCGCGATCACGTCGCTCCCGGTCAGCGCGAGATCTCTGACGCTGAAGGCCGGCCGCTCCGCGATCACGGCTGCCACCCGCGCCTCGAACCGCTCGTTGTTGTCGTCCCGCTTGGGCATTCCCGAGCCGTCGATGTCGGCCCAGCGCAGCGCGAACAGCCGATCCACGTGCTCCGCGCCGATCCGCCGCACGAAGCGCCGCAGCGTCTTGTCCTGGGCCTCGGGATCGGCCGAGTACATGTGGTGCCGCACCAGGTGCGCGACCGTCTCGGCCGTCTCGCGCGGCAGGCGCAGCCGCTCCAGCATGCCCGGCACCATGTCGGCTCCGACGTGCTCGTGCTGGTAGAACGTGTTCCCGCGCCCGTCCGGCCGCGGCGCCGCGGTCCGCGGCTTCCCCACGTCGTGCAGCAGTGCCGCGATCCGCAGCGTGACGTCGTCCGCCGGCGCCGCATCGACCGTGGCGAGGTTGTGCCGGTATACGTCGTACGCGTGCCAGTCGTTCTGGTCGACCCCGATCCCCTCGGCGAGCTCCGGCCACACCCGCTCCAGCAGCCCAGTCGTCCGCAGAATCTCGATGCCGACCGACGGCGCGGCCGCGCGCATCAGCTTGAGCATCTCCTCGCCGACCCGTTCGGCCGACACGGTCCCGACGAGGTCCGCCGAGGCTGTCATCGCCTCGGCGGTCCGTTGGGTCAGCCGGTACCCGAACCGCGCGGAGAACTGCGCCGCCCGCAGCATGCGCAGCGGATCCTCCACGAACGCCGCCTCGTCCACGATGTCGATCCGCGCAGCCTGAATGTCCCCGACCCCGCCGTACGGATCCACGATCTCGTCGTCGCGCAGCCGCCGGGCGATCATGTTCATGCGAAAGTCCCGCCGCCGCAGGTCATCCTCGAGCGGAATCGCCGGCCCAGCCTCGACCGTGAACTCCTTGTGCCCCACGCCGGTCGACCGCTCGCGCCGCGGTAGCGCGATATCCGCCTCGCCTGCCGCATGCCGAAATTTCAGTACCGCGAACGAGGCGCCGACCACATCGACCCGACCGGCCCGTTCCAGCGCGGCGTGCAGCTCGTCCAGCGACAGGCCGGTGACGACGTAGTCCAGGTCCTTGGGCGGGCGGGCGATGCCGTCGAGCCGGGTGCGAAACTCGTCCCGGACTCGGCCGCCAACGGCGTAGACTTCGGCGGTGAGAAGGGCGGCGGTCAGAACGGCGTCGAGGAGGTTACTTGGCACGGGACTCTCATTGTAGCCTTTCGCGGGGCCCGTGTCGCTGGGCACGGCCTGGGTGCCCCTGTGCGCTCCGGTCGCTGCGTGCTCCGGCGCTCGCGCCCATCTGGGCCCGCCTCGCAAGCTCAGCCCACACCGTGCCGCCTCTCCCAGCAATGTTTCACGCTGAACCTTTGCTCGGCAGAGTATGGCGCAGCTGTCGGCAAGCTGAGCAAGCGGCAAGTTCATCGTGAAACATTGGGCAATATTCACTGACACCAGGCGGCTATCTCGATGCCGCACTGCCCGCTACCCGGCACCTAGCCCGGTCGCCTACGTCAGGCAGAGCGGCCGCTTCGCCGGAACGCCGTTCTTTCGCGGAAACCGGAAGCTGGTCGGCGCACGCTTCTCCAAGATTACGAGCCGGCGCTCGCCCCCGAGCGGTCGCTCTTCGACCAGTTCCGCGCCCAGGACGAGGGCTGCATCTGCCACGGCATTCCGCTCGCGCTCGTCGAGGGAGCCGCGCTGGAGAAGTGCGCGGCCGCCGATCGCCAGAAACGGGGCGGTGAGTTCGGCCACCGTCGGGGCGCTTGAGACGGCGCGGGCGGTGGCGGTTCGGAAGGCTTCGCGGTAGGCCGGATTGCGGGCGGCGTCTTCAGCCCGCTCGGCGACGGCTTCGCCGTCCAGGCCGAGGGCGGCAAGGGCGGTGGTGAGGAAGGCGGCGCGCTTCTTGATCGGCTCGAGGAGGACGATGCGAGCGCCGGTGGCGAGGGCCAGCGGAATGCCGGGGACGCCGTTGCCGGAGCCGACGTCGATCAGAGGACCGGTGACGTCGTGGCGGAGGGTCAGCGCGTCGGCGAGGTGCACGGCGAAGGCGGTGCCGTCCTTGGCGCCGGTCAGGCTGAGGCGGCGGTTCGCGTCGAGCACCAGGGCGGCGTAGACCGCGAGCTGCGCGGCGAGGGGCTCTTCCACGCCGGCGGCGGTCAGGGCGGCATACGCCGCCGGTTCGGGAAGCGGCGTCGCGCGGCTCACGCCGGGGTGGCGGTGCGCCGGCGGTGAAGGTGGACGCTCACCAGGGCAAGGTCGGACTGGGTCAGACCGGGGATACGGGCGGCGGCGCCCAGCGTGCGGGGACGGGTGCGGTTCAGCTTCTCGCGGGCTTCGAGCGAGAGGGCGCGGATCGCGCCGTAGTCGAGGTCGGCGGGGAGCGTCACGGCCTCGTCGCGAGCGGCGCGGTCGATCGCGGTCTGCTGGCGGCTGACGTAGCCGGCCATCTTGAGCTCGATCTCCACGCGGGCCGCGATCTCGGGGTCGGTGCCGGGCGGGAAGCGGTCGAGCACGTCCAAGACGGTCAGGTCGGGGCGGCGCAGGGCGTCGGCCAGCGTCGCGCCTTGCGGCAGCCGGGCCGGCGAGATCGGGGACGGGTTGGACGACGCGCTCCGGGACGGCGATGCGCTCCGGGGCGCTGACGCGGGCGCGGAGCGTTCCACCGCGATCGCGCCCAGGCGAACCTTCTCGGCGGCGCGGTGGGCGGTGGCCAAGGCGTCGCGGCGGGCGGCGAAGGCGGTCCAGGCCTCGTCGTCGACCAGGCCGAGGTCGCGGCCGAGCGGGGTCAGGCGCTGGTCGGCGTTGTCGTGCCGCAGGACGATGCGGTGCTCGGCGCGCGAGGTGAGCATGCGGTACGGCTCGTCCACACCGCGGGTGACCAGATCGTCGATCAGGACACCGAGGTACGAGCTCTCGCGGCCCAGGCGGAGCGGCTCGCGGCCGTGGGCGCGCCGCGCGGCGTTGATGCCGGCGATCAGACCTTGCGCGGCGGCTTCCTCGTAGCCGCTGGTGCCGTTGAGCTGGCCGCAGTGGAAGAGGCCGGCCACCCGGCGCGTCTCCAGCGACGAATCGAGTTCGGTCGGCTGGACGAAGTCGTACTCGACGGCGTAGCCGGCGCGCAGCATCCGCACCTGGGCGAAGCCCGGCAGGGTGCGCAGCATGGCGAGCTGGACGTCGGCCGGGAGCGACGTCGAGAAGCCGCCGACGTAGAACGACGGCTCGTCCCAGCCCTCGGGCTCGACGAAGATCTGGTGGGTCGGGTTGTGGGCGAACTTGACGACCTTGTCCTCGATCGAGGGGCAGTAGCGCGGGCCGATCCCGCGGATCAGGTCGAGGCCGTAGAGCGGCGAGCGGTGCAGGTTCTCCCTTACGAGACGATGTGTCTCGTCGTTGGTATCGACGATCCAGCACGGCAGCTGCGGGCCGGCGAACGCGCGCGGGCTGCCGTACGAAAAGGTCAGCGGGACGGCGCTCGGGCGCTGCTCGGCCATCGCGCTCAGGTCGAGGCTGGTCTTGTCGACGCGCGGCGGGGTGCCGGTCTTGAGCCGGCCGAGCGGAAAGCCCAGCCGGGCCAGCGCGCCGGAGAGCCCGAGCGCGGGGGCTTCCCCGAAGCGGCCCTCGGCCCGGACCTCGTCGCCGCGGAAGGTCTTGCCGCCCAGGAACGTGCCCGTCGCGAGCACGACGCTGCGCGCACGCAGGGTGCGGCCGTCGGCTAGGACCACGCCGCGCACCGCGCCGGCGCGCACGACGAGGTCTTCGGCCATGCCGGCGACGACGGTCAGGTTCGGCTGCACTGCGAGCGTCTCGCCGACGACGCGCACGTAGCCGGGCTTGTCGGCCAGCGCCCGCAGGGCGCGGACCGAAGGGCCCTTGGACTCGTTGAGCACCCGCGCGTGGAGCGAGACGCGGTCGGTGATGCCGGCCATCGCGCCGCCCAGCGCGTCGATCTCGCGCACGAGCTGGCCTTTCGCGCTGCCGCCGATCGACGGGTTGCAGGCCAGCGTCCCGATCCGGGCGGGGTCGCCGGTCACCAGCAGCGTCGGCGCGCCGAGCCGGGCCGCGGCCAGCGCGGCCTCGACCCCGGCGTGGCCGCCCCCGACGACGATCACGGCGGCGTCGTCACCGCCCACGGACGTGCT
>CAXTNU010000161.1:0-8225 GCA_964245595.1 uncultured bacterium | reverse complement strand
GACCGTACCCGCGCTCAACGCGCTGCGGCTGGGCGAGGCGCGCGCGCTGAGCCTGGGCGTCGACCTGGAGCGCACGCGCTGGCTGGTGCTGATCGCGACCTCGCTGCTGACCGGGGCGGCGGTCAGCGTGAGCGGCGTGATCGGCTTCGTGGGCCTGATCGTGCCGCACGTCGTGCGCGCCGTCTGCGGGCCCGATCTGCGCTGGGCGGCACCCGCCAGCATCCCCGCCGGCGCGGCGATCGTCGTGCTGGCGGACACCGTCGCGCGCACCGCCGCGCCCCCGCTCGAATTGCCGATCGGCGTGCTGCTCTCGGTGCTCGGCGTCCCGGCCTTCCTCTACCTGGCTTTCCGCCGCTGGCGCCCCGCCTGAGCGAACTCTAGCGACCCCACCCTCTCGCGCCGCAGCGGCTTCGCGCCGCCGTCCGCCTAGCGATGAGCGCTCGGCCAACTGGGTATCCGACCTGGGGATGACGAGCGGGCCGCGGATCTACAATCTGTTTCCATCGCTGGTGGGCTCGGTCGGCCGGTGGGCGGCGGAACTGCCGCGGATCGCGGCGCTCGGTTTCGACTGGGTGTACGTCAACCCGTTCCACGAGACCGGGTACTCAGGCAGCTTGTACGCGGTCAAGGACTACTACCGGCTCAACCCGCTCTTTCGGGGCGAGGACGGCGGCAGCGGCGACGATCTGATCCGCGGCTTCGCCGAGGCCGCGCGCACGCACGGCATTCGCGTCATGATGGACCTGGTGGTGAACCACACCGCGCGCGACGCCGCGCTGACCGCGGAGCGACCGAACTGGTACCGGCGCGACGCCGCGGGCCGGATCGAGTCGCCCTCGGCCAACGACCCGGCCGACCCGTCCAGCGTCACGGTCTGGACCGACTTGGCCGAGATCGACTACGCCGACCGCCCCGAGCGCGCCCGGATCGTCGCGTATTTCGCCGACGTGGTGTGGCACTACGCGCAGTTGGGAATTCGCGGCTTCCGCTGCGACGCGGCGTACAAGGTGCCGGCGGAGGTTTGGGCGGCCCTGATCGGTGCCGCGCGCGAGGTCGATCCCGAGGTGCTGTTCGCCGCCGAAACGCTGGGCGCGCCGTTCGAGGCGGTGCTCGCGCTGCGGCCGGCCGGTTTCGACTACCTCTTCAACAGCGCGAAGTGGTGGGATTTCCGCGCGCCCTGGCTGCTCGAGCAGTACGAGCGCTTCCGCCGCATCGCGCCCTCGATCGCGTTTCCCGAGAGCCACGACACGCCGCGCGTCGCGGCCGGCCTCGCCGGCAGCTCCGTCGAGCGGATCGAAGCGGAGTACAAGTTCCGCTACCTGTTCGCGGCCTTCTTCTCCAGCGGCGTGATGATGCCGCTGGGTTACGAGTTCGGCTTCGAGCGCGCGGTCGACGTGGTGACGACGCGGCCCGAGCACCGCGAGCAGCCGCGCTTCGACTCGAGCGCCTTCGTCGCCGAGGCGAACGCGATGAAGGCCGCGATTCCGGCGCTCAACGAGGAGGGCCCCCAGCGCCTGCTGTGGACCGACCGTGCCGCCGTGGCGCTGCTGCGCAGCGCGAACGCCGGCTCCAGCTACGCCGTCGCGCTGATCAATCCCGATGCCCGGCACGAGACCTCGGTTCCCGCGCACGACCTGGTGCGCGCGCTCGGCGGCGCGAGCAGCGCGGTCGAGATCACGCCCGGCGCGCCGCAAGCACCACTCGCCCGCGATGCCGGCATCGCGCTGCGGCCGCTGGCGATTCGCATCTTCGCGAACGCCGGTGTCGCCACACGCGCGGGAGTCAACGGCAGCGCGACCAGCCCGGTCTCGCAGAGCACGAGCACGAGCAGCGCCGAAGTGAAGAGCGTCACGGAAGCCGACGGCTCGGCGGCGAGCGGCGATCCGCGCGCGGGCGCGCGGCCGGTGGTGATCGAGGCGGTATCGCCGGAGATCGACGGCGGACGGCATCCCGTCAAGCGCACGGTGGGCGAGCACTTCGAGGTCGAGGCGGACGTCTTCCGCGAGGGTCACGACGCGATCTCGGCGGTGCTCAAGTACCGCGAGCGCGGCGAGACGGCTTGGCGCGAGACGCCGATGGCGTTCGTCGACAACGACCGCTGGCGCGGCGCGTTCGTCCTCGAGCGCAACACGCGCTACGAGTACACGCTCGAAGGCTGGCCCGACCCGTTCGGCTCGTGGCACCACGACGTCGCGCTCAAGCGCGAGGCAGGCCAGGCCATCGGGCTGGAGCTGATCGAGGGGCGCGCGCTGCTCGACCAGGCGCTCCCGCGCGCGGGCGCCTCCGACCGCACCCGGCTCGAAGCGACCCGCGCCCAGCTCGACGCGCTCGCCGGCGACGAGGACGCGCGAGCCGACATCATGCTCGGCCAGACGCTGGCCGAGCTGATGGCACGCGCGCCGGATCGCGCGCGCGCGACCGTCTACGCGCGCGAGCTGACCGTGATCGCCGCCCGCGAGGCGGCGCGCTACGGCACCTGGTACGAGTTCTTCCCGCGCTCGCAGGGCACGGCGCCGCACGTTCACGCGACCTTCGCCGAGGCCGCCCACCGCTTGCCCGACATCGCGGCGATGGGCTTCGACGTGCTGTACCTGCCGCCGATCCACCCGATCGGCCACGCCTTCCGCAAAGGCCCCAACAACACGCTCGACCCCGGTCCGAACGACCCCGGCAGCCCGTGGGCGATCGGCAACGAGCACGGCGGCCACACCGCGGTCGAGCCGGCGCTGGGCACGCTCGCCGACTTCGAGCGCTTCGTGCGCGCCGCGCGCGCGCAGGGGATCGAGATCGCGCTCGACTACGCGCTGCAGTGCTCGCCCGACCATCCCTACGTGCGCGAGCACCCGGAGTGGTTCACCGTGCGGCCGGACGGCACGATCAAGTACGCCGAGAACCCGCCCAAGAAATACCAGGACATCGTCAACTTCGACTGGTACGGCCCGCACGCGCCCGCGCTCTGGGACGAGCTGCGCGACGTGGTCGAGTTCTGGATCGCGCGCGGGGTGCGCATCTTCCGGGTCGACAACCCGCACACCAAGCCGTTCCCGTTCTGGGAGTGGCTGATCGCCGACATCCAGTCGCGCCGGCCGGACGTGCTGTTCCTGGCCGAAGCGTTCACCCGGCCCAAGGTGATGAAAGAGCTGGCCAAGCTCGGCTTCACGCAGTCCTACACCTACTTCACCTGGCGCAACTTCAAGGGCGAGCTGACCGACTACCTCGACGAGCTGGCGCACGCGGAGATGGCGCAGTACTACCGGCCCAACTTCTTCGCCAACACGCCCGACATTCTACCGCCCTTCTTGCAGACCGGCGGGCGGCCGGCGTTTCTGATCCGGCTGTACCTGGCCGCGACGCTGTCGAGCGCGTACGGCATCTACAGCGGCTTCGAGCTGGGCGAGAACGCCGCGCTGCCCGGCCGCGAAGAGTACCTCGACTCCGAGAAGTACGCGGTCCGGGTGCGCGACTGGAACGCGCCGGGCAACCTCAAGGCCGAGATCGCGCAAGTCAACCGCATTCGGCGCGAGAACCCGGCCCTGCAGGACTGGCGCAACATCACCTTCCTGCGGGCCGATGCGGACAACGTGCTCTTCTTCCGGAAATCCAGCGGGGCGAACACGCTCCTGATCGCGATCAACCTCGACCCGTTCCACCTCGCCGAGGCGACGCTGCACCTGCCGCTGATGGAGCTCGGGCTCGCGGAGGACCGCACCTTCGCCGTCGACGAGCTCATCGGCGGCGAGCACCTGATGTGGCGCGGCGGCGCCCAGATCGTGCGGCTCGACCCCGCCCGCAGCCCCGCCGCGATCTTCCGCCTCGACCCGCGCCTGCGGGTCGACTACGCGAACCCCAGCTCCTGATGAGGACCGGCAGCGACCCGCTCTTCAGCGCGGCGATCGCGCGGCTCGAACGCGATGCGCTGCGCGCATATCTGCCCGCGCAGCGCTGGTTCGCCGACAAGGATGCCGCGCTGCGCGGCGTCCGGCTGGTCGACGCCGCCGCGCTCGACGGCGCACCGGGCCCGGCACACGGTGAGCGCGCGTACCTGGCGATCTTCGAGTTGCCCGAACGCGAGCGGCACTACTTCATCCCGCTGACGCTCGGCGGCAGGTACGCGGACCCAAACGCTGTCGGCAACAACACCGGTGGCGAAAAGAACCACGCGGCAAGCGCACCCGCGCCGCTGCTCCGCCCGTCCGATGCGGGTGACGGCGGTGCGGTGTACGAGGGGTTCGCGACGGATTCGCTCGTGCTGGGCATTCTCGCCGACGTGCGCGCGGAGCGGCGCCGGCCGGCGGCTCACGACGGTGTCTTCGCCGCCCACGCCACCGCGGCACTGCGCGCGGAGAAGCCGGGCGACCGGCCCCGCGTGCGGCGGATGAACGTCGAGCAGAGCAACACCTCGGTGGTGATCGACGAGCGCATCGTGCTCAAAGGCTATCGCCAGACCCATGCCGGGCCCCAGCCTGAGCTGGAGATCGCGCGCTTCCTCGACGCGGTCGGCTACCAGACCACCCCGGCGCTGCTGGGCTACGTCGAGTACGAGCGTCCGGACACCGCGCCGATGGCCGTCTGCATCCTGCAGCGCTTCGTCGAAGCGCGCGGCGACGGCTGGAGCGTGACGCTGGACGACTTGGAGCGCTCGGCGGCGCAGCCTGCGCAGATCGAACGCGCGCGCCGGCTCGGCGTGCGCACCGCCGAGCTGCACCACGCGTTCGCGACGCCGGGCGGAGGCGACGCCTTCGAGCCGGAGCCGACGACGCAGACCGACCTGGACGCCTGGGTCGCGCAGGCGCAGGAGACCGCGCAGCACGCGCTCGACACGCTGGCCGCCGACCTCGACCGGGTGCCCGACGCGCAGCGCGCCGACGCGGCGGCGCTGCTCGCCCGGCGCGACGAGATCCTCGGCCGCATGGCCGTTCCGCCGCTCGACCCGGCGGTGACCAAGACGCGCTACCACGGCGACTACCATCTCGGCCAAGTGCTGGTCGTGGGCGACGACTTCATGATCGTCGATTTCGAGGGCGAGCCCGGCCGGGCGCCCGAGGTGCGGCGCCGCAAGTCGTCGCCGCTGCGCGACGTGGCCGGCATGCTGCGCTCGTTCGACTACGCCGCCGTCACGGCGGGCGCCGACACGCTCGCACGGGCCTGGGAACGCGACGCCGCCGCGGCGTTCCTCGCCGGTTACCGCGCGGCGATCGCGGGTTGCAGCTCGTATCCGGCCGACCCGGCACACGCGGCGGCGCTGCTCGACCTGTTCACGCTGGAGAAAGCGTTCTACGAGCTGTCCTACGAGCTGGCGAACCGGCCCGCGTGGCTGCGCATACCGATGGAAGGAATCCGTGCCATCCTCGACCGGCCGACCGGCGGTGCCTGACATGGCTGGCGCCGGACACTGCGGACCACTGCTGGGCGAGCTCGACCTCTACTTGTTCGGCGAAGGCAACCACCGCCGGCTCTACGACAAGCTGGGCGCGCACCCGATAGCGGTCGACGGCGTCGAAGGCGTCACGTTCGCGGTGTGGGCGCCGAACGCGCGCCGCGTCTCGGTCGTCGGCGACTTCAACGGCTGGGACGGGGCACGCCACCCCATGCGCAAGTGCAACGACGGCGGCGTGTGGCACGTCTTCGTGCCCGGCGCCGGGCTGGGCAGCCGCTACAAGTACGAGCTGCTGGGCCCCGACGGCGCGCTGCTGCCGCACAAAGCCGATCCGTTCGCCTTCGCCTGCGAGCACACGCCCGCGACCGCCTCGATCGTCGCGCTGCCCGGCATGCGCGACTGGCACGACGATGCGTGGCTGGCGCGGCGCGCGGCGGCCGGCCGGCGCGACGCCCCGATCGCGATCTACGAAGTGCACCTCGGCTCGTGGCGGCGCGGCCCCGGCAACCGCTACCTGACCTACGCGGAGCTGGCCGAGCAGCTCATTCCCTACGTCGCGTCGCTGGGCTACACCCACGTCGAGCTGATGCCGATCGCGGAGCACCCGTTCGACGGTTCGTGGGGCTACCAGCCGATCGGGCTGTTCGCACCGACCAGCCGCCACGGTACGCCCGCGGAGTTCGCGCGCTTCGTCGACGCCGCGCACGCGGCCGGAATCGGCGTCATCGCCGACTGGGTGCCGGGCCACTTTCCCACCGACGCGCACGGGCTGGCGCGCTTCGACGGCACCGCGCTCTACGAGCACGCCGACCCGCGCAAAGGCTTCCAGCCCGACTGGAACACCTACATCTACAATTTCGGGCGCAACGAAGTCGCGAACTTCCTGCTCGCCAATGCCCTGTTCTGGCTCGACGTCTATCACATCGACGGGCTGCGGGTCGACGCGGTCGCCTCGATGCTCTACCTGGACTACAGCCGCGAGCCCGGCGAGTGGATACCCAACGTGCACGGCGGGCGCGAGAACCTCGAAGCGATCGCGCTGCTGCAGCGCGTCAACGCCGCCGCGTACGGCGACTACCCGGGCAGCATCACGATCGCCGAGGAGTCGACCGCGTGGCCGGGCGTCTCGCGCCCGGTCGAGGCGGGCGGGCTGGGCTTCGGCTACAAGTGGAACATGGGCTGGATGCACGACTCGCTGGGCTACGTGCACGAGGACCCGCTCTACCGCCGCTACCACCAGGACGAGCTGACCTTCTCGTTCACCTATGCGTTCAGCGAGAACTTCGTGCTGCCGCTCTCGCACGACGAGGTCGTGTACGGCAAGGGTTCGCTGATCGGCAAGATGCCCGGCGACGCCTGGCAGCGCCTGGCGAACCTGCGCGCGTTCCTGGCCTACACCTACGCGCACCCGGGCAAGAAGCTGCTCTTCATGGGCGGCGAGTTCGCCCAGGAGCGCGAGTGGAACCACGACCGCGGCCTGGACTGGGAACTGCTCGGCGACGCGCGCCACCGCGGCGTGCAGGCGCTGGTGCGCGACCTCAACGCGCTCTACCGCGCGCGCCCCGCGCTGCACGAGCTCGACGCCGAGCCGGCCGGCCTGGAGTGGATCGTCTCCGACAACGAGGCCAGCGTGGTCGCGTTCGTCCGCCGCGGCCGCGCCGCCGGCGAGATCGCCGTCGCGGTGACCAACTTCACCCCGGTTCCGCGCGAAGGCTACCGCCTGGGCGTGCCCGAGCCCGGCACCTACGCGGAAGCCCTCAACACTGACCACCCGGCGTACGGCGGCAGCGGCGTCCGCAACGAACCGCTCACCGCGCAAGCGCTCCCGGCGCACGGCAAACCGTACTCGATCGGGCTGCGGCTGCCGCCGCTGGCGACGGTCGTCTTGACCCGCGCAGCGCATGGTTAGGGCGGAATTCGAATGGCTCGTTCGAAGCGAGCGCTCCATGGCAATGACAGCGCAGCAGTGGGGCGCCGAAGTGCGGCGCCGGATCGCGATCAACGAGGGCTGCAGCCTCACGCGGTATTTCGACACCGTGGGCGTTCCGACGATCGCGTACGGCTTCAACCTCGAGAACGACGATGCCGCGACCATTCTGTTCCAGTGTGGCGTCGCCGACCCGGCCGCGGTGATCGCCGGGCTGGCACCGATGACCCAGGCCCAAGCCGACGCGACGTTCGACCTGATGCTGCCCGGCTACGTCGCCGCCGCGCGCGGGACGCTGGCGTCCGGCGTATTCCACAAGCTCAGCGACGCGCGCCGCTTCGTCATCGTCGACCTGACCTACAACATGGGCGCCGGCCCCGACGGCTGGGGCGGCTTCACCCACACGCAGTCGCTCATCAACCAGGCCGCCGCCGCGCCCGGCCCGATGACCAAGAGCCGCCTGTTCGGCCAAGCCGCCGACGCCCTCTCGCAATCAGCCTGGTACTCCCAAGTCGGCAACCGCGCCAAACGCGACGTCGCCATGCTGCGTTCGAGCAACTGGGTCGACGCCAACGGCAACGGCTCATACTAACCGCACGGAAAACGAAAAGGACCGCGCCCATACGACGCGGCCCTTTCCCACCCACCTCCCTGCCGTAGCGACAGCGGAGGCAGCGTCTCGGTTACTTGACCGAGACCGTGGCGCCGGCTTCGCGCAGCTTGGCGGCGATGGTCTCGGCCTCGTCCTTGGCGATGCCTTCCTTGACCGGCTTGGGCGCGCTCTCGACGAACGCCTTGGCTTCGGTCAGGCCGAGCGAGGTAACTTCGCGAACGGCCTTGATGACCTTGATCTTCTCGGCGCCGGCCGCTTCGAGGACGACGTCGAACTCGGTCTTCTCGGCGGCCGGCGCCGAGAAGATC
>CAXTNU010000160.1:0-8256 GCA_964245595.1 uncultured bacterium | reverse complement strand
TGCTGCCGCTCTATCCCATCTTCGCCGCTGGCCTGGGACTGGCGCTCGACGCGCTCTGGGCACGCGCCCGAGCGCCTCGCCGCTGAGGGCGCTGCGCCCGCGCTAGCGGCTCACGCGCTGGGCAGTTCCTTCTGCGCGGCGGAGCCGACCGCGAAGTAGTCGCTGTAGTCCTCGACCTTCGAGGTGGCGCGGTTGACGACCGTGCCGACCAGGTCGCCGACGCCGACCGCTTCGAGCCGGGCGAGCGCCTTGCGGGTCGAGCGCATGTCGGTCTGGCCGGCCGAGAGGATCATGATCGTGCCGTCGGTCTTGGTCGCGACGATCGCCGCGTCGAACACCGGCACCAGCGCCGGCGCGTCGACGATCACGGTGACGTAGCGCTCGCGCGCCTCGCGCAGCAGCGCGTCGAAGCGGTTGGACTGCAGCAGCTTGATCGGGTTGGGCGAGTGGGTGCCGCTGGTCAGCACGTCGACGCCGGGCCGCTCGGTGCGCTGCACGCACTCGTTCAAGCCGGCCCGGCCGACCAGGATGTCGCTCAGGCCCAGGTCGTTGGAGACGCCGAGCTTCTTGTGCAGCGAGGGCCGGCGCAGGTCGGCGTCGATCACCAGCACGCGCGCCTCGCGCTCGATGCTCGAGACCGCGATCTCGCCGAACGCCGCCGCGACGTTGCTCGCGATGGTGGACTTGCCGTCGCCCTTGAGCGGGCTGGTGACGGTGACGGTCCGCAAGGGCCGGTCGCTGCTGTAGCGCATCGCCAGCACGAGCTGGTAGTACGACTCGAGCTCCGCATTGCGCACGGTGGCCGGCACCGCGGCCGCGCCGTCGCCCGAGGGCAGCAGCGGGATCGAGGCCAGCACCGGCAGCGAGAGGTCGTTCTCGACGTCGCGCTCGTCGCGGATGCGGCCGTCGAACCAGTCGATCAGGAACACGATCCCCAGCGCCAGCAGAAGGCCGACGACCGAGCCCAGGATCAGGTTGAGCCCGGTGTGCGGGGTCTTGGTGGCCAGCGCCGCGCTGGCGGGCTGCGTCACGGTGACGTCGCTGATGCCGCTGGCGCGCGAGACGCTGGCGTCGTTGTACTTCTGCTGCAGCGCGCTGTAGACGTCTTCCGCCAGCTTGGCCTCGCGCTTGAGCTCGGCCAGCTTGGCCGACGCGCCCGGGAGCGCGGCGAGCTGCGGGTTGATCGCCGCGCGCTGCGTGCCCAGCGTGGCGAGCTGAGCGGTGTCGCTCTGGCTGGTCGCGCGGGCCATGCCGAGCTGCTGCGAGAGCTGCTGGTAGACTGGGTTGGCGACCGTGTTCGTCGCCGCGACGATCGTCGGCGGCGTGCGCGCGATCTGCTTCTGCAGCTGCGCGATCTGGCTCTTGAGGTTGACGACGGCCGGGTGCGAGTCGGTGTACTGCTGCTCGGCGTTGGCGAGCTGGCCCTGGAGCCCGGCGAGCTGCGTGCGCAGTTGCTGCAGCACCGGGTTCTGGGTCACGCTCTGCCCGCCGGCGCTGGCCGGCTTCATCTGCGCGAGCTGGGCGGAGAGCGAGGAGATCTGCGCGTCGGCCTGCTGCTTCTCGAGCTGGATGGCGTTGATCTTGGCGTCGATCGCGCCGGCCGCGTTGACCGTGTTGGTGGTCTGGGTGCCGAGGTCGGCGATGTTGTGCGAGGTCTCGTATTTGCTGAGATTGTTCTCGGCGCGCAGCAGGCGCCGCTGCGCGACCGGCAGCTGCTTGGACAGAAAGTCCAGCGCGCTGTTGGCCTGGCCCGAGACCAGCTCCGCCTCGCGCGCCACGAACACGGCCGCGAAATCGTTCGCGATCTTGGCCGCGGTCTGCGGATCGCTCCAGGTGACGCCCAGCGCCAGCACGTTGGTGTTGGTGACCGGCTTGACGCTCACCGCGCCGCCCAGGGTGCGCACGTCGGTTTTGAGGTCCAGGTCGTCGATGACGCGCTGCACGACCGGCGTCTCGCTGATCTGCTCGGCGTAGGTCTCGGCCGACTGAGCCGAGCTCGAGAGCAGCAGCGCGTTGAGGATCGGCAGGCTGGTCTGCGCGTTCTGGCCGTTCTGCGCCACTTGCGCCGAGTTGCCGGCGATCAGCTTGGCCTCGACCCGGTAGCTCTTGGGCGTCAGGAACGTGACCAGCGCGACCACGCCGAGGACCCCGAAGAACACCGCGGCGAGCAGCCCGCGGCGGCGCGAGAGCGTCCCCACGAAAGCCTGCCACACGCCGGCCGGGTCGAACTCGGGGCTGGGCGTGCGGTGGACGGCGGTGGCAAGCGGGATGGTGCCGCCGCTCAGGCGCTGCGGTTCGTACATCGGAATCCTTTCCTACAGCCCGACGATGCGCCCGAGAATGCCCAGCAAACCGATCGTCGTCGAGTTGATCTGACGTGCCTCGGGCACGTAGACCGTATCGTCCTTTTGGAGTATCGGGTCGAAGCGCGGGTCGCCGCCCTTGAGCGCCTTGAACATGTCGATCTCGTAGGAAACCGACTTGCCCGTGGTGGGGTCCTTGCGCCGGATGAAGACGTGGTTGAGGTCGGGCTTGGCGGCCGCCTCGGCTCCGGCCCGGGCCAGCGCCATCGAGAGCCGATCGTTCTCGAACACGTCGACGTTGCCCGGCCGGGTCACGGCGCCCAGGACCTGGACTCGGATCGTCTCCGCCCCGGTCACGTAGACCATCGCGTTGTCCGAGATCGGCACGTTCTGGCTGGAGTCACCGCCGCGCAGCAGCTTCTGCAGGTCGGCCACGGCGATCGTCCCGTCGCCCTGCAGGACGCGCGCGGTCGGAAAGCCGCCGTTGAACTGCGAGACCCCGCCGGCCGCCGCGATCGCTTCGGTGACGTGCGCGCCGCTGCGGATCTGGTAGCGCCCGGTGCCGCGCACGTTGCCCATCACGACCACCGAGATGACGCCCTGCTGGGCGATCGAGACGGAGACGACCGGATGGCGCAGGTAGTGGCTGAAGGCCTTGGAGAGGGTCTCCTGCGCTTGAACGGGGTTCTGGCCGGCCAGCTTGATCCGCCCGATCAGGCTGTACTGGATCGTGCCGTCGGACTGCACGATCGCGGTGTTGGTCAGCGACGGTTCGTTGTAGACCCCGATCGCCAGGTGGTCGCCGGGGCTGATGGTCCCGTTGACCGGGGTGACCGTGTCCGTTCCCCCGGTCTGGTTCGCGGGCGCGGGCGAGGGCATCGGCAGCGGCACGACCGGGTTGGTCGGTTCAGTCTGCGCCGGCGTGGCCTGAGGCGCCGCCGCGAAGAGGAATGCGAGCGAAGCCGCGGCGAGAGCACGCAGCGGATGCAGAACGATCATAGGACGTCACCAGCGAGATCGAGTTGGGGCTGGAGAGCGGTCGCACTGCTCGTCGCCGCGGCGCTGTTCTGGGCCGCGACGAGCGACGAGGTATACGACGCCACCTCTCCTCCAACGCTATCCTGGCATGTGCTGTTGCGCAAGGCATACAGCATCGCGGCCTTCGCGCTGGTCGGGTTCAGCGCCGACAAGGCACTCGGGCCGAGCGCGCGGCCCGCGCTGCGCGCCGCGCTGCTGGTGGCCGCGTACTCGGGCGCCATCGAAATCGCCCAGGCCTGGCACGGCGGCCACGAGGGCGCGCTCTGGAACGCCGTGGACGTCGCCTGCGGGGCGCTCGGCGGCGTGCTGGGGGTCGGCGCGGCGCGCATTAGACGTTGGCGTCGTAGAACGTAAAGTGTTCTTGTTGGAGCGCGTCCATCGACGACGCGCCCGACGGCACGAGCATCGCGCCGCGGAAGAGCAGCCCGCGCAGGTCGGCGTGGACCGCCTCGACGTTTTGTCCGGCGCCGGCCGAGACGACCGCCATCGAGAGCGTGATCATCGCGGTGTCGCAGACGAAGAACTCGCAGCCCCGCTGCTGGAGCGTCTCGGCCGAGACGTCCATGTTGTACGGCGCGCTCTGCGAGGTCTGGTCGGGCGCCAGGCCGGCGGGCGCGTGCAGCCAGGGATTGCCCTGCGGCGCCGGGCCGCGCAGCGGCGCGCCGGCCGCGGTCAGCACGTCGGCCAGACGGTACTTGCGCCAGCCTTCGTCGCCCACGCCCTGGGCCACGCCCAAGCCGTTCATCACCGCGACCGCGTGCAGGGTGCGTGGACCCTCGCCCCAGCCGAACTGGTAGCCGTTGAGCGAGTTGCGCATGTAGACGAACACGTTGCCGTTGGGCCGGGTCGCCAGGAAGGCCTGCTTGTGGCGGAACGACGCTCGCGCACGGGCGATGAAGGCGTCGTACGGCATTCCCTGGGTCGGGTTCGCCTGGGCCCGGGCGGGGGCCGGGACGCCGAAGGCGCCTGCCGTCGCGATGGTCGCGGCGGCGGCGCCTAGGAATTCTCGTCGGGTGGAGTTCACGTCACGAATCCTTTCGCGTGTGGTCGATTCCTTCGATCCGCGTCCTACGGGTCGGTGCCGGGCGGGCACGGCGGCGGGCTGACGATCGTACCGCCGCCGGTGTTGTTCCCAAGGAACGGGGTCACGACACTCCCCCCGCTGCCGCCGTGGAAGAGGAAGGGCAGAACGGCCGCGAGCGGCAGCAGGCCGATGCCGTGGTGCGTCACCGCGACCGCCGGGGCGAGCGGGACGGCAGGCACGGGCGCGACGACCGCCGGGGCGACGACCGTGGCCGGAGCGACCGCGGCGACCGCCGGGGCGACGACCGTGGCCGGATGCGGGACCGGGAAGTTGTGGATCTTGGCCGCGGCGACGTGCCGGACGGCACGCCGAGCCAGCGAGATGTTGCCGCACTTGCCCGGGACGTAGACCGCCAGGATGTGGTCGCCCTCGGGGATGTCGACCTCGAAGCCCTTCTGGTCGGCCGGGATGCGGACGTCGTGCAGGGTGTGGACCCGGCCGGCGTAGGCCCAGGTCATCACGTCGAGGCGGCGCGGGACGACGACCCAGTTCGGCTTGCCGACCTCGATCGTGGTGCGGACGGTGTCGTACTGCGAGGTCGTCAGCCCGATCGCCAGGCCGGCCCGGCGCATCAGGGCTTCGTTCTTGCGCAGGTTGGCCCGCAGCTCGGCGGCGTTGGTGGACTCGCCCATGACCGGGGCGTGCCCGAGGGTGGCGATCTCGATGGTTCGGGCAAAGGCCGGGGCCGTCGTCATCGTGACGAACAGGGCTGCCATGGCCACAGGCATCATCCGCATATGCTCACTCATCTCCTTACGAGGTACTGATCATGTGCCCCACATCCCGTTACGGCCACGAGTCCTGGGCCCTGATCTCGTTGGGTCTTTGGTCCCAAAACGCTAAACTTTTTCAAACTGCCGCTCAGTACATCGCCAGCGTGCCGTCGACGCGCGCTTTTTGGACCGCGCGGGTGAACAGCCAGAGCGAGAACGGCATCAGGACGATCGAGGCGCAGAGCAGCCAGAGCGCGTCGGCCCGGGCGTCGTAGAGGCTCAGGCCCGAGACGGCGGCGCGGAAGCCGTTGAAGGCGTGGGTGATCGGGATCAGCCAGCCGACGACTTGCAGGGCGACCGGAAGTCCCGCCAGCGGCAGGTAGAAGCCGCCGAAGATCTGCGCCGTGGAGTTGGAGAGCAAGTCGATCGGGCCAGTCTTCTTGATCACCATCGCCAGCGCCGCGGCCAGCACCCCCAGCGGCGACACCGCCGCGACGGTCAGGAGCAGGAAGACCAGCGCGGTCAGCACGTCGACGTGCGAGAGGTCCAAGCCGAACAGCACCGCGATGCAGAAGTACACGATGGTCTGGAGCGAGGTCAGGGTGAACGACCACAGCCCGCTCGAGAGCACCAGGGTCGGCATCCGGGTCGGCGTCGCCATCACCATCTCGAGCGTGCCGGTCAGCTGCGCGTCGCGGATCGCGTCGGCGAAACTGTACAGCGCGGCGGTCTGGAAGCGCAGGATCCCGCCGTTGACCACCACGTAGCCGAAGTACGAGAGCGGAACGCCGCCGGGCGAGAAGTTCTTGCCGTGCGGGACCAGCCGCGAGATGTACCAGTAGATCACGACCTCGACCAAGATCGCGACCCAGTTCAGCGCGAAGTTGGCCGGGTACGAGACCGCGACCCGGGCGTCGCGCACGAAGATCGCGCCGATCTTCGAGAGCGGCGAGGCCGGCCTGAGCGGCGCGGCCGGTCTAATCGCCGTTGCCATGCGTCACCCGTTTGAAGACGTCGACCGGTTCGGCTTCGATCGGCCGGAAGTCGCGCAGCGCGGCGCCGTTCCAGGACACCGCGCGCATCAGCGCGCCCAGGCCGCCGTCCAAATGGTCCATCTCGATCTCGAGCTGGACCCCGGTCGCGGTCCGCTCGACGCGCAGGTCGCGCAGGCCCGGCACGCGGCGCGTGCGCGCCAGCAGCTCTTCGTCGACGTCGTCGATGATCGCGCGGTAGCGGGCGACGGCGTGCAGGTCGACGTCGAGCTCGCGCGGCGGGCCGAGCGCGACGATCCGGCCGTGGTTCACCACCGCGACGCGGTCGCACAGCTCCCAGGCCTCGTCGAGCAGGTTCGTCGCCAGGACCACCGTCTTGCCGGCGGCCCGCACCAAGTTGTCGCGGATCAGGGCGCGCAGCTCTTGGGCGTGCACGGGGTCGACCGCGCGGGTCGGCTCGTCCAGGAACAGCAGCGGCGGGTCGGCCAGCAGGGCGCGCGCCACGGTGAGGCGGACCCGCATGCCCGACGAGAAGCCGCCGAAGCGGCGGTCCAGCGCATCGGTCAGGTCGACCAGTTCGGCGCACTCCTTGATCCGGCGCGCGAGGGTGGCGCCGCCCAAGCCGACCAGGGCGCCGAAGAACTCGAGGTTCTGGCGCGCGCTGAGCCGGAAGTAGAAGCTGCGCTCGTCGCCGGTGCACATCCCGATCCGGCGCTTGGCGGCGATCGGGTCGCGCGCCACGTCGATGCCGTCGATCGTCATCCGCCCGCGGTCGGGCGTGGTCAGCGTCGCGAGCAGCTTGAGCAGGGTCGACTTGCCGGCCCCGTTGGGCCCGAGCAGCCCGAACAGCTCCCCGCTGCGAACGTCCAGCGAGATGTCGTGCAGTACCTGGCGCCGCGGCGCCGGCCGCAGGATCGAACGCAGCAAACCCACCGCACCTTGTGCAATGGGAAAAGACTTGTCGACGTGCTCCACCGTGAGCATGGCGTCCCTCATGGTTCGGCTAGGAGTCTCCCCCGAAAAGCGACCGAGCTAACGATTTCCTTCGGCTGATTTACCGCGCGCGATGCACCGGGCCTGGCTCGGCGGGCTCCGATGGGGTAAAGACGGCCGGTGCGGGTCCTGCACGTCATCTCCGATCTCGGTACCTATGGCGCCGAACGGTTCGTCAGCCGCCTGCTTGCGGCGTTCGACGACCCGGGCATCGACAGCGCCGCGCTGACCGTGCTCGCGCCGCGCGGGCCGCGGCCGGTTCTCACGGTACCCTTGTTCGCGGCCGACCGGCGCGGTCACCGCGATCTCGCCTTCGTCAGCCGAATGATCGCGGCGATGCGGCGCTGGCAGCCCGCCGTGGTCCACACGCACACGCACTACGGCAAGTACTGGGGCCGGGTCGCGGCGCTCGCCGCGGGCGTTCCGCGCATCGTCCACACCGAGCACAACAGCGAGTTCGGCTCGCCGGCCGTGTTCCGCGCCTTCGACCTCGTGCTCGATCCGCGCACGGACGCGTTCGTGGCGTTCTCCGCGGTGCAGCGGGCGCGCTTGGTGCGCGAGGCGCGCATTCGGCCCGAGCGGATCGCCGTGATCCCCAACGGAATTCCGCTCCCCGAGCCGGCCGCCGGCGCCCGCGAGCGGGCGCGCGCCCTGCTCGGAGCCGGGTCCGGCGAGCGCGTCGTGCTGCACGTCGGCCGGCTCTCGCCGGTCAAGAACCAGCGGCTGGCGATCGAGGCGCTAGCCCTGACGGAGGCGGGCGTGCGGCTCGTTCTGGTCGGCGACGGGGCGGAGCGCGATCCGCTCGCGGCCGCCGCGCGGGCGTGCGGCGTGAGCGAGCGGGTGGTGTTCGCCGGCTACCGCGACGACGCGGCCACTCTGCTCGCGGGGGCCGACGCGCTGGCGGTGACCTCGCGCAACGAGGCGATGCCGCTCGCCGTGATCGAGGCGATGCTGGCCGGCACGCCGGTCGTATCGACACCCTGGACCGGCGCCGCCGAGATGCTCGGTCAGGGGTCGTACGGCTTGCTCGCGGCGGATTTCACGCCGGCCGCCTTCGCCCGAGCCCTGCGGGCCACGTTCGACGACCGGGCCGCGGCGCGGACCGGGATCCAGCGCGCGGCGGAGGCCGGCGA
>CAXTNU010000159.1:0-8363 GCA_964245595.1 uncultured bacterium | reverse complement strand
GCCCGGGCATGCCGCCTCCGGCGCCCGGCTTCGGGAGCGCGCCGCCGCCCTGGCAGCCGCAGCAGCCGGGCCGCTCGCCGTTCGAGGAGATCGGCAAGCCGCCCGGTCCGCCCGACCTGCGCTGAGCGAGGAAGGCCAAAATGACGAAGGGGGCGAGTCGCCTGGGCGGCTCGTCCCCTTCGATTCCGTTCGCGCGTGGGTTACGTCAGCGGCAACTGACCAGGGCCATCGCCCAGCCGGCAGCGGTCCGCGTGCGGACGAGATAGCCGTGTTCGGTGCGGTCGTAGACGTGATAGCCCGCTCGAAGCGCGTCGGCCAGCGTCTTAAAGACCTGGATTCCAGGCATCTCGTTTCTCCTTTCCGGCCTCCTCCGAGAACCGGTACACTGCTAACGTTATCGGCAGGCGCGAAGTTCTTGCAAGCGATTAGGAGAAAGTTTGTGAAATGATCGCTCCCGCACTCGTCGTCGCGCTCGACGTTCCCGATCCTCAGCGTGCTACGACTTTGGTCGACACGCTCGCCCCGCTCGGCGTCCTGTTCAAGATCGGATACGAGGCGTATTACCGCTATGGCGAGCGGATCGGGGCGGCGCTGGAGGCGCACGGGGCGGAGTACGCGCTCGACCTGAAGCTGCACGACATCCCCAATACCGTCCACGCCGCGGTGCGCGCGGTGGTGCGGCCGGGGGTGCGCATCCTGACCGTGCACGCGCTGGGCGGGGCGGCGATGCTCGAAGCGGCGGTCGAAGCGGCGCGCGAGCGCGCCGCCGAGCTGAGCATGCCGGTGCCGCAGGTCTTCGCGGTCACGGTCTTGACCAGCTTGGGCGAGACCGACTTGGGCGAATTGGGTCTGAGCGGCGGGCCGGGCGAGAACGTCACCCGGCTGGCCGCGCTGGCGCGCGACGCGCGCTGCGCGGGAGTGGTCTGCAGCGTGCGCGAGGCGACCGATCTCAAGTCCTATTTTGGAACCGAGTTCGGGACGTTCTGCCCCGGGATTCGGCCCGGCGGCAGCGCGCACGGCGATCAGAAGCGCGCCGCGACGCCGCGCGAGGCGCGCGAGGCCGGGGTCGACTACGCGGTGGTCGGGCGGCCGATCGTCGCGGACGCCAACCCGCTCGAGGCCGCGCGCGCGATCCTGGCGGAGCTGCGGGGATGAGCGCGGGCGATACGCTGCTGCACGAGCTCGAAGCGCGCGGCGCGATCTTGAGCGGACACTTCCGGCTTTCGTCGGGCCGTCACTCCGGCCGCTTCGTGCAGAAGTTCCGCATCCTCGAGGATCCCGAGCTGGTCGAGCGCGTCGCCGCGGCGCTGGCGGAGCGGGCGCGGCCGCTGAGTCCGACGATCGTCGTGAGCGCCGCGGTGGGTGGGATCGTGCTGGGCTACGAGACGGCGCGCCAGCTCGGCACGCTGGGCATCTTCGTCGAGAAGGAGCAGGGCGTGCCGGCCCTGCGGCGCGGTTTCGCGCTGGGCCCGAACGACCGCGTCTACGTGGTCGAAGACGTGGTCACCACCGGGGGCTCGGTGCGCGAGGTGCTCCAAGTCGTGCGCGCCCGCGCTGCCGCCGTCGTCGGAGTGGGAGTCATCGTACAGCGGGCGCCGGCCGAGTTCGGCGTCCCGACCCACGCCCTGCTCGACCTGCCGATCGAGTCGTATGATCCCGAGCACTGCCCGCAGTGCGCGGCGGGATTGGCGCTGAGCGAGCCGGGCTCGCGCTTCCTGAGCGCGAAGTAGTCCCCGTGGATTACAGCAAGCTCGTTCGCCCCGAGATCACCTCGCTCAAGCCGTACAAGCCCGGCACCACGGTGTCGCAGGCCAAGGCGCAGTACGGGCTCGACGATTTCATCAAGCTGTCCTCGAACGAGAACCCGCTCGGGACCTCGCCGCTGGCCGAGGCGGCCTTTCGCTCGATGCCCGACCTGCACGTGTACGTCGACGACGACCACCGCGAGCTGCGCGTGCGGCTGGCCGAGCCGTACGGCATGGGCATCGAGAACGTCATGATCGGCCACGGCTCCAACGAAGTCGTGCGCACGCTCTTCACCGCGCTGATCTCGCACGGCGACGAGGTCGTGGTGGCCGACCCGACCTTCTCGCTCTACCCGATCGACACGATCGTGTTCGGCGGCACGCCGGTCAAGGTGCCGCTGCGCGACGGCGTGCACGACCTCGACGCGATGCTGGCCGCGGTCACCCCGCGCACCAAGCTCGTCGTGGTGGTGGATCCGAACAACCCGACCGCGACGCGGGTCGAGGCCGACGCGTTCGACCGCTTCGCCAAGGCGCTGCCCGAGAACGTGATCCTGATGATCGACCAGGCGTACAAGGAGTACATGCCGGCCGGTTCGGTCGAGGGCACCGACTACGTGCGCTCGCGCCCCGGCACGATCGTGCTGCGCACGCACTCCAAGATCTACGGCCTGGCCGCGCTGCGCTTCGGCTACGCGCTGGGTGACCCGGTCCTGCTGGCCTACGGCGAGCGCGTGCGCTTGCCGTTCAACCTCGCTCGCCCGGCGGCGGCCGCCGCGCTGGCGGCGCTCGACGACCACGCCTGGGCGGCCCACGCGCTGGCCGTCAACGAGCAGGGCAAAGCGTATCTCTATCCCGCCTTCGAGCGCATCGGGGTGCACGCGTACCCGACCGCGGCGAACTTCTACGCGGTGTCCGTGCCGGGCACGGCGAACGAGGCCTACGAGGCGCTGATGCAGCGCGGGATCGTCACCCGCAGCGGCGACGCGCTCGGCATGCCGGGCCGGCTGCGGATCACCATCGGCACGCCGGAAGACAACGCGGCGGTGGTCGACGCGCTGGCCGCGCTGGTTCCCGCCCACGCATGAACGCGGCGGTCACGGTCCGCCCGGGGAGCGAGCGCGACCGTGACTTCGTCCGCGAGCTGGGCCGGCGCAGCGGCGGGAGCAGCGTCTCGGCCGTGCGCGAAGCGCGCCACGACGACGTCGTGGCCTCGTTCGACCGCCTGATCGAGTTCGTCTTCACCCGCGACCACGTCGTGCTGATCGGCGAGGAGCACGGCGTGCAGGTCGGCTTCCTGCTGCTGCTGTTCGACATCCCCGACGAGGTGACGCTGGGCCGCCAGGCGTTCGTCGCGTACACCGCGGTCGAGCCGTTCGCGCGCGGGCGCGGCGCGGGGCGCGCGCTGCTGGACGCGGCGGAGACTGCCGCGCGCGCGCGCGGCTTGGAATACGTGAGCCTGATGGTGACCGAGGAGAACCGCGCCGCGCGCGCGCTCTACGACGGCGCCGGCTTCGTCACCGAGCGCCGGATGCTGACCAAGCCGCTCTAGCGCGCGAGGTGCGCGGCGTCCGCGCTACGTGCGTGCGGCGCTCAGCGCGGCGGCTTCGCGTTCGGGGGTGAGGCCTGCCTTGAGCGGCGCGTCGCCGCGTTCGTCCTGCGCCCAGCGCAGCGTGTCGGCGGCGGTCCGCGCGAGCGGGCGGTAGTGCATCCCAAGCGCGATGCCGCGCGCGGTCGAGACGGCGCGCATGCCGATGCTGTCGCCGTCCGGCGCGATCCAGGTCGGCAGGTCCATCCACTCCCCGATCGCGTGCTCGGCCAGCGTCGCCAGGCCGACCGGCACGATCCGGCTCGGGACGCCGCTCGCGCTCGCGCACGCGGCGAGCAGCTCGCGCAGCGTCAGCCGCTCCGCCGGCCCGACCGCGTTCACCGCCCCGGCGGTGCGCCGCTCGAGCGCGTGCACGACGAAGTCGGCCAGGTCGCGCACGTCGATGACCTGCACCGGCGCGCCGAGGTCGTCGGGCACGAGCACGTCGCCGCCGCGCGCGAAGCGCAGCGGCCAGTAGGTGAAGCGGTCGCTGGGATCGTGCGGTCCGACGATCAGTCCCGGCCGCACCAGCAGCGTGCGCTCCGCCCCGAACGCGTCCGTGGCGGCCCGCTCGCAGAGGGCTTTGAGCGGGCTGTACGTCTCGAGCGTCATCACTTCGCGCGACGCGCCCGCGGGCAGCTCGACGATCGGGCTGTCCTCGTCCAGGGCGGGCAGCGAGGCGTCATAGACGCCGATCGTCGAGATGAAGACGTACCGGTCGGCTCGCTCGCGCAGCGCGCTCGCGCTGGTCGCGACGATGCCCGGCACGAAGCCCGAGGTGTCGACCACCGCGTCCCAGCGCGCGCCCGCGGGCAGGCGGTCGAGATCGGTCGCGCGGTCGCCCAGCACCCGCTCGAGCTGCGGGAACAAATCCGCGCCGCGCTGACCGCGGTGGAACAGCGTGACCTCGTGCCCGCGCGCGAGCAGCGTATCCACGATGTGCCGGCCCAGGAACACCGTGCCGCCCAGCATCAGAACGCGCACTATGCGGCCGGTTCCGGTGCGGTGCGCTCCATCGACTCGGGCGCGCTCACGCCGCACAGCGCGAGCGTCGTGGCGAGCACGGTCTTGGTCGCGATGACGAGGCCCAGCCGGGCCGTGGTCAGCGGCACGTCCTCGGTGAGCACGCGGCAGGCGTCGTAGAACTGGTGGAACTCGGCCGCCAGGTCGCGCGCGTACTTGGTCAGCCGGTGCGGCGCGCGGGCGCGCGCGGCACTGGCGATAGTCGCGCCGAAGTCCGCCAGCCGGCGCGCCAGCGCGAGCTCCGCCGGCTCGGCCAGCCGGTCGAGGTGCTCGCCGCGTTCCGCCGCCGCCAGCGCGCCGGGCGCGCTCTCGCGCGCTTTGCGCAGCACCGAGGCGATGCGCGCGTGGCCGTACTGCACGTAGAAGACCGGGTTGTCGTTGGACTGCTTCTTGGCCAGCTCCAGGTCGAACGTCAGCGGCTGGTCGGTCGAGAGCATGACGAAGAAGAAGCGCGCCGCGTCGACCCCGACTTCGTCGATCACGTCGGCCAGGGTGAGCAGCGCACCGGCGCGCTTGGACATCGAGAGGATCTCGTCGCCGCGCTTGAGCGTGATCAGCTGCGCGATCAGCACCTCGAACGCGCCCGGCCGGCCGTAGGCGTTGGCGAGCGCGTTCAAGCGCGCGATGTAGCCGTGGTGATCGGGGCCGAGGATGTCGATCGCCCGGTCCGCGCGCTGCAGCTTGTCGTAATGATAAGCCACGTCTTGCGCGAAGTAGGTCGGGCGGCCGTCGCTGCGGATCACGACCCGGTCCTCGTCGTCGCCGGCCGCCTTGGTGCGCAGCCAGGTCGCGCCGTCGTTCTCGTACAGCACGCCGGCGTCGCGCAAGCGCTGGATGCCGCGCTCGATCGCACCCGACTCGTGCAAGGCCTTCTCGGACTGCCACAGGTCGTAGTCGACCCCGAAGCGGCGCGCGACGGCCTGCTGCTCGGCGACCAGCGTGTCGCGCGCGAACTGCGCGAGCGGCGGCACGGCTTCGGCCTCGGGGACGGTCAGCCAGCGCTCACCGTCGCGAGCCCGGACGTGCTCGGCGATCGGAATCAGATAGTCGCCCGGATAGCCTTCCTCGGGGAAGGGATAGGCCGGCTCGAACAGCTGGCGGTAGCGCGCGTACACCGAGCGCCCGAGCACGTCGATCTGCGAGCCGGCGTCGTTGATGATCCACTCGGTGAAGACCTCGTAGCCGGCGTGGCGCAGCGTCTTGGCCAGGCTGTCGCCGATCGAGAGCGTGCGGCCCTGCACGACGACCAGCGGCCCGGTCGGGTTCGCGCTGCCGAACTCCAGCGAGACGCGCTCGCCGGTCGGCGCGCCGCGCCCGTAGTCCGCGCCCGCGCGCAGCACGTCGGCCACCACGCGCTGCCAGAACGCGGGCACCAGCCGCAGGTTGATGAAGCCGGCGACCGGCGTCGCCTCGGCCACCGTCGCGCGCACGGCGGGGTCGGCCAGCACGCGCTCGGCCAGCTCGCTCGCGATCGCCTGGGGCGCCTTGCGGGCCGGCTTGGCCAGCCCGAACGCGACGTTCGTCGCCAGGTCGCCGAACTCGGCCCGGCGCGGGGCCTCGAACGCCACCGCCGGCTCGGCGCCCGGATAGAGCGCGCGCGCGGCGGCGGCGAAGCGGGCGGCCAGCTCGTCCAGGGCCAGCAGCTCGCTAGTGGTGGTAGGGTTCATCGCGAGCGATCTTCGCCGCGCGGTACAATTGCTCCAGCACCAGCGCCCGAGCCCACTCGTGCAGCAGCGTGAGCGGGGAGAGCGACCAGCGCAGGTCGGCCCGCGCCAGCAGCGCGGCCGAGGCGCCGTAGGTTCCCGCGACGATCACGGTGAGGCGCGCGACGCCCTCGTGCGGCAAGCGCTCGATCCGCCGCGCCAGCTCCTCGCTGGAGAACGAACCGCCGCTCCGCTCCAGCAGCCACACCGTGTCGCTCGGGTCGAGCAGCTTGAGGATCGCCTCGCCTTCGCCGCGTATCGCCCGTTCGGGATCGCCGCCGTCCGCGGCCCGCACCTCGACCTCCTCGAGCCGATGGTACGGCCGCAGCCGGGTCCGAAAATCCGCCAGCGCGTCAGCGACGTAGCGCTCGCGCACCTTGCCGACCGCGATCAGCCGAATGGTCAAGCCGGCACGCCGGGCTCAGCGCTCGGCCAGCGCGCCGAGCACGGAGCCGTACGCCGCGGCGAAGGCGCTGTCGTCGACCGCCTTGGCCGCATCGTTCAGCGTCGCGGAGACGCACAAGCGCGTTCCGCGTTTGGTGGTGACTTGCGTGGTCAGGTTGATGACCCCGGTGTCGGAGCCGCCCTTGAACGCGACCTGCGCGAACGCCCCGGCGTCGGCGACGCCGGGATTGATCGACATGAGCGGCAGGTCGGCGACGCGGCTCATCAGCCCGCACAACTCGCGCACGCTGTAGTGCCATTCGATCGCCAGGATCGGCTTGGGGTCGAGGGCCGAGAGCGGCGGGAGCGGCATCCCGTCGACCCGGCGCAGAACCTCGGCCCGCGCGGCCGGCGACGCCGCCGCGAGGTAGGCCGCACGCGCCACGGCGCCCGGGTCCGACTTGAGGACGAACGTCTCGCGGGTCGTCAGGAACGGTGCGTTGGGTCCGGCGTACCTGGCGAGCGCGGCGGGACCGGCGAGCCGCACCAGCGCGTCGGCGGCCGTGTTGTCGCTGATCGAGATCATCTCGGCGGCGTACGTCGCAAGCGTGATCGGGGTGCCGTTCGGCCAGGCGCGGAGCACGCCGCTGGGAAGGCTCTTCCAGCGCTGGTCGAGCGGGACGATGTCGCTCCAGTGCCGCCGCCCGCGCGCGATCTCGTCGCGGACGGCGGCCAGCACCGCGAGCTTGAACGCCGAGCCGACCGCGAGCGGCACCGCCGGCTCGAGGGCCGCGCGCTCGGCGGCGCCCTCGACGATCACGTACGAGAGCGTTCCGCTCGCCGGGCGCAGCGAACGCAAGGCGTCGTCGAGCGAGACCGCGCGCGGCTTGGGCGGCTTGAAGAACAGCCCGTCGATACGGCCGGCGGCATCGAGGTGCACCTGCACCTCGTCCGTGCCTTTCGCGAAGCGCGCGACGTAGTCGCCCCGCGCGCCGTCGACGCGCTCGTACGCGCCGAGCGCCGTCCCGAGCTGAGCGAGGATCGCGTCGATTTGGGCCGTGGAAACCTGGGCGAGAAACGACGCGCTGAACCACGCGGGTTCCGCGTGCCCGGTCCGAAGCAAGCCGTCGACCCGTTCGCGCGCGAGCTCGGAGGTCGCCGTCGGCGCGGGGCTGGGGGACGGGGCCGGCGACTGCGCGGCCGCCCGCGCGAGCGACACGGCGACGAGCGCCAGTGCGAGCAGGATGGCCCGCACGGTCAGGCGGTCGTCGGCGTATCGGTGTCCACGGTGAATGCCAGCACTTGCGGCTCGGGGATCGGTTCGTGCTGCTCCGCGAGCGATTCGATATGAAATTCCGCCGCATCGCGGATATTGCGCCGGATATCATCCAGGGTTCGGCCGGTCGAGACGCATCCCGGCAGATCGGGCAGGTACGCCGAGAACCCAGTGCCCGTGGGCTCGATGATCGCTACGTACTTCAGCGGAGGATCCTCGCTTGGAACATGATGCTGTGCCAGGTGTCCTTCGACAGTTCGTCGCCGCGGTTCCCGGGAATCGTCACCCGTCCCGGCATGGTCGGGTGCCGGTACTGACGGTGCGAGCCACGCGTCGCGAGGAGATACCAGCCGCGCTGCTCGATGATCCGGATCGCTTCACGAACGCGGTAGACTCCGCTTGCGCGGGTTCACCGGCGCACCAGGGCGTAACCGTCCGCGCCCGGCACGATGCGGCCCGCCAGCTCCAGCTCGGTGAGCAGCGGCAGCAACTGCCACGGCGGCAGGCCGAGCTCGTCGGCGAGCGTGGCGGCGTCGCAGGCCTGCTCGGCCAGGGCCGCCACGATGCGGCGCACCTCGGGCGCATCGCCTGCGCGCAGCGCGTGGCCGCGCTTGCCGGCGACGTAGCCGGAGCGGCCGGAGAGG
>CAXTNU010000158.1:0-8380 GCA_964245595.1 uncultured bacterium | reverse complement strand
CGGGCCTCGGCCAGCGGCACCGGCGGCCTGCCGTGAGCGAACCGGCGGGCGTGCTCGAACACCTCGAGTGCGCCTGGCGCAACCCCTTCGACAGCGACGTCGCGCGGGCGCACTCGGCGTACCACGGCTGGCACGGCGGCGAGCTGGTGCGCCTGCTCGAGACGGCGCCGGCCGGGCCCTTCGCCCGGGTCGCCCACGACGCGTTCCGCAGCTTCGTGCTCGACGACGCCTTCTCGTGTCTGGGCGCGAAGTCGGCCGTCCGGCGCGGAACGTACCGGCTGGGGACTTACGCCCGGCTGGCCGATCCGGCGGTGACCGAGGGGCTGGCCCGCGACCTGTACGCCTTCGCCGCGGAGCGGCGCGGCTTCGAGAGCGATTTCACGACCTACGTCGCGGTCTTCGGCGCGCGCGGGTACGAGGACGAGGCAGCCTTCGAGCGGGCCCTCTGGGACCAGCTGCAGGCCCTCCACGAGCTCGACGCGCGCTACCATTCGTGGGACCCGCGGGTCAGCGCCGACCCGGCCGATCCCGACTTCTCGTTCAGCGTCGCGGGCAACGCGTTCTTCGTGGTCGGCCTGAGCCCGGTCAGCTCGCGCCGCGCGCGCCGCTTCGCCTGGCCGGCCCTGGTCTTCAACGCCCACGAGCAGTTCGAGCACTTGCGGGCCGAGGGCCGCTTCGGCGCCTTGCAGGCCCGCATCCGGGCCCGCGAAGTCGCGCTCGACGGCACGCTCAACCCCAACTTGGCCGAGTTCGGCCAGCGCTCCGAGGCGCGCCAGTACTCCGGCCGCCCGACCGAGGCATCGTGGACTTGTCCCTTCAAGCCCGCCCGCTGACCACGATCCCGCCCCGCGGCGGGACCGCCTTCGAGCTCGCCGCCGGGGCGACCCTGACCGTGGTCGACCTGGAGGGCGAGCAGGTCGCCGACCTGGTCGCCTTCGCCGCCGCCGACCCGCGCGAGACGCTCTCCAACGGCCGGACCTTCGACTACGAGCAGACCGTCGCGCTGACGGCCGGCAACCGGCTGTGGTCGAACCGCTCGCGCCCGCTGCTGACGATCCTCCACGACGACGCGAGGACGCACGACTTCCTGCTCGCCCCGTGCAGCCGCGACACCTGGCGGATCTGCTACGGCGGCCGCCACGACGACGTCCCGGGCTGCTGGGGCAACTTGGCCGCCGCGCTGGCCCCGTACGGAATCGCGCCCGACGCGATCCCGACCAGCTTCAACGTCTTCATGCGGGTCGAGCTGGAGCCCGGCGGCCGGCTGGCGGTTCGCCCGCCCCGCTCGCGCGCGGGTGACCGGCTGGTGCTGCGGGCCGAGGAGGGGCTGGTCGTGGGACTGACCGCCTGCTCGGCGCAAGCCTCCAACAACGGGCGCTACAAGCCCATCGGGTATGCGATAACCTAGCGCCCGGGGCGTTTCGCGTTGACGCCCAACCCGGCACATGGTATGCTTCGGAGGTTCCGGCCGACCCGCCGTGGTTTGGCCGCTTTCGTGTGCGTTCCGGAGAACTGAGTGCCGACGATTTCCCAACTGGTCCGTAAGGGCCGTGAGAAGCAGCTCAAAAAGGTGAAGACCCCGGCGTTCCGCGTCGTTTCGACCGGACCCAAGCCGGGTCACCCCGATCTGCCCAACCGGACCTTCGAGGTCACGGGCAACCCCCAGCGCCGCGGCGTCTGCACTCAGGTCAAGACGATCACGCCCAAGAAGCCGAACTCGGCCCTGCGTAAGGTCGCCCGCGTCCGTCTCACCAACGGCGAGGAAGTGACCGCCTACATCCCCGGGATCGGCCACAACCTCCAGGAGCACTCCGTCGTGCTGATCCGCGGCGGGCGCGTCAAGGATCTCCCGGGCGTCCGCTACCACATCATCCGCGGCACGCTGGACACCTCGGGCGCCGCCAACCGCAAGCAAGGCCGCTCGAAGTACGGCGCCAAGCGCAACCAGAAGCCTACCGCGAAGCGATGAGAAATATGACAGTACATTCACGCCGTAGCGAAGCGGGGGCGTTCTAGTGCCGCGCAAGGGTCCGGTTCCGAAGCGACCGATTCTCCCCGATCCGAAGTTCGGTTCGAAAGTGCTCGCCCGTTTCATCAACAAAGTGATGATGCGCGGCAAGAAGTCGACCGCCGAGAAGATCACCTACGAAGCGCTCGAGACGATCGCGACCAAGACCGGGCGCGATCCGATGGACATCTTCACGCAGGCGCTCGGCAACGCGATGCCGCTGGTCGAAGTCCGGCCCCGCCGCGTCGGCGGTGCGACCTACCAGGTGCCGATGGAGGTCCGCCCGGATCGCCGTCAGGCCATGGCGATGCGCTGGCTGATCACGTACGCCCGCTCGCGGCCCGGCCGCTCGATGACCGAGAAGCTCGCCAACGAGCTGATGGACGCGGCGAACAACCAGGGCGCTTCGATCAAGAAGCGCGAGGACACCCACAAGATGGCGGAAGCCAACAAGGCCTTCGCACACTACCGCTGGTGATCGGTACCCCTTCGGATTCATATGGCTCTTAAACGCGAATACCCGCTCGAATTCACCCGCAACATCGGGATCGCCGCTCACATCGACGCCGGCAAGACGACCGCGACGGAGCGGATTCTTTTCTATACCGGCCGCACGCACAAGATCGGCGAAGTCCACGACGGCGCTGCCACCATGGACTGGATGGTCCAGGAGCAGGAGCGCGGGATCACGATCACGTCCGCCGCGACGGCCTGCACCTGGCGCGACACCCGCATCAACATCATCGACACGCCTGGCCACGTTGACTTCACGGTCGAGGTCGAGCGGAGCTTGCGCGTGCTCGACGGCCTGGTCGCGCTGTTCGACTCGGTGGCCGCGGTGCAGCCGCAGTCCGAGACCGTCTGGCGGCAAGCGAACAAGTACGCCGTGCCGCGGATCATCTTCGTCAACAAGATGGACCGCATGGGCGCCGACTTCTTCAACTGCGTGCGGCAGATCCGCACCCGCCTGGGCGCACCCGCGACCCCGATCCAGGTCCCGATCGGCGCCGAGAACGACTTTCTGGGCGTGGTCGACCTGTTCACGATGAGCAAGATCGTCTACACCGACGACGCCGGCTCGACGATGGACTCGACCCCGGTCACCGCGGCCGACGGCGAGCTCTACACGACCGCGCAGGAGTGGCGCCAGGCGCTGATCGAGGCGATCGCCGAGCAGGACGACGAGCTGCTCGAGCTGTTCTTCGACGGCCAGGAGATCCCGGTCGAGCGCCTGCACAAAGCGCTCCGCCTGGCCACGATCAAGGGCAAGGTCCTGCCGATGCTGTGCGGCTCGGCCTTCAAGAACAAGGGCGTGCAGCCGCTGCTCGACGCGGTGGTCGACTTCCTGCCCTCGCCGCTGGATGCCAAGCCGATCGTCGGCAAGGACCCGCGCGACGACTCGGAGATGACCCGCCAGCCCAGCGACGGCGAACCGTTCGCGGCCCTCGCGTTCAAGATCGCGACCGACCCGTACGGCAACCTGACCTACTTCCGCGTCTACTCGGGCGTGCTGGAGAAGGGCACGTACGTCTACAACGCGCGCAACGGCCGCAAGGAGCGCATCGGGCGCATCCTGCGGATGCACGCCAACCACCGCGAGGACATCGACGCGATCGGCGCCGGCGACATCGCCGCGGCGGTCGGCCTGGGCGACACGCGCACCGGCGACACGCTGTGCGACGAGAAGCACGCCATCCTGCTCGAGAACATCACGTTCCCGGAGCCCGTCATCTCGCAGGCCATCGAGCCCAAGACGAAGGGCGACCAGGACAAGATGGGCATCGCGCTCACCCGCCTGGCCCAGGAAGACCCGACCTTCCGCATGCGCACCGACGAGGAGACGCAGCAGACGATCATCGCGGGGATGGGCGAGCTCCACCTCGAGATCATCCTCGACCGCCTCAAGCGCGAGTTCAAGGTCGAGGCGAACGTCGGCAAGCCGCAGGTCGCCTACAAGGAAGCCATCACCAAGAAGATCGAGAAGCAGGGCAAGTTCGTCCGGCAGACCGGCGGCAAGGGCCAGTACGGCGACGTCTGGCTGCGCCTCGAGCCGGGCGAGGCGAACACCGGCTACGTCTTCGTGTGGGGCATCGTCGGCGGCGTGATTCCCAAGGAGTTCCAGAAGCCGGTCATGGAGGGCATCCGCGAGGCCGCGCAGAGCGGCGTGCTCGCGGGCTACCCGGTGCTCGACTTCAAGGCGACGGTCTTCGACGGCTCGTTCCACGACGTCGACTCGAGCGAGATGGCGTTCAAGATCGCCGGCTCGATGGCGTTCAAGGAAGCGAACCGCGCGGCCGGGCCGATCCTGCTCGAGCCCATCATGGGCGTCGAGGTGACCGCCCCGCGCGACTACACCGGCGCCGTCAACGGCGACCTCAACCGCCGGCGCGGCATGATCCAGTCGCAAGACGAGGCGATCGGCGGCGCGGTGGTCATCAAGGCCAACGTCCCGCTCTCGGAGATGTTCGGCTACGCGACCGACCTGCGCAGCGCCACGCAAGGCCGCGCGACCTACACCATGGAGTTCTCGCACTACGAGAAGGCGCCGAAGACCGTCGAAGCCGAGATCGTCGCCAAAGCCTCCGGCAAGAAGCTCGCCACAGCGTAGTTTCTTCGACACCTTTTAGTAACCAGAACACCACCAGAAAGACAACGCAAAGGAAATCATGGCCAAAGCCAAGTTCGAGCGGAACAAACCGCACGTCAATATCGGGACCACCGGTCACGTCGACCACGGTAAGACGACGCTCACGGCTGCGATCATCAATTGCCTCGCGACCGAGCACTCCAGCATCGCCAAGCGCGCCGTCGACGACATCGACAACGCGCCCGAGGAGAAGGAGCGCGGGATCACGATCGCCATCTCGCACCAGGAGTACGAGACCAACGCGCGCCACTACGCGCACGTCGACTGCCCCGGTCACGCCGACTACATCAAGAACATGATCACCGGCGCGGCGCAGATGGACGGGGCGATCCTGGTCGTCGCGGGCACCGACGGTCCGATGCCGCAGACCCGCGAGCACGTGCTGCTCATGCGCCAGGTCGGCGTTCAGAAAATCGTCGTATTCCTCAACAAGACGGATCTCGTCGACGACGACGAGCTGCTCGAGCTGGTCGAGATGGAAGTCCGCGAGCTGCTCTCGGGCCAGGAGTACGACGGCGACAACACGCCGATCATCCGTGGTTCGGCCACCAAGGCGCTCAACAGCAGCGGCAAGCGCGGCGATGCCGATGCAGCGCCGATCTTCGCCCTGATGGACGCGGTCGACACGTACATTCCCACCCCGGAGCGCCCGGTCGACAAGCCGTTCCTGATGCCGGTCGAAGACGTCTTCACGATCACCGGCCGCGGCACGGTCGGCACCGGCCGCGTCGAGCGCGGCCAGGTCAAGGTCGGCGAGGAAGTCGAGATCGTCGGGCTCCAGGACGCGACCCGCAAGACCGTCGTCACCGGCATCGAGATGTTCCGCAAGCTGCTCGACATGGGCATCGCGGGCGACAACGTCGGCGTGCTGCTGCGCGGCGTGGAGCGCAACGACATCGAGCGCGGCCAGGTGCTGGCCAAGCCCGGCTCCATCAAGCCGCACAAGAACTTCAAGGCCGAGGTGTACGTCCTCTCCAAGGAAGAGGGCGGCCGCCACACTCCGTTCTTCGCGAACTACCGGCCCCAGTTCTACTTCCGCACGACCGACGTGACCGGCACCATCAAGCTGCCCGAGGGCGTCGAGATGGTCATGCCCGGCGACAACATCACCATGGACGTCGAGCTGATCACCCCGATCGCCTGTGAGGAAGGTCTGCGCTTCGCGATTCGCGAGGGCGGCCGGACCGTCGGCGCCGGCGTCGTCACCTCCGTCTCGAATTAAGCGCGAAAGATCATGGCTAAGCAGAAGATCCGCATCCGCCTCAAGGCGTACGATCACCGCGTGCTCGATCAGTCGGCCGAGCGCATCGTCGATACGGCGAAGCGCACGGGCGCGTTCGTCAGCGGTCCGGTGCCGCTCCCCACGGAGATCAACCGGTTCTGCGTCAACCGGTCGCCGCACGTCGACAAGAAGTCGCGCGAGCACTTCGAGATGCGCACCCACAAGCGCCTGATCGACATCCTCCAGGCGTCGCCCAAGACGATGGACGCGCTGATGCACCTCGACCTGCCCGCGGGCGTGGACATCGAGCTCAAGGCATGAGGATTGGGCGCTCTGGACGAGCGCCCAATCCATCGCGTTCGCGGCCCGGCGGGCCGCGAGCCGCCTGTGATGGCGAGACTTCGGTGAGCGTGCCGGGGTCTTTTCATTTTCGGAACTGCCACGCTGAGCGGTGTTCCGCATGCCGCTTCAGAAGCGGACACCGATGCCCACGCCGATCGATGTCACCTACGAACGCACGTACAGCGGCACGCCGCGCCGGATCTACCAGCTCCTGAGCGAGATGGGCACCTCGCAGGACGTGGTTTGGCCGTTCGCGGCGCAGCCGTTCACGCGCAGCCCCGGCCCGCTCACCCCGGGCACGACCGAGGAATGGCACCTCGGCGTCCACGCGGTGCTCGAATCGCTCGAGCCCGAGCACAGCATCGTCTGGCGGATCGATAACGAGGGCGTCGATGGCACCCACGCCTTCACGCTCGAGCAGCAGGGGCGCAAGGTCACCGTCCGGCACCGCATCGCGGCCACGGTCTCCGAGCCCGAGGGGCGGCTGTTCTGGAAGCGCTACGAGGACGTCCACGAGCGTGCGCTCAGCGGCCTGTTCGACAAGCTGGCTCGGGTCCTCAAGCGCTGAGGAACGCGAGGCCGCACCTCAGGGGCGCGGCCTTACCGCCGTTGCGCGAAACCGCTGCGGTCCGGCTCAGATCGGCGAGATCGTCGAGCTGGGCGTGCCGTCGCCGACCGGGTTGTCGGAGACGTGGTTGTTGCCCCACGAGATGATCTGCCCGGCCGAGTCGAACACCAGGCCGTTGACGTTCTTGGTCACCGCGACGTTCGAGATGTGGATGATCGCGGAATTCGAGGCATGCACGCCGGTGCCGCTGCCGTTCGTGACCGTGCTGTCCACGATGGTGAGGGCGGCGGTCGAGGCGTCCGCGACCGCGCCGCCCACGGTGGTGCTGCTATTGCTGCTGTTGGAGATGAAGCTGTTCGAGACTTGCATGCGCGTGTTCAGCGACGCGCGCACGCCGTAGCCGTTGTTCAGCAGCACGGTGTGGTTGACCGAGACCCGGTTGCGGTTGCCGGTCGTCGCCGCGGTCGAGCTGAGGATGCCGCCGACCTGATTGTTCTGGATGATCGAGTCGGTCACGGTCAATTGCGTGCGGGCGGAGTTCTCGGCGTCGATCCCGAGCTGCGAGAAGTTTTCGATGACGCAGTTCTGGACCTCGACGGTGCCCGCGTTGATGATGTTGACCCCCTTCGTGCCGGGGCTGGTGCTCTGGCTGGTGCCGTTGATGCGCAGGTTGCGCAGGGTCACCACGTCGTTGGTGCCGGCGTTGATGTTGAAACCGATGGTGCCCGAGGCGAGCACCGAGGCGATCTGGCCGCCGCCGCCGTCGATGGTGATCGCCTTGGTGACCGTGAGGGTGCCGAACCCGCCCGGATCGAGCGCGTCGATCTCGCCGCCCGCAGCCGTCTTGGAGATCGCGCCGGCGAAGGTCTTGCAGGGCGCGGTTCGGCTGCACGGGTTCGCGTCGTCGCCGACGCCCGAGACCCACGTGCGCGTCGCCTGCGCCTGCGCGGCGGTGGTCATTGCGCACAGCGACAGCGCTATGCCGAAAAAGGCAAGCAAAAAGGATCGTCTCATGGACTCCTCGTTCAGATGAGAAACGTATTGGTGATGCAGGAGCCTTCAACCGAGGCCACGGTCGATCTTCTTCTTGCCTAGCGAGAATTCGAACACTTTGCTAGGGCAGGAACGGGCGGTCACGGTCGCCCATCGAGCAGCGATGCGCCTCGCTCCCGCTCGCTTCCTCGCCGCCGCTGCCGCCCTTGCCGCCCTCGCCTGTGCCCGCCCCGCCCCGGCCGGCGCGGCCGGCGCCTGGTGCCGCGAGATCCCGCTCGAGCGCAGCTTCTGCCGGGCACTGGCGGTCGCCGCACCCAAGGCCGTGCTGCGGCTGGCGGTGGCCGACACCGACCCCAGCCGCGAGCACGGGCTGATGGGCGTCGCCGTGGTTCCGCCCGGCGAGGGAATGATCTTCGTGTTTCCCCAGCCGGCCGACCAGCGGCACGACTTCTGGATGAAGGACACGATCGCGCCGCTGGACATGGTTTTCGTGCGTGCCGACGGCACCGTCACGACGGTCGCGGCCCGCGTCCCGGCGACCAAGCCCGGCACGCCCGACAGCCGGGTCGCGCGCCGCTTCGGCCTCGGGCGCTACGTGAT
>CAXTNU010000157.1:0-8398 GCA_964245595.1 uncultured bacterium | reverse complement strand
GCCTGACGCCGCCGACGCCGCCTGCGCAGCCTACATCGCGCAAGCCAAGGACATCGCCGCAGCGCACGCGCTCGACCGCGGCGGCGAGTTGGCGGCGCTCTTCGACGGAACCGCCCGCCGCACGGCTTAGGTCGAGCGCGTCGCCTCGGCGGTCTTGGTCTCGACCGTGCGCTGCGCGGTGAGCCGGTCGATCGTGTCGGGCACGAACCGTTCCGCGAACCCGGCGATGAACGACCACACGACGATCAGCGCGAACGCTTTGCCGCTCTCCGGCGCCGTCTTGAAAAAGAACGCGTTGAAGTCGACCCCGGCCGAGCTTGCCGGCGGCAGGGTGAACTTCGGGAAGAAGTCGCCCGAGAGCACGCCCGAGGCGAAGATCAGGAACAGCAGCCCGGCGAAGAACGCACCGACCAGCGGCGGAACGAGCAGGCTCTGGATGATCATGGTCCAGCCGCTCAGGCGGAACAGCAGCGGGTCGGCCTCGGGCAGCGCCTGCACGCGCTGGATCAGGCTGACCGTGCCGCCGATCGCGCCCGCGAAGATGGCGAGCTGGAAGATCCCGATCGCGGTCGGCGGGACGAGCCAGACGACGAAGCCGATCGCGACGAGGCACAGCAGTCCCAGCCCGACGCCGCCCAGCAGCAGCCGGTGGCGGATCGATTCGCTGGCCGGCGCGAGCGCGATCAGGTAGTACGTCCGCCGCAGCAAGTTCACCAGATCGGCGCGCAGCACGTCCACGTTCGCGGTGGCTGGGTCGGGCGGCACCGAGGCCAGGTACTGCTGGTACGCCGACTCGCCGGCGACGTTGCGAAAGCGCAGTCGGGCGAGCCACGCCGAGCGCCGCAGCTCGGGCTCGATGCGAGCGACCAGCGTCGCCATCTCGAGCCGGTACAGGCCTTCCCAGGTCGCGGGCACGGCCAGCGGGACGGCGAACGTGACGTTCTCCGCCTCGGAGTCGGCTTTCAACTGCTCGTAATACGACTTGACGAATTTGGGCAGCTCGTCGGTCCCCAAGACACCTAGCTTCATCGCAGCCTCCTGCCGCTGCGATTCCCCCCGCCCAGGCCTCGTCTCCTCGGCAGGGCGAGCACTCAGGTCAGCGGGGACGGGCTCAGGGCATGCGGCGGTAGAGCCCGTCGAAGGCGACCTGCCAGGTCGCACCGCCGTCGGTCGACGCGCGCCAGAGCTGGCGCACCGCCCCGTCGGGCCGTTTGGTCCACACGATCCGGTCGATGCGCGTGCCCTTGGCGGTCGGCGTGCGGCCGGTCAGCGTCATCGCGCCGCCGCGGAAGCCCCCGTCGAGCAGCAGCAGCGTGCCGCCGTCGTCGACCCAGGTCTGGTGCCAGACCTTGCGCGCCGGGTCGTACACGTTGAAGCTCGAGCCGTGCGAGCCGCCGGTGCCGCTCCAGTGCTCCTGCAGCACGCAGCCGCCGTACTCGCGCGTGACGTCGTTCGTCCCGGCGAACTTGCCGTTGGGCGTCGTGACGCGCCAGCGCCCGAGCCAGAAATCGAACTGCCGGTTCTCGGGCGCGTTACAAGCCGCCAGCGCAAGGGCCAACACGAGGTGCGTCATGCCCGCAGTCTACTCCGAGCAAGCGGCGTTCGTCCTCAACGTTTCTCAACGCCGCAGATCGCGTTCAGCGCTCGACGCGGTTACGGCCGAAGAAGTCTTCCAGGTAGTACCCCGGCGGCCGGCGCCGGCCCGTCACGGGATCGGGCTTCTCAGGAAGTGGCGTCAAGCCGTAGCGCTTTCGGAGCGACTCGGCAAACCGAAGGAGTGACTTTTGCCGTGCCGTCGTCTCGGCGCTCTGCCGTCCCGACTCGGTGACGGCTCGTTTCACCTTCGAATGCACCATCAGAATGAGAGTGTACCACCTTCTGCAAGCCGCCCGCCACCGTCCCGATGATGAGCGCCACGATCGCCGCGACGGCCCACCGGCGCTTTTCGATCAGCAGCATCCGGGTGCTCACGAGCGCTTCGATCAAGTCCTCCGCGCCTTCGCGGTGCGCTTCATCGGGGCTGAGGATGAGGTCGTAGAAGAAACGGCGCGGGTCCTCGGACTGCCGGAACCACAGCGCGAACACTCGTCCCGCAGGTAACCGGCCGCACAGGCGATGAACGCGAGCGCGAGACATCCGAGCGAGGCGAACCCGAGATCGGCGAGCTCGTCGATCGCGAGCACTGCGACTGCCGCCACGGCGGCGAGTATGGCGAGAAGTCCGTTCTCGACGCCTTGCATCTCGGCGTTTCGATCGCGGTTGACTTCGTACGCTCGGTCGTAGAGGACGACGGATGAAACCATCTGCGACAAAGGGACGTCTGCGCGCTGCGCATCGTCTTCGTTCGCATCGCGTTGGTCGGACGCCGGGAACGATGCTGCAAGCACTGCGAACGCCACGAGTAACGACACTTCAAGAAGAAATATTCCGAAGGCGATGAGCGCCCCAAACGTGTACCCGAGCACGCCGGTTCGATTCTCCACGGTCCGTGCGATCGCCCGCCCGCGGCCAACTCGATGCCGTATATGATGGAGCTGCTAAACATCGCCGCGTGCGATGCGCTCGCGCAGCGCCGCGAAGCGGCGGCTGGCGCGGGCGTCGTCGAAGAGCGGGTATTCGGCGACGAACACCAGCCACGGGTCGCGAGCCGCGAGCCCCGTTTCGAGTATGCCCACGCAAGTCTCGACGTCGCCCTGGCCGAGCGGCGGCAGCGCGCGGTTGAAGGCCGAGACGAACGTCCCGCGCGCGGCCATGTCCGCGAGCTGCCGCTCGAAGTCGCGCGCGACGTCGCCCAGGCCCGCGCGGCGCGCGGCGAACGCCCCCACGGCCAAATTGATCTGCTCGCGCTCGGGGGCCTGATCGGCGCTCAGCGTCTCGAGCGCGTCGCGATGCTCGCCGGCCAGCGTCTGCGCGATGCCCAGGTAGTGCCGCGCGGGGCGGTATCCGGGCTCGAGGTCGAGCACCAGCCGGAACTGCGCCGCCGCGTCACGGAAGTCGCGCGCCCACAGCGCGCACGTCCCACGAGTGGTCAGCAGGTTTAGATCGTACGGAGCATCCTCTAGCGCAGCTTCCACGTCGAGCAGCGCCTCGGCGCGCCGGCCGCGGACGTTGTGGAACCACGCGCGGTACATGCGGGCGGTGAGATAGCGCGGGTCGGCCGCCAGCGCGGCGGCGTAGCGCCGTTCCGCCTCGCCGTAGTCGCGCTCGTAGAACAGCGCCACGTCGCCCAGCACGGCGTGCGCCGAAGGCAGGTCGGGCGCCAGCGCGAGCGCGGTCCGGGCCGCGTCGCGGGCCAGCGGAAAGCCGGGCTCGGGCGGATCGAGCAGGTACTCGCAGCGCAGCAGGTAGGTGTCGGCCAGACCCGCCCAGGCCGGCGCGTCGTCGCGGTCGCGCTCGAGCGCGCGCTCGAAGAACTCGCGCGCTCGCGCGTAGCCGGCGGCACTGCGCTTCTCCCAGTGGTACCAGCCGCGCAGGGTGAGCCGCTCGACCTCCGAATCGACCCGCCGCCGCGCCGCCACAATTCGCGTGCGCGCCACGAAGCGGTATCCGCGCCCGGGCTCGGTGACCAGGAACGCCTGGCCCGGCGCGTGCGCCGCAAGCGCGCCGCGCAGCAGGAAGACGTGCTGGGCGAGGTTCTGCTCGGTGACGTCCTCGTCGGGCCAGAGCGCGGCGAAGATCTCGCTCTTGGTCACCACGCGGCCGGGGTTGCGCACGAAGTACTCCAACAGCGCGAACGTCTTGGGGCGCAGCGGCACGGGCACGCCGTGGCAGCCGAGCCGGCGCGCCGCGGCGTCCAGAGAAAACGGCCCGAACGTGAAGACGGGCGCGGATGTCTCCATCCGCGCCTCGTTCAGCACCACATCGTCGCTTCCCGCGGCTACGCCGGCGCTAGCCCCCAGCGCTCGCCGTGCGCCCAGGCGATCGCGTCCTCGAGCCCCTCTTCGCCCCAGAACACTTCCCCGTCGACCACGCAGTTGGGCGAACCAACGATGCCCAGTGCGATCGCGCGCTCGGTGTTCGCGCGCAGCGCGCCGCGCCGCTCGGGCGCCTCGGCGGCGGCCAGCACCGCTTCAGCAGGCTGTCCCAGCTCGGTCAGGATTCCGGCCACGACTTCGCGCCGGCCGACGTCGCGGTCCTGGCCGAAGTTCGCGCCGTACACCCGCCGCACGTAGTCGCCGCACCACGGCTCGCCGACGACCGCGCAGGCCACCCGCGCGGCGACGGTCGTGGCGCGCGGGAACTGCGAGGGGCGGCGCCAGGGCAGGCCGAGCTTGGCGCACAGCCGCTCCATGTCGCGCCACATGTACGCGCCGCGGCGCGGGTTGAGGTTGTAGTGCGAGTCGTTCCAGCCCTGGAGCGCGAAAACGGGCCCGAGCATGAACGGCGTCCAGACCAGCGGCACGCCCGCGTCGCGGCAGAGCCCCTCGATGCGGAGAGCGGCGACGTACGAGTACGTGCTCGCGAACTCGAACCAGAACTCCAGCGGGGACGGCATGCGGCCGAGCTTCGGCGGCCCGAAGTAAACTCACCCGTGTAGCGCGTAGTCCCGGCCTCATGATCTTTCAGCCCGAGTTCGAGACGCTCGAACGCCATGCGCTCGAGGCGCTCCAGCTCGACCGGCTGCGGGCGCTGGTCGAGCGCCTGCGCGAGGCCAACCCGATCTACCGCGCGCGCCTGCGCGGCGTCACGCCTGCGGCCTCGCTGGGCGACGTCCAAGGCCTGCCGTTCAGCACCAAGGCCGACATGCGCGACGGCTACCCGCTGGGGCTGCTGGCCGTGCCCGAGAGCGAGCTGGCGCGCATCCACGCCTCGACCGGAACGACCGGCACGCCGACCATCGGCGCCTACACGCGCGAGGACCTGCGCATCTTCGGCGAGGTCAACGCGCGCAGCCTCGCCGCGGGCGGGATCGAGCCGCGCCAGATGTTCCAGATCGCCTGGGGTTACGGGCTGTTCACCGGCGGCTTGGGCATGCACGGCGGCTGCGAGGCGCTGGGCGCGTGCGCGATCCCGGCGTCGAGCGGCAACAGCGCGCGCCAGATGCAGCTGCTCGAAGACCTGCCGGTGGTCGGAATCGGCGCGACGCCTTCGTACGCGCTCGTGCTGGCCGAGCGCTTCCGGGCCGAGAAACGGCGCCCGCAGGCGCTGAAGTACGCGATCTGCGGGGCCGAGTCGTGGACGCGCGAGATGCGCGCCGAGCTCGAAGAGCTGTGGGGCGTCACCGCGACCAACATCTACGGCTTGACCGAGATCATCGGCCCCGGCGTGGCCCAGGAGTGCCTGGCCAAAGCCGGCCTGCACGTCCAGGAAGACCACTTCCTGGCCGAGATCGTCGACCCCGAGAGCGGCGCGCCGCTGGCCGACGGCGAGCGCGGCGAGCTGGTGATCACCACGCTGACCCGCGAGGCGATGCCGGTGCTGCGCTACCGCACCCGCGACCTCACCTCGCTGGTCCGGGAGCGCTGCGCCTGCGGCCGCACCACCGCGCGGATCGACTGGTTCACCGGGCGGGTCGACGACATGCTCGTCATCCGCGGAGTGAACGTGTTTCCCTCGGCGGTCGAGGAGGTGCTGCTGCGCTTCCCCGAGCTGTCGCCGAACTACCGCATCTTCGTGGACCGCCCGGCGGGCGGGCTGGACGCGCTGCTGGTCGAGGTCGAGCACCACCCCGAGGCCTCGCTCGGCGATCCGGCGGCCTTCGCGCGCACCGTCGGCGGGCGGCTGGCGGAGGTGCTGCTGGTCTCGCTGGAGGTGCGGGTCGTGCCGCCGGGCACGATCGAGCGGATCGAGGCAGGCAAAGCCAAGCGCGTGATCGACCGGAGGAGCCTATGAACGACGACGTCCTGCTGATCGAGCGGCCGGCCGAGGGGATCGCGCTCGTCCGGCTCAACCGGCCCAAGGTCCTCAACGCGCTCTCCAACGCGGTCGTGAGCCGGCTGGCCGCCGCGCTCGAAGGCTTCGACGCCGACGGGGTCACCCGCGCCGTCGTGCTGACCGGCGACGAGCGCGCCTTCGCGGCCGGGGCCGACATCGCCGAGTTCGCCGCCGACGGCCCGCGCCTGGAGGAGTGGGATCGCTTGTGGGCGGTCGGCCTGCCCGTGATCGCGGCGGTGCGCGGCTTGGCCCTGGGGGGCGGCCTCGAGCTGGCCATGTCGTGCGACCTGCTGGTGGTGGCCGAGGACGCCCGCCTGGGCCAGCCCGAGATCAACCTGGGCGTGATGCCCGGCGCGGGCGGCACCCAGCGCCTGACCCGCGCCGTCGGCAAGACCCTGGCGATGGAGATGGTGCTGCTCGGGCGCGAGATCAGCGGGCGCGATGCCGAGCGGCACGGCCTGGCCAATCGCTGCGTTCCCTCCGAGCGGGTCGTCCCGGTCGCGCTCGACATGGCCCGCGCGCTGGCCCGCCAGGCGCCGGGCGCGGTGCGGGTCGCCAAGCGCGCGGTCGGGCGAGCGTTCGAGGACACCTTACACGCCTCGCTGCTCGACGAGCGGCGCGCGTTCTCCGGCCTGCTGCAAACCGACGATGCGCGCGAGGGCGTGGCAGCCTTTCTCGAAAAGCGGAAGCCGACATGGCAAGGACGATGAACCCGCTCGACCACCGGGTGGAGAGCGCCAACGGCATCGCAACGGTCACGCTGGACCGGCCGCACGCGTACAACGCGCTGACCGCCGACCTGCTCGACTCGCTGCTCGTCACGCTCAAGACGCTCGAACGCGACTCGTCCGTGCGCGCGATCGTGTTCACCGGCGCGGGCAAGGCGTTCTGCGCGGGCCAGGCGCTCGACGACGAGCGTTCGCTGCCGCGCGGCCAGGTGCCGCAGCTGGGCGTCGTGCTGGAGTGCCGCTTCGCGCCGTTCATCACCGCGATCATGAGCTCGGAGAAGATCTACATCGCGGCGGTCAACGGCATCGCCGCGGGAGCCGGTTTCGCGATCGCTTGCGCGTGCGACTTCCGCATCGTGGCCGAGAGCGCGTCGTTCACGACCGCGTTCGTGAAGATCGGGCTGGTGCCCGACAGCGGCCTGTCGTTCACCCTGCCGCGCATCGTCGGCTACGCCAAGGCGCTCGAGCTGTGCCTGCTGTCCGAGATCCTCGACGCCCGCCGGTCCGACGAGCTGGGGCTGTGCACGAAGGTCGTCCCGGGGTCCGAGGTGGTGAGCGAGGCGCAGGCGATGGCGGCCCTGTTCTCGTACGGGCCGCGCGCGCTGGGGCTCATCAAGCGCGAGCTGCAGCACAACGGCTTGGGCCAGCTGCGCGAGGCGCTCGACTACGAGGCACAGCTGCAAGCCACCGCGGGCGAGACGGCCGACTTCGCCGAAGGGCTCGACGCGTTCCGCAACAAGCGCACGCCCAAGTTCCGCGGGCTGTGAGCTGGGCGATCCGCAGCGCCACGCCGGACGACGCGGCGCTGCTGGCCGAGCACCGCGGCCTGGTCTGCCTGGCCGTCTACGGCTGGGACGAAGCGACCGTTGACGCGCAGCGGCCGGTCTGGACCGCGTTCTTCACCGACATGCTGGCCGAGAGCCGCTACCTGGGCTGGGTCGCGCACGACGGCGAGACCGTGCTCGGGAGCGGCGCGCTGCTGGTGAACGCGATCGTTCCGCGGCCGGGTCATCCCGGCGACCGCTACGGCCGGGTCCACTCGGTCTGGGTCGAACCGGCCGCGCGGCGGCGCGGCATCGCGCGCGCGATCATGCTCGAGCTGCTCGACTACGCCCGCACCGCGATGCTGGTGCGCCTGGTGCTGCACCCCTCCGACGCCGCGCGCCCGCTCTACGCCGCGCTGGGCTTCACGCAACAGGACGAGATGGCGCTGCCGCTGAGCGGCACGTGAAGATCGGCGTCGTCGGCGCGGGCGCGATCGGCCTGACGCTGGCGGCCGGCCTGGCAGCGAAGCACGACGTCGTCGTCCTGGCCCGGCGCAGCGAAGTCGCCGACGAGATCGCTCGCAACGGCGTAACGGTCGTCGTGCCCGGTACCGAGAGCGCGCTCAGCGGGGAGGAGGCACCCGAAGTCGAGATCGCGCCCGACGGCGAAGTTGCCCCCCACGGCGCGGTCGCGTCCGACCGTGAGGTGCGCGTCGCGCTGCGCGCGAGCACCGACCCGCGCGCGTTCGCGGACCGCGACGCGGCGATCGTCGCGGTCAAATCGCACGCGACCCGGGCCGCGCTGGAGCCGCTGCGCGGGGTGTTGCCGCCCCACGTGCTGGTCGTCTCGGTGCAGAACGGGCTCGACAACGACCTCGCCGCGCGCGCAGCGCTGCCCGGCGCGCGCTTCGTCTCGGGCTCGACGTCCCAGGGCGCGATCGCGCTGGGACCGGGCCGGGTGCGCCCTATCGGGCGCGGTATCACGACCTTCGCCCGCGACGAGCGCGCCGGGCCGACCAGCGACGAGCTGGC
>CAXTNU010000156.1:0-8467 GCA_964245595.1 uncultured bacterium | reverse complement strand
GGCTACGCGAGCGCGGTCACGCTGGCCGGCGCGGGGCCGGCGCTGGCCTTGCCATGGGTGTTCGCCGCCGGGCCGGGAAAGACCAAAGGGTGAACGACCAAGAGCTCCACGCCCACATCGAACAGCTCGTCGCCGAGGAGCACCGGCTGCTCGACCAGGGCGAGATGACCCCCGACGAGCGCCGCCGGATGGGCGACATCAACGTCCAGCTCGACCGCCTCTGGGACTTGCTGCGCCAGCGCCGGGCCCGCGAAGAGTTCGCTCAGAACCCCGGCGACACGCACGAGCGCAGCGCCGAGACGGTCGAGAAGTACCTTCAATAGGTCAGCGGCGCGGGCGGCCGCGGCCGCGCCGCGGCGGGGCGGCTTCCGCGACCTCGACGGTGATCGGCTTCTCGTGGAAGGTCGTCTCGTTGAGCGTCTGGATCGCGTGGTTGGCGAGCGCCGCGTTGGGGGCGATCACGAACGCGATGCCCTTGCGCCGGCGGGTCCGGCGGTCGCGCGGCAGCGCGATCCGGGCCGGGTCGACGCCGAAGGGAGCGAATAGCTCCGCCACGTCCGTGATCGGCACGTTGCGCGCTATGCCGCGCACGAGAAGCCGAATTTCACCCGGGCGCTGTACGTCGCTGCTCATCGTTCCGTCGATACTCCGTCGAGAAGAGCCGCTCCTTAGGAGGAACAGCTGACCGCTAGGCCAGCGTACTTCGCCGGGGCAGGCTGGGCCCACCCGTCGCGCTCGGGGTGCTCCTCGTAAGGACTCCGCACGACCGCGAGCAAGGCCCGCACCGGGCCGTCGTCGCCCGTTTCGCAGGCCTCGATCGCTTCCTGCGCGACCCAGTTCCGCAGCACGTACTTCGGGTTGGCGGCCAGCATCGCGGCGCGCCGCGCCTCCGCGCCGCGCGGATCGCCGGCCGCGCGCTCGCGATAGGCCGCGAACCAGGCCAGCGAGGTCTCGTCCTCGCCCAAGAGCGCCAGGGCCGGCGCGTCGCCGTGCGAGAGGGCGCGCCAGAAACGGGTCCAGTCGACCCGCCGGGCCGCCAGCAGCTCGAACAGCCCGAGCAGCAGATCGGCATCGCCGTCGCGCGCGTCGAGCAGGCCCAGCTTGGCCCGGTGCAGCTCGAGGAACGCGGTCCGGTATGCGGGCTCGTAGCGGGCCAGCGCCGCGTCGAGCGCGTCGCGCGGGATCAGCGACGAGAGCGCCTCGGCCAGCGCGTGGCAGTTCCACAAGCCGATCGTCGGCTGGCGCTCGAACGCGTAGCGGCCGCCCTCGTCGGTGTGGTTGCAGATGAAGCCCGGCTCGTAGGCTTCCAGAAAGCCGAACGGGCCGTAGTCCAGCGTCAGGCCGAGGATCGAGAAATTGTCCGTGTTCATCACGCCGTGCGCGAAGCCGACGCTCTGCCAGGCCGCCATCAGCCGCGCCGTGCGCTCGACGACCGTGCCGAAGAAGCGCGCGTAGCGGTCCTCGCCCGTCCCGGACTCTGGATAGAAGCGCTCGATCACGTAGTCCGCCAGCGCCCGCACTTCGGCCGTCTGCTTGCGGTAGTGGAAGATCTCGAACGAGCCGAAGCGCACGAACGACGGCGCCATGCGGATCACCGTCGCGGCCCGCTCGATCGTCTCGCGCCGGACCGGCTCGGCCCCGGCGGCCATCGCCAAGGCCCGGGTGGTCGGGATGCCGAGCGCGTCCATCGCCTCGCTGCACAAGAACTCGCGCACCGTCGAGCGGACGACTGCCCGCCCGTCGCCCATGCGTGAGAACGCGGTCGTGCCGGCGCCCTTGATCTGCAGCTCGACGGGCCCGCGGACGGTCCGCGCTTCACCCAAGAGAATCGCGCGGCCGTCGCCGAGCTGGCCGGCCCAGTAACCGAACTGGTGGCCGCCGTAGAGCGCGGCGAGCGGCTCCATGCCGGGCACGAGCGCGTTGCCGGACACGAGCGCGGTGAACTCGGGCCGAGTCTCTTCGCCGCCGCGCAGGTCGATCAGCGCGGCGGCGTCGAGGCTTGTGGCGACCAAGCGCGCCCCGGGAATCCCGCTCGGCGGGCGGCGTTCCGAGAACGTCTCACCGAGTCCCGCGAAGCTGTTCGTGAAGCGCAGCTCTTCGAGAGTCGAGCCGAGGGGCGGTGCTAGGGCCATCCCTCCCCAAACCCGTTCCAGAGGGCCTACGTTGCGGGCAGGTCGGAGTCGAATACCAGCTTTTGGGTGAATAGTGGCCATATGCGTTCGTTCATCGGCGGCTTCGCAGCCGCGGTGGTCCTGCTCGCCCTGGTGGTCTTCGGGGCGATCGAGACGGGAGCCGTCCCGGCTCGTGCCGACGGCGGGCTCATGCCGGGCGAGAGATGGATGGCTCACACCGCGCTCGACGCGACGATCGAGCGCGAGGCGCCCAAGCCTCCCTATCCTTACACCCAGACCGACGCCGACATCGCGACCGGGGCCAAGCTCTACGTCCAGAACTGCGCCGTCTGCCACGGCACGGCCAAGTCCACCCCGAGCTCGATCGCGCGCGGGCTGGGCGTGCGCGCGCCGCAGTTCAACAAGCACGACGTGATGGACGATCCGGAGGGCGTGACGTACTGGAAGATCGAGCACGGCATCCGCTTCACCGGCATGCCGGCGTACGACAAGTCGCTCGACGAGCAGGCGATCTGGCAGGTCGCGTACTTCCTCAAGCGGACCCCCGACCATCTGCCGGCCGTGGCCAAGGCGATCTGGGAGAACCCGGCTAGCGTTCCGCCCGCCCCGCCGCTGCCCGAGCCGTCGCAGCGGCCGGGCCAGGGCAGCACGCACCCGTAGCCGTGGAAACGATCCTCGCGCTGATCTTCAGCTACCTGGTGTTCGTCACGCGCACGTGGGCGATCACCCGGCTCGCCGTGCTCGTCGATTTCGTGCTCTCGATCGCTTACGACTTCACCCCGCTGCGCCTGCACCTCGGCATCGCCGAGACCTCAGCGCTGGCGCTGACCCTGGTGCTCTGGGCGGTAAACGTGGTCGTCGACCGCGAGCGCCCGGCGAAGCGCACGCAGCGGAGGCGGCCGGGTGGCTGAAACGGCGGCCGGCAAGCGGCGCAAGCGCGGCGGCCCGCGCACCTGCTACGGCAAGAACGGGAAGCCGAAGGCGAACTTCGCCACCAAGAAGCTTGCCGAGAAGGCGATCCCGCGCGTCAGTGCCGGCCTGGCCGCGTACCGCTGCGACGAGCACGGTTGGCACCTCGGCCATTGACGCCCGACGAAGCTAGGAAGGTTTCGGAGAATTCCCCCAGCATTGCGGCGGATGATGGTGGCATGGAGATGCAAACGGCCGAGCGGGTGATCGTCATCGACGACGAGCACAGCATTCGCGAGGTGCTCGACATCGGGCTGGCGCAGGCCGGCTTCGCGGTGCGCACGGCGATCGACGGGGCCGACGGGCTGACGGCGGTGCGCGACTGGAGCCCGGACTGCATCGTGCTCGACATCATGATGCCCAAGATCGACGGGCTGTCGCTGATCCCGCTCCTGCGCCGGCTGACCGAGGTGCCGATCATCATGCTGACCGCGCGCGGCGACGTGCGCGACCGCATCGACGGGCTCAAAGCCGGTGCCGACGACTACCTGCCCAAACCGTTCGAGCTCGACGAGCTCGTCGCGCGGATTCAGACGGCGCTCCGCCGCCCGGTGCTCAAGCGCGTGCACCACCTGCGCGTCGCCGACCTCGAGATCGACCTCGACGCGCGCAGCGTCGCGCGCGGCCGGCGCTGGGTCGATCTCTCGACGCGCGAGTTCGATCTGCTCGTCGCGCTCGCGCGCCGCCCCAAGCGGGTGTTCACTCGTGAGGAGCTGCTCGATCTCGTCTGGGGCGTCGACCGCGACGTCTCGCCCGCCACGGTCGAGACGTACATCTCGTACTTGCGCGCGAAGATCGACCGCCCGACGGAGCTGCGGCTGATCCACACCGTCCGCGGGGTCGGCTACTCGATCCGCGAGCCGCGATGACGCTGCGCAGCCGGCTGACGCTGTCCTCGGCGGCGGCGGTCGGGCTGGTGCTGGTGATCGTCGCCGTCGTCGTGACGCGCTTGGCGTTCGGGCTGGTGGCGCAGCCGACGCTCAACGCGGTCGCGCAAGGCGTCGCCGCAGCCCAAGCGGTCGGCGCCGCGCATCCCAACGATGCGTCGGATTCGGTCGTCGCGAGCGCGGTCGCAGCCGCCAAACGGCCCGGCGTGGTTGCGTTCGCGCTCCACGGCGACGAGCGCCATGGCCCCCCGCCCGGGGCCGGACCGCAATCGAGACGCGGGGGACCCGGGCGCCCGAAGTTCGGTCCGCCGCCGCCGGCGACGACCCAAGTGTCGCTCGCATCGCTGCTCGGTCTGCGCCCGCGGCACATTTTCCTCGCCGGCGGCAAAGCGGAGCTCTTGATCGCGCCCGACCTGCAGGTGCTCGAACCGGCGATCCGGCTGTTCCTCGAATCGCTCGCGCTGGCGGTGCTCGTCGCGTTCGTGGTGGCGTGGCTGTTCGGGCGCTGGATCGCGGCGCAAGCGATCGCGCCGCTCGTCACCGTCACCGGCGAGCTGCGCCGCTTCGCGCAGGGCGATTTCACCCCGCGCCACGTCTCGGGCGCCGACCGCAGCGAGCTGGGCGCGCTGATCGAAGCCTACAACGGCGCCACGGCGCAGGTCGCGGCGGCGTTCGCAGAGCGGGTGCGGGTCGAGGAGCAGATGCGGCGCTTCGTCGCCGACGCCGGCCACGAGCTGCGCACGCCGCTGACCGTGGTGAGCGCGTTCGTCGACGTGCTCGAGCGCGGCGGGATCGACGACGCCGACATCCGCGCGCGCGCCTTCCCTACGCTGCGCACCGAGACGCGCCGGATGCGGCGGCTGGTCGAGCGCCTCATGGCGCTGGCCCGGCTCGAACGCCCGGAAGGGGGCAGCACCGAAGCGGTCGACGTGGCGGAGATCGCGGACGGCGCGGTGGCCGAGGTGCTGGCGGCCCGCCGCGGCGATGTCTCGCTCGATGTCGCGGCGGACGAGACGCGCGTTCTCGCCGACCGCGGCGAGCTGCACGAAGCGATCGCGAACCTGGTCGACAACGCGGTGAAATACGGCGCCGGAAGCCCGGTCCGCGTCGAGCTGCGGCACGAGGGCGGCAACGTCGTCGTGCGCGTCAGCGACGGCGGCCCCGGCATCCCTGACCAGGAGCGTGGCCATGTGTTCGAACGCTTCTTCCGCGGCGAGCAGACCACGGGCATCGAAGGCTCGGGCCTGGGCCTGGCGATCGTAGAACGCGCCGCGGCCCGTTGCGGCGGCACGGTGCGGCTGGAAAGCGCCCCGGCTGGCACGACGTTCGCGCTGGTGTTGCCGCTCTCGAACGCGGCATCCAGCGAACGTGCCGAGCTGCGCCTCGCGTAGGGAACGCGAACTTTACCGGTGTTTCCTTGACTGCCAGAGCAAGCTTAGCGAGACTGAGTTCGTGGCAGTTCATGACTACGACGTCGTCATCGTCGGCGCCAGCTTCGGGGGCGTCGCCGCCGCGCTCGCGGCCGCCGCCGACCCCAAGCTGCGCGTCGCGCTCCTGGAGCCGAGCCAGTGGATCGGCGGCCAGGCCACCGCGCAAGGCGTCACGCGCTGGGACGAGTCCGGCATGGACACGATCGAGACCACCGGCGCGACGAAGTCGTATCGCGACCTGCGCGAGGCCATCCGGGCCTGGTACCGCGCGCACACCACCCTCTCCGCATACGGCGACGGCCCGTACCCGCCGCTGAACCCGGGCTTCGGCAAACCGGGCTATCCTTTCGCGGCCGACCCGAGCGTCGCGCACGAGGTGCTCAAGGCGAAGGTCGCGGTGCTCGCCGCCCGGCTGGAGCTGCGGCTCGGCACGACCGTCACCGCCGTGCAGCGCCGGAACGGCACCGTCACCGGGCTGACGACCGCCGCGGGCGACACGTACACCGCGCGCTTCTATCTCGACGCCACCGACCTGGGCGATCTGCTGCCGCTGGCCGGCATTCCGTGGACGATCGGCGCCGAGTCGCGCGCGGACACGCACGAGCTGGCCGCGCCGCCGGAGGCGCATCCCGAATGGGTGCAGCCGCTGACCGTCCCGGTCGCGGTCGAGCGCCGGCCGGCGAACGAGAGCCACCTGCTGCCCGAGCCCGAGGGGTTCGACGACATCGTTCGCGCGCAAGGTTTTCGCGTTCACGACGGCGACATCAGCGGCGTCTTCACCGTCCTGCCGCACGGCGAGGAGACGCTGTTCGGCTACCGCCAGTACGTCGACCCGCGCAATTTCGGCGCCACCGACTACGCGCACGACCGCAGCACCCTCAACGTCGGCAGCAACGACTACCAGCACGCGACGCTGCCGACCGGGGACGCAAAGCGCGACGCCGAGGTCTACGAGCGCGCGCGAGCCGTGTCGCTCGCGTACGTGTACTGGCTGCAAACGCAGTGCCCGCGCGACGACGGCGCGGGTCACGGCTATCCGAACATCGCGCTGCGCTCCGACGCCTTCGGCACCGCCGACGGCTGCGCGCCGCAGGCGTACATCCGCGAGTCGCGCCGCATCGACGCGCTGACCCGCGTCGTGCAGCAGGACATCGACGCGGGCGCCTTCCCGAAAGGCACGCTGCGCGCCCGGCGCTTCACGGAGTCGTGCGGGATCGGGTACTACGGCATCGACGTCCACCCCAGCGGCTACGGAACGCAGTGGGTCGGCGTCTCGACGCTGCGCTTCCAGATCCCGCTCGGCGCGCTGCTGCCCAAGCAGCTCGACAACTTCATCGCGTCGTGCAAGAACATCGGCACGACCCACATCACCTCGGGCGCGTACCGCGTGCACCCGGTGGAATGGGCGATCGGCGAGGCGGCCGGCGTGCTGGCGGCGTTCTGCGTGACTCAGAACGTGATGCCCAAGGACGTCTGGGCGCACCTCGACCGGCGCGCGTCGTACCAGTGCCGGCTGCTCTTGCGCGGCGTGCCGATCTACTGGTGGAGCGACGTCCGCTTCGAGGACGACCCGCGCACGTACGCCGCCGTCCACCACTGCGGCGTGAACGGCGTGTTCTCCGGCGAAGGCGGCTTGGCGTTTATGCCGCACGACCGCGTCTCGCCCGCCGACCGCGAAGCGCTGGACCAGCGCCTAGGCCGGGAGCTGCCGTGGCCGCCGGGCCGCATGACCCGCGGCGAAGCGGCGATCTTCATCTGCGAGCAGATGGGCTGGCCGCTGGGCTGAAGCCGCGTACATGAAGACCCGCTCGTGCGCCCGAATTGCTTCGTATGGCGGAGAGGTCGTATGCGGTGGTGCTCGAGCCCGAAGCCGAAGGCGGTTTCTCGGTTCATGTGCCTGCCTTTAGGGGCGCGCACACGTAGGGTGAGACGGTGGAGGAATGCCTTGCCAATGCCCGCGACGTCATCGCAGCCTTCGTCGAGCTGATGACCGAGCGCGGCGAGCCGTTACCGCCTTCGGACATCGCGACGTCCATAGCGATCACGCTACCGGCGCCCGCAGGGTAGGGACCCGTGAGCGAGAAACTCCCGGTCGTCGAGGGCGGCCAGCTCGTGCGCGCCTTGAAGCGTGCCGGATTCGAGGTCGTACGAATTCACGTTCACGCCGGCGCGACGATCGAGCGCCGGAACTCTGGCCTCGATTCTCGACGACACCGGAATGACCGCCGACGACCTGCGCGCTCTATTGTGAGCCCGGATCACGCTACAGCAGCCGCAGCGTAGCCCATTGAGCGAAGAGCTCAAGCTCCTCGATGGGGCTCGCCATGCTTGTCTTTAGTAAGCGGCTATAGGCACTGCTAGAGCAGCGTTTGTTCTTCCATGCCAAGCGCTGTTGCAGAGCGATTGAAAAAGCTAAGAACCCTGGTCCAATAGCAACTTGGCTCTGTTTAGACTTGACGATCATCGCGTCGTCGCCCCCAGCCAAGATGCCAGCGTTGGTTCCGCAACGACGTCAGCGCGGCTTCGCCGACCGACGCAAGATCCGCCGTCAATCTTAGCGGCCTGCTACGTGCGCTGATCTGAAGAGGGGCGATATGCTCTGTCCGAGTTTCTAACGCGCGGCCCTACATCTTGTACGAGTGCAGCCCGCTGATCCAGATGTTCACGCCGAGGTAGCAGAACACGATGGTCAGGAACCCGAACACGCTGACCAGGGCCGTCTTCGTGCCGCGCCAGTTCGCGCGCGTGTGCAAGTGCATGTAGGCGGCGTAGACGATCCACGACACGAGCGCGGCGGTCTCCTTGGGGTCCCACTGCCAGTAGGCGCCCCAGGCTTCTTTGGCCCACATCGCGCCGGTGATGATGCCCAGCGACAGCAGCGGCAGTCCGACCGCGATGATGCGGTACTGCAGCACGTCCAGGCGCGCCAGCGTCGGCAGTCCGGCCATCCACTGCGCGAACGGGTCGCCCGCCGCGGCGGCCTGCGTGATCGCCGGCGTCTCGTCGCGCGAGACCCGCAGCGCGTCACCGCTGCCGAGCGCGCCACCGC
>CAXTNU010000155.1:7380-8491 GCA_964245595.1 uncultured bacterium | reverse complement strand
ACCTTGGCCCGGCGCACCACCGCGGCCAGCGCGTCGGCGGCCTCGCCGATCAGCACCGCGGCCTTGGCGCGCGAGCTGACCGCCTTGCCGAGCTCGGCGAAATCGGTGCCCTTGGCCTTGCCGCCGGCGATCAGCACGATCGGGCGCTCCTCGAAGGCGCGCAGCGCCGCGATGACCGAGCCGGGATTGGTGGCCTTGGAATCGTCGACGTACTCCACCCCGTCGATCGTCGCGACCGGCTCGAGCCGGTGCGCGAGCGGCGTGAAGCCGCGCACGCCGGTCCGAATCGCCTCGACGTCGAGCCCCGCGGCCAGCCCGACCAGCACGGCCGCCATCACGTTCTCGACGTTGTGCCGGCCGCGCAGCGGAATCTCGTCGACGCCCATGATGCGGACTGGGCGGGGGTCGCCGGTCGGCGGCGCGTAGACGATCGTCTCGCCGTTGCGCAGGTAGAGCGCCGACTCGCGGTGCGGCTCGGCCGAGAACCACATGCTGCGCGCGTGCACCCGGTCGCGCTCGTCGGCCGGGGCGTCGGGCGCCTTGCGCACGCCGGCCACGAGCGGGTCGTCGAGGTTGCCGACGAAGGTGTCGCCCGGGCCCTGGTTTGCGAAGATGCGGAACTTGGCCTCGGCGTACTCTTCCATCGAGTGGTAGCGGTCGAGGTGGTCGGGCGTGATGTTGTTGATCAGCGAGATGCGCGGCTTGAACGAGCGGATCGCCTCGAGCTGGAACGACGACACTTCCGCGACCACCCAGTCGGAAGCCGCGGCGCGCGCGGTCTCGCGGATCAGCGCGTTGCCGATGTTGCCGCCGACGCGCACGGTGTGGCCGGCGGCGGCGAACAGCGCGCCGACCAGCGCGGTGGTCGTCGTCTTGCCTTTGGTGCCGGTGACGGCGACGATGGGCGCCTTGCAGATGCGGTAGGCGACCTCGACCTCGCTGAACACCGGGATGCGCGCCGCCTGGACGCGCCGCACCAGCGGCGAGTTGAGCGGGATGCCGGGCGAGAGCACCGCGACGGTGGTGCGGGCGAGCGTCTCGGCGAGCGCGCCGGGGGCGCCGACCGCGCCGGAGACCGCCCGCCCCACCCCCCCCCCCCCCCGGCGCGAAT
>CAXTNU010000155.1:0-7370 GCA_964245595.1 uncultured bacterium | reverse complement strand
CGACGAACGGCACGTTCGCCGCGCGCAGCTCGCCCAGCGCCTCGCGGAGCGATTCGGGCGAGCCTTCGTCGGTCGCGGCGATCGAGGCGACGCGCGCGCGCAGCACCTCGACCGAAGCGCGCCCGCTGCGCCCCAGGCCGATGACGAGGACGTGGTCGTTGTGGTCGAAGCGGCTGGTCGATGCGTTCATGCGGTGCGTGAAATCAGGGCCAAGCCCAGCAGCGAGAGCACGAGGGAGGCCAGCCAGAAGCGCGCGGTGACCGCCGTCTCCGGCATGCCGCCCAGCTCGAAGTGATGATGCAGCGGGCTCATCCGGAACACTCGCCGCCGGGTGGTCTTGTACGATGCGACTTGGATGATGACGCTCAGGGTTTCGGCGGCGAGCACGCCGCCGATCAGCAGCAGCAGCAGGTGCGCGCCGCTCAGGACGGCGACCCCGGCGAGCGCGCCGCCCAGCGCGAGCGAGCCGGTGTCGCCCATGAACACCCGCGCCGGGTGGCGGTTGTAGACCAGGAAGCCGAGCACCGCGCCGACCGTCGCCGCGCCCAGCGCCGCGACGCCGAACGGCGCCGCCACGATGCCCGCCGCGCAGATCAGCACCAGTAGCGGCGGCACGACGGTCCCGCCGGCCAAGCCGTCCAGGCCGTCGGTCAGGTTGACCGCGTGCGTGGTCGCCAGCACGACGCAGACCGACAGCCCGTACCACAGCCAAGCGGGCACCGCGCCGATGCCGAGCAGCACCGGTGCGCGCGGCCCGGCCACGAGCAGGAACGCCACCGCGGCGACCGCCGTCAGGGCGAACTTGGGCAGCGCGCGCAGGCCGTGGTTCTTGCGCTTGCGGATCGAGGCCAGATCGTCGACCGCCCCGATCGCCATGCAGCCGTAGACGAGGACCGCGAGCGCCAGCGTCGCGCGCGACGGCACGACCAGCAGCGCGACCAGCGGCGCGAGCGCGAACAGGATCCCGCCCATCGTGGGCGTGCCGGTCTTGACCTGGTGCGACCGCGGCGCGTCCTCGTACGCGGTCTGGCGCGCCGAGGCGCGCCGCAGCGCGTCGATCAGCGGCCGCCCGAGCAGCACGGCGAGCACGAACGCCGGCAGCCCGGCCACCAGCAGGCTCACCGCCAGCGTGCCCAGCCCCGCCGGCCAGGCGAAGATCGCCAGCAGCGCGACGACGTCGTGGGCCGGATACGGCCCGAGCATCAGCTCGGCGAGCGCGCCGGTCCCGCTCACGCCGCCACCAGCGGGTGCGGGCCCGGGCCGCGCCAGGCGAGCACGACCAGCGGGGTCTGCTCGTCGCCGTTGCCGTGCGGGTTGCCCAGCAGCGCGCGCTCGACCGCCCCGCGCTCGATTTTTTCGGAGGCGCCCAGCGTCTTGGCCCGGCGCAGGTCGTTGGCGTCGACGATCGCGACGTGCAGGCCGAGCGCGGCGGCCAGCTCGCTCGCGACGCGGTCCGGCTCGGCCGGGCCGAGCACGATCGCCCGCTCGTAGGGCGGCAGCGTCCCGGTGTAGCCGTCGATCGCCGCGATCGCCTCGCCCAGGATTTCGTAGAACACGCCGCGCCGGCCGCGCAGCCGGCCCAGCACGTGCGCGAGCGCCGCGTAGAGCACCCGGCGCGGGCCAGCCTGGTCGATCACGAGCTGCAGCGACTCGGGCTGGCTGACCGTCGCCAGCGCGCCGGCCTTGCGGGCCAAAGCCAGCGCCAATCGCGAAGGGCGGATGAACTCGGCCGGAATGAAGCGCGACTGCGCGATCGCGACCGCGGTCTCGGCGACCGCCAGCACGTCGCCGGGGCGGGCGATCCCGCGCACGGCGGCGGCTACGAGCGCGGTCAGATCGTCGCCCGGCGCGATCAGGCGGGTGCGGACCGGGATCGCGACCAGCCCCTCGGGCAGGCCCTGCTCGCGGACCGCGACCGGGATCACGCCGGCACCTGGGCGCCCAGCGCCTCGGCGATCTGCTCCATCTTGTACACCCGCGAGCCCTTGAGCAGGATCGCGTCGCCGGCCCGCACGTTGCTGCGCAGCCAGGCCGCGGCCTCGCCGTTGTTCGCGTAGCGCACGACCGCGCCGCCGGCGCCGGTCACCCCGCGCGCCGTGTCGGCGGCGTACTTGCCGCCGGCCAGCACGACGTGCGCGCGCTTGGCCGCGATCTCGCCGATCTTCTCGTGCATCGCCGGCGCGTCGTCGCCCAGCTCCGCCATGCTGCCCAGCACCGCGATGCGCCGCCCCGCCTCCTCGCGCCCGAACGTCGCCAGCGTCGCCAGCGTGCCCGAGAGCGAGGCGTTGTAGGCGTCGAAGATCACCCTTACGTCGCCGCCCACTTCGATCGCCTCGTAGCGGCCGTGCGGCAGCGCGAGCTGCGCGACCGCGCGCGCCAGCGCGCTCGCGTCCGCCCCGCCCGCGACGCTCTCGCAGCACAGGAGCGCGGCGGCGAACGCGCCGGCCAGATTACGCCGGTTGTGGTCGCCCGGGAAGCGGACCTCGATGCGGTGCGTCTCGGTCGTGCCGTCGGCGGCGACCGTCCAAGCGGCATCGGGGCCGATCACCACCGCGCGCTCGCCGTGCGGCGGGCGGTCCTCGTCGATCCCGTACCACAGCGGGCGCGCGGCCAGCTCGGGCGCCCGCGCGCGCGTAACGTCGTCGGCCAGGTTCAGCACCGCCGCGCGCGCTCCCGACGGCAGGGCCCACTTCGTCTCCGCGATGCGCGCCGGCGAGCCCATGATCTCCAGGTGCGCCTCGCCGACGTTGGTCAGCACGCCGACGTCGGGCCGCGCGGCGGCGACCAGCACGTCGAGGTCGCGGTACTTGCGCGCGCCCATCTCGACGATCGCGACGCGCGGGTCGCCGTCGTCCAGCCCGCACAGGAACTTGGCGACGCCGACCTCGTTGTTCTCGTTCTCCGGCGTCGCCGCGGCGGGGACGCCGGCCGCGCGCAGCAGCCCGAGCAGAAATTGCTTGGTCGTGGTCTTGCCGGTGCTGCCGGTGATGCCGACGACCGGGCCGCGCAGGCGCGCCCGCGCCACCCCGGCCAGGTCGAGGTACGCTTGCAGCGTGTCGGCCACGACCAGCGCCGGCCGCCCGGCCGGCACGACCGCCGCGTCGTCCACGACGACGCAGGCCGCGCCGCGCGCGAACGCCTCCTCGACGTACGCGTGCCCGTCGAAGCGCTCGCCGCGCAGGGCGAGAAACGCCGCGCCGCGCTCGATCGCCCGCGTGTCGGTCTGCACCGCCAGCTCCGCGGGCAGGCCCGCCTCGTTCAGCGCGCGAGCCTTCGTCGCGGCGAGCGCGTCAGGCAGCGGCAGCCTCATCGCCGGACCGTCTCGGCACGTTTGGCGAAGGCGTGGCGGACCTCGTCGCGATCGTCGAAGGGGTGGGTCTCGCCGCCCACGATCTGGTACGCCTCGTGGCCCTTGCCGGCCACCACGACCACGTCGCCCGGCTGGGCTTCGTCGATCGCGCGCCGGATCGCGCTGCGCCGGTCGAGCTCGATCTCGACCCCGAAGCCGTTCGCGACCGCGCGGGCGATCGTCAGCGGGTCCTCGCCGCGCGGGTTGTCCGAGGTCACGATCACCCGGTCGGCGAGCCGCTTGGCGATCGCGCCCATCTCCTCGCGCTTGCCCGGGTCGCGGTCGCCGCCGCAGCCGAACACGACGATCAGGCGCCGCTTGGCCGTCTCGCGCACCGCGCGCAGCACGTTCTCGAGCGCGTCGGGGGTGTGCGCGTAGTCGACGATGGCGTCGATCCCGAACGCGCCGATGCGCTCCATCCGGCCCGGCACCGCGCGCATCGCGGCAAAGCCGCGCCGCACGTCGGCCGGCGCCGCGCCCAGGCGGGTCGCGATGCCCAGCGCCGCCAGCGCGTTGCGGACGTTGAAGCGCCCCGGCAGGTTGATCGCGAACTCCGCCTCGCCGACGCGGAAGCGCGAGCCGTCGCCCTCGAGCCGCACCTCGGTCGCGCGCAGCGCGGCCGGGGCGTCGATCGCGTAGGTCAGCGCGCCCTGCAGCTCGCACGCGAAGCGCGCCCCGGTCGGGTCGTCGACGTTGATCACCTGGGCCGGGGCGAGGTCGAACAAGCGCCGCTTGGCGGCGACGTAGCGCTCCATCGTGCCGTGGAAGTCGAGGTGGTCGCGGGTGATGTTGGTCAGCGCCGCGACGTCGAAGGCGATGTCCTCGCCCCGGCCCAGCGCCAGCGCGTGCGACGACACTTCCATCGCGACGGCTTTCGCGCCGGCGTCGCGCTGCGCCGCGAGCAGCGCCTGCAGCTCGATCGCCAGCGGGGTGGTGTTGGCCAGCGGCCAGCGCCGCTCGCCGAACGCGCCGCCCAGCGTGCCGATCACCGCGCACGGCATTCCGGCCGCGTCGAGCGCGGCGCGCACCAGGTGCGTCGTGGTCGTCTTGCCGTTGGTGCCGGTCACGCCGGCCAGGATCAGGTCGCGCGCGGGGTAGTCGTAGAACGCCGCCGCCAGCTTCGAGGCGGCGGCGCGCGTGTCGGGCACGCGGATCACCGGCCCCTCGAAATCGACCTCGCGCTCCACCACCACCGCGACCGCGCCGCGCACGAACGCCTCGCGCACGAAGTCGTGGCCGTCGTCGCGCTCGCCGCGCAGCGCCACGAACAGCGTCCCCGGCCCGACCTTGCGCGAGTCGCTGGCGATCGCATCGACGGCCGGCGGGAGCGACCCGCTGACGCGTGCGCCCGGGAGGGCCGCGACGAGCCGCGAGGTCTCTCTCATCAGCGCGCCCCCTTCGCCGCGGGCGCGCGTCGGACCAAGCGAGGCGTGAACTCGGGCATGATCCCGGCGTGCAGCATCGCGGCCCGGGCGAGCGCGGCGAACACCGGCGCGGCCACCGCCGAGCCGTAGATCGAGCCGTGGGGCCGCTCGACCTTGACCAGGATGACGTACTTGGGCCGCTCGGCCGGCACCATTCCGATGAACGACGCGATGTACGAGCCGGGCTCGTAGCGCCCGTTCTCGACCATCTGGGCGGTGCCGGTCTTGCCGGCGGTGGTGTAGCCGGGGATCTCGGCCTTGCCCTTGGCCGTGCCGTGCTGCACCACCGCGCGCAGGTAGCGCCGCAGGGTGGCCGCGGTTCGGGCCGAGATCGCGCGCCGCTCGATCTCGGGCGGGTAGCGGTAGATCGGGTTGCCGCTCGCGTCCTGCAAGGCGTGCACGATGCGCGGCCGCAGCAGCATTCCGCCGTTGGCGATGGCGGCGTAGGCCCGGACCATCTGCAGCGGCGTGGCCGAGATGCTGTGGCCGAAGGCGATCGTCGGCAGCGACGAGCCGCTGAAGTCCTTGGGGTCGATCAGCAGGCCGGGGTTCTCGCCCGGGAGCTCGATCCGGGTCGGCGCGCCGAAGCCGAAGGCATGGATCGTGCGGTACATCGCCTTGGCCCCGGTCGCCAGGCCGAGCTCCGCCGCGCCGACGTTGTGCGAGAAGGCGATGATCTGCTCGATCGACTCGCTCGGGCCCAGGTCGCCGGCCATCATGCCGTCCTCGGCGTTGTGGATGACCCGCCCGCCGACCTCGAGCGCGTCGCGGGCGGGGAAGCGCGCCTGGGGGCTCATGCCCTTCTCGAGCGCGGCCGCGGCGGTGATCAGCTTGAAGGTCGAGCCGGGCTCGTAGGCGTCCTCGATCGCCCGGTCGCGCCACGCGTCGGGGCCGAACGCGCCGTAGCGGGCCGGATCGTAGTCCGGCACGTTGGCGACCGCCAGCAGCTCGCCGGTCCAGGGGTCCATCACGATCGCGGTGGCGCTGCGGGCGTGCCACTGCTTCGCGCTGGCCCGCAGCAGCCGCTCGGTCTCGAACTGCAGGTAGGGGTCGAGCGTGGTGATCACGGTCCGGCCGGGGACGGCCCGCTCGACGATCTGAGTCAGGCCGAAGGGGATCGAGTGGCCGAAGTTGTCGGTCTCGATCCGCATCCGCCCGGTCTTGCCGTGCAGCAGCGAGTCGAAGCCGTATTCGAGGCCGGCGAGGCCGTTCTCGTCGGTGCCGGTGAAGCCGATCACCGTCGACGCCAGGCGGCCCGAGGCGACGAAGCGTAGCCCGGTCTCTTCGGGCTTGGTCTCGATCCCGACCAGGCCCAAGGCGCGGACCCGCTCGGCCTCGTCGTGGCCGACCTTGCGCGCCAGCCAGCGGAACTGCAGCTTTCCGCCCAGCGCCGTTTCAAGCTTGGCCGCGGGCTGGTGAAGGACCGGCGCGAGCGCGAGCGCCGCGCCGTGCGCGTCCGCGACGTCCGCCGGGACCGCGAAGATCGATTCCGAGGGCAGCGAGCGGACCAGCACGCCGCCCTCGCGATCCAGGATCGCGCCGCGCTTGGCGAACGACTCGACCGTCTCGTCGTGCTGGGCCAGCGCGAGCCGGGCCAGCCGCGGGCCCTGGTGCACCTGCACGTCGCCCAGCCGCAGCCCGAGCGCCCCGGCCAGCGCGACGACCGCCACCAGCGCGATCTTCGCCCGCGCCGGCGCGACGCGCGCGAACGCCCGCGCCGCCATCAGGTGGTCACGCTCATCGCGTGCTTCGAGGGCTGAACCACGAGCCCAGCAGCGCGAACCCGGTCGGGCGCGGCTGGGGCGGCTTGATCTCGGGCACGCGCACCACCGCGTAGACGTGCGGGTCGTGCATCTTGAGCCCGGCGGCGAGATTGGCCAGCCGCTCGGCGGAGGTCAGCCGCACGATGCGGTCGTCCAGCCGCTGCGTCTCCTCGACCAGCGCGGTCTTCTCGTGCGTCTCGCGGGCCAGCGCGTAGTTGAGCGAGGTCAGGTTCGCGGTCAGCGTCACGTAGGCCAGCAGCGGAACGAGGATCGCGCACACCACGGTGAACACGAACGCCACCGGGCGGTGCAGCTTGCGCCGGTTGCGGCGCGCCCGCCGGACCCGCTTGCGGGTGACGTAGGGCGAGGGAACGATGCGCGGCTGGAGCTGTTGCTGGGCCAGCATCTACGCCTCCACCTCGACGCGCTCGGCGACGCGCAGCTTGGCGCTGCGCGCGCGCGGGTTGGCCGCGATCTCGCCGGCGCCGGGGACGACCGGCTTGCGCGTCACGGCGCGCGCGCGGGGGTCTTCGCGAAAGGTGTGCTTCACGATGCGGTCCTCGAGCGAGTGGAAGCTGATCGCGGCGATCCGTCCGCCGAGCGTGGTGCACGCCAGGGCGGCGTCGAGCCCGGCGCGCAGCGCGCCCAGCTCGTCGTTGACGGCGATGCGCAGCGCCTGGAAGGTGCGCGTCGCGGGGTGGATGCCGGGGCGGGACTTGGCGTGCGCGGGCCGCCCGACGGCGCGCGCCACGACGTTGGCCAAGTCGACGGTATCGCGCACAGGCGTGCCGGCATTTCGCAGCCCGACGATCGCGCGTGCGATCCGGCGCGACG
>CAXTNU010000154.1:0-8497 GCA_964245595.1 uncultured bacterium | reverse complement strand
CCGCGCGGGTCTGGATGACAGTCCCGCTACCCCGCCGCGTCTGCACGATGTCGCGCGCCCGCAGCGCATCGTAGGCCGCAACCACCGTCCCGCGGGCCAGATGCAGATGAGCAGCCAGCGAGCGCTCAGAGGGCAGCCGGGAACCAAGACCGAGATGCCCCTGGGCCACGGCCGCCGCGTCCGAGCCGCGGTCGATCACGACCGGGACGTGCGGGCCGCTCGCGGGGGCCAGGAAGCGCGTCTCGAGCACCAGGTAGCCGCCCTGGCCGCCGCGCCCGGCGTGCGAGGCGATCGCGACGACGCCGTAGCCGATGTTGCCGGCCGGGATCGCCGCCCCGTCCGGCGCGGTCGCGGCCTCGACGATGCGGAACGCGAACGGGTCGCCGGCGTGCGCGCGGCTGGAGTCGATGTCGTCCAGCACCGCGACCAGCGCGCGCGCGCAGGGCGGCCGCTGCTCGAGCGGAAGCGGCGTCGCCGCTTCGGCCGGAGTCGACGCGGCGGTCGGCACGATCGCCGGGGTGGGCGAGCTCTGCACCGGGACGGGTGCGGGCGCGGTCTGCGCGCCAACGGGCTCGAGCGCGGTCAGCGCCAGGGCGAGCGCGGCGAGAACGGTCAGGCGTGAGAGACGCACCTCAGCCACGTACCCGCAGGAGCACCCACGCTACCCCGTACAGCAGCCAAGTGGCACCGCACAGCGCGGCGGCCGTATCGGTCACGACGGCCAGCGCCAGACCGGTCGCGATCCGGGCTCGCGACGCCGCGAACCGCCCGGGACCGATCCGCACCGCGATCGCCCAGCCCGCGGTCGCCTCGACCACCGCGGCCAGCGCGGCGACCGTCACGGTCAGCCGCACGTCGAGCAGAGCGACCTGGGCGAACAGCCCGAGCAGCAGGTAGAGCAGCCACATCGGCCCGGTCAGGTTGCCGTAGCGGAAGCCGAAGCGCTTCGCCGCGAGCGCGCCGAGCGTCTCGAACAGCAGCACGGCCGCGACGGCCAGAGCCATCGCGATCCAGAACGCGGAACCCCGGTTCGCCAGCATACCGCCCTCTTTTCGGGCCGGCGCGCGAAGCACTGCCGAGGTCGTCCGTCGAACCGTTGCGCCCTATGAAGAATCGCGGCCGGGAACCGATGCGACCAGCAGCTCGCATGAAACCGTTGCTTGCCATCGTTGTGCTCGCCGCGTTCTGCGGAACCGCCGCACCGGTCCGGGCGAGCGACGCCGCCGCGCCGGTGAAGATCTTGTTCGTGGGCAACAGCTTCGTCCACGGCGCGTTCGAACCGGTGCTCTCGTACAATGCGAAGACGGTGACCGACGAGAACGCCGGCCTGCCGGCGAGCGACCCGCGCTCGGAAAACCGCGGCGGACAGCCCAGCGGCCCGTGGGGCGGCATCGCGGCGATCTTCAAGCAATTCACCCAGGAGGCGGGCCTGAACTACGACGTCCACGTCGAGCTCGCGAGCGGGATGCCGCTCCGCTTTCACTACGACCACGCGCTGAGCGTCATCGCGCAGCCGTCGTGGAACGTCGTCGTGCTGCAGGAGCTGAGCACCGGCCCGGTGCTGGAGACGAAGACCGGCAGCCCGGCCGACTTCGAGCGCTACACCAAGCTGCTGGAGGAGGCGATCCACCGCGCGAACCCGGCCGCCAGCGTGCTGTTGTACGAGACCTTCCCGCGCGCCGACCTGACCTACCCCGCAGGCTCCCCGTACGCGGGAAAGACCATCGAGGTCATGGGCGACGCCTTGCACGCCGCGTACGAGCGCGAAGCGCACGGCGAAGGCCACATCGCGGGCGTCGCGCCGGTCGGCGACGCCTGGCTGCGCGCCATCCGGGAAGGTGTCGCTGAAGCCAACCCCTACGCGCCTGAAGCCGGCAAGCTCGATCTCTGGAACGTCGACAACTACCATCCCAGCCGGTGGGGCGCATACCTCAACGCGTGCGTGTTCTTCGAGCGCCTGACGAACCGCGACGCGCGCACGCTGGGCGCGGGCGAACGCGCCGCGGCCGATCTCGGCATCAGCCCGGCTCAAGCGCAAACGCTGCAGCGCATCGCGCACGAAACGGTCGGCGCGGCACCGTGACCGTCGGACATGTCCGCCGGCGCAGGCTGCGGGCTCGCGCACTATTCGCACGCCGGCCGCGTGCCGGCAGGGATGGCATTTCGAGCCGGTAACGGTACGCCGTGGCGCGAGACGCGGCGTCATTCGGCGCTCGCGAGAACGCGTCGATTGGGTGTGAAACGACAATGACTCGATTCTGGCATCGACCTTTTTCCCTCGCGCTCGTGCTCGCGCTGAGCGCGGCCACCGCCGGTACCGCGTCGGCCGGCGAAGGCGAGTTCGGACAGACCGCGCGCGTGCGGCCCAGCGACATCGCCGCGGTCGCCGCGCACATCGACCGGTTCGTGGTGGACGACGTTCCGATCGCGCTGACGTCGCACTTGCAAACGGTGCCGTTCGTCGCGGCACGGCCGGGCAGCCCGAACCAGGGCGCGACCTCGATGACGACCGTGCCCTATCGCATGGTTCACGTCGCGGCGATCCCGTACGGCTTCGGCGCGCCGGCCGAGGCGCACGTCGGCGCGGCGCCCGGCGCGGCCGGGACGATGGCGAGCGCGATCCGCCGCCTGAGCGGCGCGCTACCGTCCGCGCTGACGCCCGCCGTCAGCGCGCGCATCTTCGGTCAGACGGTCGCCGGCGACACCTCGCTGCAGGCCAACCGCGACGACCCGACCCACAGCACCTACCTGGCCAACGCGAGCTTCGTGACCGAGGCCGGTTCGCGGCTGTGGCTGGTCACCGTCGCGCAGCAGCTTCCCGGCGGCGCGCAGCGCGACGCGGCGATGCGGGCCTTCGTGCGCGACGCGCTCGACGGGCTGACGATCGAGAGCGCCGGGCTCGCCCGGCCGACGACGCGTCTGCGCGAACTCGGACCGCTGCAGCCCAAATCGTATCCGGCCCCGCGCAACGGGGCGGGTCGCCAGGTCCGGCCGATGAGCTACACCGGCGGGAACGTCGCGAGCCCGCCCGGCTGGTGGAACGGCCAGAACTGCGACTACAGCCACTACTACAACAACACGCCGGCCAGCGTCCCCGCGCCGTTCCTGCTGACCGCCACCTCGAGCGTCCCCAACCCCTGGCACGGTCTGCAGGCCTGCGGCCCCAATCCCTATGCGTACGCCAGCGCGGACGTCCTCGAGACGTTCTACGGCGGCGCTTGGGGCGAGTACGAGTGGGAGTGCGTCGAGCTGGTGATGCGCTGGATGTACCAGGCCTACGGCACGCACCCGTACGGCGCCAACGGCAACCAGGTCGCCTCGAACTACTCCTCGTCCTCCGGCGGCGGCATGAGCTACGTCTACAACGGCTACGCCGCGCCGCTGCCGTCGATGGGCGACGTGCTGCAGTACCAGGGCGGCACGTACGGCCACACCTCGGTCGTCGTCTCGGAGTCGCACAACGGCTCGGGCAACGGCGGGCTCTACGTGATCGAGCAGAACGACGGCAACTACGCCGGCGACTACCTGAGCGAGAGCAACTGGCACGTCAACTGCAGCGCCTACAACGGGCTGTGCCCCAACGCCTGGCTCCACCGCAACTAGACGCGTACCGCCTCGAACGCGAATCGCGTGAACCGCGATCGCGCGAACGCGAGCCGCCACGAGTGTTGATTTCGTCGGTGTTCGCAGCGGCAGCGGCTCGGCAGCGCCGGTCAGCGCGCGGTGGGAAGTTTCCAGACGTAGAGCGCCGAGTCGTCCTTGACGCTCTTGAGCCACGGGGTGACGGTGGGGTAGAAGATCGGCAGCAGGCCGCTCTTGCCGGCCTCGACCGCGACGTACTGCGTGCCGTTCACCGCGTACGTGACGGGCGGGGCGGACACGCTGGACGACAGCTTCGGGCTGGTCCAGGCGAGCTTGCCGGTGCTCTCGTCGAGCGCGACGAGCTTGCCTTCCGGCTGGCCGGCGAACACCAGGCCGCCGGTCAGCAGCAGCCCGCCCGCGGGCGGCGACTGGAAGTGCGTCTTCCACAGCTGCTTGCCGCTGGTGAGATCGAACGCGACGATGCTGCCGTGCAGCAGCTCGCCCTTCTTGAAGCTGAAGATGCCCCCGATGTTGAACCCGGCCAGCGTCGGCTTGGCGGGCGACGCCTTGGGGTTCATGATGTTGCTGCTCTCGAACACCGGGATGACCAGGACGTGCTTGTCGGCGTCGTACGCGACGGGCTGCCAGTTGTGCCCGCCCTCGGTGCCCGGCGTGTAGTAGAACGGCTTCATCGCGCGCGCCGCGGCGTAGAGCGCCCGGTTGGGGTGGACCGTGCCGTCGCGGTCGATCTTGGCCCAGTTCACGCGGTCGACGAAGGGCACCGCGTAGACCAGCTTGCCGTTCTCGCGGTTGAGCACGAACAAGTAGCCGTTGCGGTCGGCGTGCGCGATGGCCTTCACGGTACCGCCGGCGCTCGTGGTCAGGTCGGCCAGCACCGGCTCGCTGACGGCGTCGTAGTCGAAGTAGTCGCTGCTGGTGTACTTGTGGTACCACTTCACGCGCCCGGTGTGCGGGTCGAGCGCGAGCGTGCAGTCCGAATAGAGCGCGTCGCCGGCGTAGGCGCTGGGATCGAAGTCGGGGTTGGGGTTGCCGACGCCCCAGTAGACGGTCTTGAGCTGCGGATCGTACGTGCCCGGCAGCCAGGTCGGCGCGCCGCGCGGCGCGCTGCCCGCGCGCAGGTGCCACGTTTTGGCCAGCGCCGTGTTCGCGGCGGGCGCGGTGTACGTGCGCCAGAGCTGCTTGCCGGTGGCCGGATCGTAGCCCGCGATGAAGCCGCGGTTGCCGTACTCGCCGCCGCCGACGCCGGTGATCAGCACGCCGTCGGCGAGCAGCGGCGGGCTGGTGATCGTGTAGGACTGCGCGTACGGCGCGACCGCCGTGTTCCAGCGGACCTTGCCGGTCGCCGCGTCGAGCGCGACCAGGTGCGCGTCGAAGGTCGGCGTCACGACCAGGTCGCCCACCAGCGTGACGCCGCGGTTGTTGACGTTGCAGCAGCCCCGCGCGCGCATCGCCGAAGGGTAGGCGTAGTCCCACTTCTTCGCGCCGCTGGCGGCGTCGAAGGCGAACACGTGCGCCAGGCCGGTCGTCACGTACATGACGCCGTTGCGGACGATCGGCGTGCCTTCCATCGAGATCGGCTTGCCGAGCTGCTTGTGCCAGGCCGGCACGAGCGTCGTGACGGTCGACGGCGTGATCCCGTCCAGCGCGCTGGCGCGGTGCGCGCCGAGGTTGCCGCCGTACATCGGCCAGTCGCCCGTGCCGCTGGCGGTAGCGGCGGTGTCGGCCGCGCGGGCTGGCGGGGCGGTGCCTCCGCCGGCGAGCGTCAGGGCGAGGGCGAAAGTCGCGCACAGCGCGCGAACGAGGTGCCGGTGAGTGTCGGTCATCCCATCTCCAACGAGGCGTGTGGCTCGAGCGCACCCCTCCGGCGCTGATCCTGTATGGCTCCCGTGCAGCGAAGTTCCCTGCCCCAGGCACCCAAGCGAAAAGGACCGGGCGGCTCGCCGGGGGTAGGCCCCGGCATGATCAAGGACATGGCATTCGTCGCGTACTCGGTCCGCGACGTCCCGAAGGCGCGCGACTTCTACCGGGACGTCATCGGTTTGACGCCCGGCGACCTATTCGGCGATGAATGGGCCGAGTTCGACGTCGGGAGCGCGACGTTCGGCCTCGGTAACGGCGAGCCGCTGGGCATCACGCCGGGCTCGACCTTCGCGGCGACGTTCGAGGTGGACGACCTGGCGGCCGAGCGCGAGCGGCTCGTCGCGGCCGGCGTGGAGATCACGCAGGCGCACGAGACACCCGTGTGCTGGGTGGCATTCGTCACCGACCCGGAAGGCAACAAGTTCGGTCTGCACCAGCGCAAGCCGGCCTGACCGCCGTCCGCCCGGTGTAAAGAAAGCCGCCGTTTCGCACGGCGGCTTTTCTTTCGTCAGTTGGTGCCCAGGAAGGGACTCGAACCCCCACGACCTCGCGATCACTAATACCTGAAACTAGCGCGTCTACCAATTCCGCCACCTGGGCGCGGACCGACCGACCACGATTCACCCTCGCCGGGTCCGGGCCCTCCGTCCCGCGCTCAGGGTGCCGGCGCGGTCTCGGGCGCGGGCCCCGGCGCGGACTTGCCCAGGGCCAGGCGCAGGCGCAGCACCGGGATCGTCGCGAGCAGCGAGAGGCCGGCCATCAGCAGCCAAGAGGTGCGCAGCGACGCGTGGTCGGCCAGCGCGCCGAACGCGAACGGCGCCAGCGCCGAGGCCCCGTAGATCGCGGTCAGCGCCAGCCCCAGGGCGCTCGCGGCGCGCTCGGTCCCGCCGACCTCGGCCATCGCGGCGGCCATCAAGCCGTTCCAGCCCGCGCCCGAGAAGCCGAGCAGCGCGGCGGCCAGGAACAGCGGGACGACCGCGCCGCGGCCGAGCGCGGCCAGGGCCGCGGTGGCCAGCGCCGCCAGCACGCAGATGATCGCCAGCGGCACCAGGCGGTCGTTGAAGACGCGGTCGCTGGCCCAGCCCCAGGACAGCCGGCCCACCGCGGCCATCGCCTGGGCCAGCGCGAACGCCAGCGCGGCGACGCCGGCGGTGGTGCCGACCACCGTCACCGCCGAGACCGTGACGAAGGCGTTCATCGCCGTCTGGACGCTGACCAGCACCATGCAGGTCAGCGACACGCCGACCAGGCGCGGGTCGCGGGCCAGCACGCGCATGCCGCGCAGCAGCGTCGCGGTCGAGCGCGGCGCGGCCGCTTCGTCGCGCGCCTCGCGGTAACCGTAGTACGCGATCAGCGTCGGGACCGCGACCAGCACGGCGGCGAACACGAACGCCCACCGAAAACCGACCGCGTGCGCGACGGCCGGCAGGGTGAGCGCGCCGAAGGTGCCGCCCAGCGGCACGCCGGTCTGGCGAATGCCCATCGCAAAGCCGCGGTCGCGGTCGAACCAGGCCAGCACCGCGCGCCCGCCGGCCGGGGTCGAGGCGGCGTAGCCCGCGCCGAAGACGGCCATCGTCGCGACCAGCCAGCCGTAGCTGGGGAACAGCGGCGCGGCGAGCAGCGCGAGCGTCATCGTCGTGCCCGCGAAGAGCACCATCCGGCGCTCGCCCCAGCGGTCGGTCAGCACCCCGGCCAGCGCGGTGAACGCGGCGCAGCCGCCCATCAGCGCGGTGAACACCACGCCGAGCTGCGCCTTGGAGAGGTCGAACGTGCTGACGAGCACCGGCGAGAGCGAGCCGAGCGCCTGCTGCACGACCGACGCGCCGGCTTGCGCGGCGGTCATCAGGGCCAGCACGCGCCAGCGCGCGCTCACGCGCGCTGGGCCAGCGAGATGCCCAGCGTGATCGCGGCCAGCCCGCCGGCGTCGCGCAGGCCGACCGGCTCGTGCAGCAGCAGCGCCGCCAGCGCCAAGCCGAACACCGGGGTGAGAAAATAGTAGGCGCTCACGCGCGAGGCCTCGCCGTGGGTCAGCAGCCAGAACCACAGCAGCGACGCGCCGACCGACATCACCAGCACGACGTAGACGAACGAGGCGACGAAGGCCGGCGTCACGTCGGCGTGCGGCGCGCCCTCGAACAGCAGCGCGCACGGCAGCAGGATCAGGCTCGCGGCCAGCAGCTGCAAGCCCGTCACCGCGCGCAGATCCAGGCCGGCGCACCACTTCTTGTAGACGATCGTCGAGGCCACGCTGCCCAGCACGCCGGCGAACGCGAGCGCGATGTCGGCCGGGTTCGCCGTGCCGCTCCCGAGGCGAGCGAGCACGATCGCGATCACGCCGCCGAACCCGAGCACCATCCCCACGACCTTGCCGCGGGTGAGCGGCTCGGCCAAGAGCCACGGTGCGATCAGGGCCAGCACGAGCGGGTTGGTCGAAGCGACGATCGCGCCCACGCCGGATGCCAAGTGCAGCAGCGCCACGTAGGTGAAGCCGAGATAGACCGCGTTGCCCAGGCCGCCCAGCAGCGCGGTCGCGGCCCACTCGCGCCGGGTGCGCGGCAACCGAGCGCCCATCGCGCGCGCAAGCGCCAGCGCGATCAGACCGGCCACCGCGAAGCGCACCACCAGAAACCACAGCGGCGGCGAGCCGAGCGCACCGATCTTGCTCGGAACGTACGCCGAGGCCCACAGGAAGACGTAGAACAGGGCGGCGGCGACACCGAGGGCGCGGGCGTTCACGGGTCTGAAAGTACGGCGGCCCAAGCGCGGATGCACCCACCTTGGTCGGAGCGAACCGACCACGATGGACCAACCGACGGCGTATCCGCCCGGCTTCGCGCTCAGCCACGCCGCGCGGAGCGATTGGGACGACGGCCTGCGCGGCTTCTTCGCCTACCGCGATCTGGGCGTCGCCGCGGCGACCGGCGGGCGGGTCGGCGCGCACGTGATCCGCGCGCGCGGCGCAGCCGACGAAGCGGGCGCGCCGCACCGCCCCGCGCTGGAGGTCCAGCTGGTGTACGTGCTGCGCGGCTGGGTC
>CAXTNU010000153.1:0-8604 GCA_964245595.1 uncultured bacterium | reverse complement strand
GCCGAGACGATTCGCGCCGGCCCGGCGAGCGCGGTGGACGCGCTGCTGGCGGCGGCCCGGGCGCAGTTCCCGCGCGGGCGCATCATCGTCGTCACGGTCCGCGACCTCGGCCGGGCCCGAGCCGCGTACGAGAACGCGTCGCCCGAAGCGCTGACCGCCGCGGCGCGGGCCGTGAACGAGCACCTGCGCGCGGCGGCGGCGCGCGCCGGGGCAGCCCTGCTCGACCTCGAGACCGACCCGCAGTGGTACATCCGCCACGAGTACGACAACACCGGCATCCACCCCAACGACGTCGGCTCGGAGCGGCTGGCCCGCGCCGTCGCGGCGCTGGCGGGAGGCTAGAAGGTCTTCACCTTGACCAGCCCGCTGGCGCGGAACGCCGCCTCGGTTTGGGCCAGCGTGTCGGGCTTGGCGAAGTACGCGACCACCGAGCGGCCCGCCTCGAGCGCGCCGATGTAGTTGTCGACCTCGTCGTCGGGGATCTCGAGGTCGCCCAGCCGGTCGCCCAGGGTCTCGTTGCGGAAGAACGAGACGCCCGAGCCGCCCGCGGTCGGCACCCCGCTGGTGATGCCGGGGACGCCGGTGCCTTGGCCGCCCATCATCAGGCCGCCCTGGCCCAGCACGCCGCCGCGCGAGGCCGACCCCTGGGTCGAGTCGTCGGGGCCGATGAGCTGGATCGGGTCGAGCGGGAGCCCCGCTTCCTTGAGCGCCGTTTCCAGCGCTCGGATGTCGCCGTTCTGGGAAATGCCGGTCACGACCAGGCCCACGGGATACCTCTTTGACGGTACGGGGAGCAGGCCAGCTTCGCGGCCCCGCCCGAGCACCCTCCGCGCGCGCGGCGAGGGATCGGCCGAGCGGGATCGCCAACCCGGTGCCGGTGATTCAGAGTCTGCCCACGCTCTTCGCCGAGGCCAAGCTGTTCGTGCCCGACGTCTTCGAGGACGACCGCGGCTTCTTCAAGGAGACGTGGTCCGAGCCCAAGTACGCCGAGTTCGGGGTGCCGCCGCGCTGGGAGCAGGACTCGTGCTCGTGGTCGAGCCGCAACGTGATCCGCGGGCTGCACTACGACTTCCGGATGGCCAAGCTCGTCCAGTGCCTGCGCGGGCGGATCTGGGACGTGATCGCCGACCTGCGGCGCGGCTCGCCGACCTACCTGAAGTGGCAAGGCTTCGTGCTTTCCGACCGCAACCACCGCCAGCTCTACGTGCCGCCGGGCTTCGGGCACGGCTTCCTGGCCCTGGACGACGAGGTGGTCGTCCACTACAAGAACAGCGTCGCCTACGATCCCAAGCACGAAGGCGGTGTGTCGTGGCTCAATCCCCGGATCGAAATCGACTGGCCCCTGGTCGGCGAGGCCCGCATCTCCGCCAAGGACGCCGCCGTCCCGCTCGACTTCCTGCCGGACTAAAAGCGCCGCATCGGCGGGCCGCCGAGCGGGGCCCGCGGCGCGACGGCCGCGTCGACCGAGGTCGCGCGGATGAAGGAGAGGATCGCCGCGCCCAGGCCGACCAGCCAGACCAGCGCGGTGACGATCCAGCCCACGAGCGGGACGATCTCGGCCGCGCAGACCACCACCAGGCCGAGCATCAGCGCGACCAGCGGCGAGGGAGTGTGGCGCGGCATCACCAGCTCGCACAGGCGCCGCCCGACCAGCAGCGCGAGCGCGCCGGTGCCGATCCAGACCCCGGCGAACAGGGCCGCGATCTCGAGCACGATCAGCGGGATGCCGACGATCGAGATGGCGAGCAGGAACGCCACCGGGACGACCGCCACGAAGGCCAGCGCGCCGGTCGCCGCGGACAGGCCGGGGTGCCGCTCGACCCGGTCCAGCGCGACCCGCATGCGCAAGGGGAAGAGCAGGAACACCAGCACCACCACGGCGCTGGCGGCCAGCTTGAAGACCAGCCGGCGGTCCTGGTCGGCCAGCGCCCCGACCCCCAGCTCCTTGCCGACCATCCAGGGCACCAAGGCCCGCAGCGGCTCGTTGGTGACGCCGGTGTCCTGGCCCAGGATCTCGCCTCCGTCGACGGTCGTGCAGGTGCCGAAGATCGCGTTGCAGTCGCCCCGCACCAGCCCCGCCACCTGAGCGTCGCCGAAGACCACGTTGAGGTCGCCGTCGACGACCTCGCCCGGCCCGACGTAGACGTTGTGGAACAGCTCGGTGTCGCCCCGCGCGCTGCGCGCCTCGGCCGGGCGCGGGGCCAGGCACAGGATCGCCAGCAGCGCGACGAGCGCCGCGACGACGTGCCGGCCGGTCACCCCCGCAAGCGCTCCGCGATGCGCGGGCGGACCACGGCGAAGCCCAGCACGAGCACGGCCACGACCGCCAGATCGAGCACCAGGGCGGTGCCCAGCCAGGTTCCGATCCCGCCGAAGTCGCCCAGCACCCGGCCGCCGGCGTGAGCCACCGCGCCCAGGCTGCGGGTCAGCGAGCCGGTCAGGTCGAGCGCGGTCTCGCCCAAGGCCCGCATGGTGCGGCCCGAGAGCAGGAAGCCGGCCCCGATCAGCAGCCACGCCGCGACCAGATAGGAGACGAAGTAGGCCACCACCGGGGCGGGCGAGACGTGCGGGCGCGGCAGGGCTCGCACCTCGGCCATCGTGGCGAAGGTGAAGTTCTCGGGCAGCGCCACGGTGCGCGGGGCGGCGATCAGGGCGTCGACGACGCGCAACTCCTCGAGCACGCCCTGGCAGCTGCCGCAGGCGTCGAGGTGAGCGCGCAGACGGACCCGGAGCGCCGGCGCCAGCGTCCCGTCGAGGTACTCCTCGAAGCGGACCTCAGACGAGCTGCAGTTCACCCAGGCCCCCGAGCGCGCGGAACGTCCGCGTCGCGCACTTTCCCTCGGCCTGCGCTTCCCGCTCGCGCAGCTTGTGCGCCAGGGCCAGCTTGCCGCGGTGGATCAGCGTCTTGACGTTGCCCAGCGACAGCCCCATCGTGGTGGCGATCGTCTGGTAGTCCATGTTGTCGTAGAAGCGCAGCGCGAGCACGGTGCGGGTCCGCTCCGGCAGCTCGGCGAGCGCCGCCCGGACCTCGGCCTCGGCCTCGGCGCGCAGTACCCCTCCGGCGGGGTCGGCGTCCCGGGAGACGTCCGGCAGGATGTTCTCGAGCGTCTGGTCCTCGGCCAGCTCCGCCTGGACCGGGCGCTTCTGGGAGCGGCCCAGGAACGTCCGCACCACGTTGCGCGCGATGTGGTAGAGCCAGGTCGAGAAGCGGCCCAGGTCGGGATTGAAGGTCCCGAGGTGCGCGTACGCCCGCAGGAACGTCTCCTGCGTGAGGTCGGCGACGTCCGAGGGCTGGCGGACGCTGGCCCCGATGAAGGACGCGATGCCGCGCTTGTACCGCTCGACCAAGTGGCCGAAAGCGTCGCGGTCGCCGTCGAGGACCGCTTGGACGAGCCGCTCGTCCGTGAGCTCGGGGACTGTGGAGACAGCCATCGTTGTACTCGCTGATACCGCCCGCGGCGGCGGAAGTTTCCGACGTCTCTTGACGCTTGCGGGAGGCGAGCGGCCGGCCGGCCTGCGAAGGAGCGGGCATGTCGGTGATGCGCCCGCGGTCCATCTACGTCATCGGGGACAGCCAGGCGCTCGTCTACGGCGACCGGGTCTGGTTCGAGGCCCGCCACGACTGCCACGTCGCGCGCTCGGTCTACTGAGCTCTCTACGCGGGCGCGCTCGCCGACGAGGCGGGCCGGTTCGACGAGGCCTTCGCCACCGCCATGCGCGCCGTTCCCGCGGAACGGGAACCTGTCCGAACCTAGCCGAACATCGCGGGCCGTCATGGCACAGCGGCGGTGGCTCGTCACGGGCGGGCTGGGATTCATCGGCTCGGCGTTCGTCCGGATCGTCCTGCGCGAGCGGCCCGACGTCGCGGTGACCGTGCTCGACGCGCTCACCTACGCGGGCAACCACGCCAACGTGGCCGAGGTCGCGGACGACCCGCGCTACCGCTGCGTGGTGGGCGACATCGCCGACGCCGCGGCGGTCGACGAAGCGGTCGGCGCCGGGGTCGACGCGATCGTCAACTTCGCCGCCGAGAGCCACGTCGACCGCTCGATCCTCGACCCCGAGGCGTTCATCCGGACCGACGTGCTGGGCACCCACGTCCTGCTCGAAGCGGTCCGGCGGCACGGGATCGGGCGCTACCTGCAAGTCTCGACCGACGAGGTCTACGGGCACGTCCACGCGGGCGCCTCGACCGAGGCCGACCCGATCCGCCCGCGCAGCCCGTACGCCGCCTCCAAGGCCGGGGGCGACCTCCAGGTGCTGGCCTACCACACCACCTACGGCAGCCCGGTCCTGATCACGCGCGGCTCGAACACCTACGGGCCCTACCAGTACCCCGAGAAGCTGATCCCGCTGTTCGTCACCAACCTGCTCGACGGCGAGCAGGTGCCGGTCTACGGCGACGGGCTGCAGGTCCGCGACTGGCTCTACGTCGACGACCACGCGCGCGGCATCCTGCACGTGCTCGAGCAAGGCACGACCGGCGACGTCTACAACCTCGGCGGGGGCAACAGCCGGACCAACCTCGAGATCACCCGCCGCCTGCTGGAACTCACCGGGCGCGCTTTCGAGACCAGCGTGCGCCACGTCGCGGACCGCGAGGGCCACGACCGCCGCTACGCGCTCGACTCGGCCAAAGCGGGCGCGCTGGGCTGGGCGCCGCGCACGCCGTTCGACGAAGGCCTCGCCGCGACGGTGGCCTGGTACCGCGAGCGCGAGACGTGGTGGCGCCCGATCAAGTCGGGCGAGTTCGCCGCGTACTACGAGCGCCAATACGCCCACCGCTAAACGACGAACGACAGAACGGAACGAAACGCAACGTGAAGGGCATCATCCTGGCCGGCGGCCTGGGGTCGCGGCTGCGGCCGCTGACGAAGGTCACCAACAAGCACCTCTTGCCGATCTACGACCGGCCGATGATCTACTATCCGCTGCAGACCCTGTGCAACGCGGGAATCGACGAGATCATGATCGTGACCGGCGGCAACAGCGCGGGCGACTTCCTGCGCCTGCTGGGCAACGGGCGCGAGTTCGGCCTGCCCCACATCGCCTACACCTATCAAGAAGGCGAAGGCGGGATCGCCGACGCGCTCAAGCTGTGCGAGCACTTCGTCGGGGGCGACCGGGCCGTCGTCGTCCTGGGCGACAACATCATACAGGAAGACATCACGCCCTACGTCCGCAAGTTCGAGGCCCAGCCTTCGGGCTGCCGGCTGCTGCTCAAGCAGGTCGACGATCCCGAGCGCTTCGGCGTCGCGAGCTTCGACGGCGACAAGATCGTCGGCATCGCCGAAAAGCCCAAGGCGCCCAAGAGCAACTTCGCGGTGACCGGCATCTACATGTACGACAACCGCGTGTTCGATTACGCGCGCGAGCTCAAGCCCTCCGCGCGCGGCGAGCTGGAGATCACCGACGTCAACAACGCGTACATCGCGGCGGGCGACTGCCATTACGACGAGCTCAAGGGCTGGTGGACCGACGCCGGGCAGTTCGAGTCGCTCTACCGCGCGGCGCAGCTCGTCGCCGAGGACCGGATGAAGGGGCTGCAGAGCACGTGATCGAGCGCGTCGCGATCGTCGGCGGGTCGGGTCAGCTCGGCTCGGCCCTGCGCGAGGTCTTCGCGGGCCGCGCGGTCGAGTCGCCTCCGCACGCCGAGCTGCGATTCGAGGACCGGGTCGCGCTCGAAGCGTTCCTCGAGCGCGCGCGGCCGGAAGTGCTGATCAACTGCTCGGCCTTCCACAACGTCGACGCCTGCGAGCGCGATCCCGGCCCGGCGTTCGCGATCAACGCGCTGGCGGTCAATGCGGCGGCCGCGGCCTGCGCGCGGCGCGGCATCGCGTTCGCGACGGTCAGCACCGACTACGTGTTCGACGGCAGGCTCGGGCGGGCGTACCGCGAGGACGACGCGCCCAACCCGCTCACCGCCTACGGCGCCTCCAAGCTGGCCGGCGAGCTGCTCGTGCGCCGCCACGGCGAGCGCCACCACATCATCCGCACCTCGGGCGTGTTCGGGACGCTCGGCACCTCGAGCAAGGGCTACACGCTGATCGACAAGGTGCTGGCCCAGGCCGAGCGCGGCGAGCCGACCACGATGGTGGCCGACATGGTGTTCTCGCCCTCGTACGCGCCGCACGTGGCGCGCGCGCTGCGCGACGTCGTCGACCGGCGCGCGTACGGCACGCACCACGTCACCAACGCCGGCGCGACGAGCTGGTACGACTTCGTCAAGGTGGCGTTCGCGAAGGCCGGCCTGGGCGGCGCGCCGCTCGCGCCGACCACCTACGCCTCGTTCGGCAATCCCACCCGGCGGCCGCTGTACTCGCCGCTGGACAACACGACCTTCGCGCGCGCCGGCATCGTGCCGATGCCGGGCTGGGACGCCGCGCTCGACGAGTTCCTGGCCGCGCGACGCGCGCGCGCCGCCGTCTAGCGCGTGCACGTCCTCGTCACCGGCGGCGGCGGCTACATCGGCCTCGAGCTGTGCCGCCAGCTGCTCGAGCGCGGCGACCGGGTGCGGGTGGTCGACCGGTTCTTCTTCGGCGCCGCGCAATTGCACGCGCTCGCCGAGCGCAGCGAGGGGCGGCTGAGCTTCGTCGCGGGCGACGTCCGCGCGCTCGACGAGGCGTGGCTCGACGACGTCGACGGCGTCTCGCACCTGGCCGGGCTCTCGAACGACCCGACCGCCGAGTACAACCCCGACGCGAACTGGCAGATGAACGCGGTCGCGACCGAGCGGCTGGGCGCCGTCTGCAAGCGGCGCGGCGTGAAGCGCTTCGTGTTCGGTTCGTCGGCTTCGCTCTACGACGGGATCGGGCCGGGGATGTTCGACGAGCAGACCCCGGTCCAGCCGCGCGGCGCGTACTCGAAATCGAAGAAGTTCGGCGAGGAGGCGCTGCAGCGGCTGAGCGACGCCGACTTCGCGCCGACGATCTTGCGCCAGGGCACCGTCTACGGCTGGTCGCCCCGCATGCGCTTCGACCTGGTGGTGAACACCTTCCTCAAGGACGCCGTCACGGTCGGCAAGCTGTACCTGCACGGCGGCGGCTGGCAGTGGCGCCCGCTGGTCGACGTGAGCGACGTCGCGCGCGCGCACGTCGCCTGCCTGAACGCGCCGCTGGACGCGGTGCGCGGCGAGCTGTTCAACGTGATGCAGGAGAACTACCAGGTGCGCCAGCTCGCGATGCTCGTCGCCGGCTCGCTCTCGCTGCGCGGCCGCCACGTCACGCTCGAAGAGGCGCCGCTGCCCAAGCTGGTGCGCGACTACCGCATGTCCAACCTCAAGCTGACCCAGCGGCTGGGCTTCACCCCGGCGGTGACGGTGCTGGAGTCGATCGACGACATGCTCGCCAAGCTCCCGCTGGACGACGTGGGCTGGCTGACGAACCCGCGCTGGTACAACATCGCCTGGATGAGCATCCTCGAAGAGGCGCACGCCGCGCAGCGCCCCTTCGTCAGCATCTACTAGCCCGCACCACGCCGCCGCTCGCCTCCGGGAGCCGTTCGCCCGGGTAAGGAAGGCACCAGGATGCGAGCCGTGGTGTACGTGGTCGGCATGGGACGCAGCGGCAGTTCCGCGCTGGCGCGCGTGCTCGGTCTGTGCGGGGCGGCGCTTCCGCTCGACGTGCTGCCGCCCAACGTCGGCAACCCGACCGGGTACTGGGAACCCGCCGCGATCATGCACGCCAACGAGCACTTCCTCGACGCGCGCGCCTCGTCGTGGTTCGACCCCCGGCCTAGCCGGCGGACCTCGCCGCCGGCCGTCGCGCACGACCCGTTCGTGCAGGAAGCGGCGGACTTGCTGCGCTCGTCGTTCGCGCCTGGCGGACCGCTCGTGGTGAAGGAGCCGCGCATCAGCGCCCTGCTGCCGTACTGGCTCGCCGCCGCGGCGGTCTGCGAGCTTCGACCGGTCGCCGTGCACATCGTGCGCAATCCCGATGAGGTCGCGGCCTCGCTGGAGCAGCGCGACGGCCTGAGCCCCGGGCAGTCGCACGCGATGTGGCTGAAAAACAACCTGGTGGCCGAGCGCGACACGCGCGAGCTGCCGCGCGTCTTTCTCTCCTACGACGAGCTGCTGGCTGATTGGGAGCCCGTGGTCGAGCGCTGCATCGAGCGCCTCCGCCTGCCGCTCGCGATCACTGCCCAGACGCGCACCGCCGTCGCGGCGTTTCTCAGCCCCGGCTTGCGCCACCACGCGTCGCCGGGCCCGGTCGGCGGGGACCCCGCCAGCCTGGTCGCCCGGGTCCACGCGGCCCTCGAACGGGCCCGGCACGCGCCGGCCGACCCGGCGGAGTTCGACCGGCTGCTGGCGGAGTACGCCGCCTCGGCCTTGCCGGCGGCGAGCATGCCGAGCTGGGCCGCCCCGCGCTGAGCCGGGCTTCCTTGGCGGAACCGCCGGGGGCGGCCCGAACCGTACCCAGCGACCTATGGAACTGCGGCTCGACCACGAGGCCGTCGCCCGCGCGCGCCGGCTCGCCTCCGCGATCGTCGACCCGATCGCCGCCTTCATCGCCCGCCACTCGACGGTCAGCGTCGAGCGCGCGGTGGCGCGCCTGTGCGGGGTCGACGGGGTCGACGCGGACGGCGTGCCGCTGCCCAACCGGCTGG